>DATDXA010000047.1:0-27350 GCA_035289485.1 archaeon | reverse complement strand
AAAACAATCCTTCTTACAACGCATTACATGGCGGAAGCTGAGCAGCTCTGCGATCGCATTGCACTCATAAGGGGCGGGAAAATTATCGCGTTCGGAAAAATCTCCGAACTCAGAAAACTTGCGGGAAAGCCAAAAGCAAACCTTGAGGAAATTTTCCTGCACCTGACAAAAGAGAAATGGGTGGAAGAGGATGAATAAATCACTCACGCGCGCATACAGCCAGTTCTACAAGAACACAAAGCTGATGTCACAGAACCTCTTTCGCCTAATGGACACAACGGTCTGGCCGCTTACGCTTCTTCTCGCATTTGTATTCCTTGCAAAAGCGCTAAACAATGACCCCGCGGTAATAACACTCGTGGTGCTTGGAATGGCAGGATGGCAGGTTGTTCAGCAGATGCAGATGGGAATAGCGGTTGGGTACATGGATGAATTCTGGTCGAATTCACTTACGCACCTATTTGTCTCCCCAATGAGGCTGCGCGAATTCGTTTTGGGCGGAATAATGACAGGCATACTCAAGTGCATAATAGTAATAGGCCTCTTTTTTGCAACCGCGCACTTTTTTTATGGCATGGCGCTGCCAACGCAGATAGAATTCATAGCGGCGCTCTTTTTCCTTTTTATTTTTGGCATATCAATTGGGATGCTAAACCTTGCAATAATATTCCCACACGGGGAAAACGCCATATTTCTGGTCTGGACGCTTCCTGATATTCTCGTGGTGTTTTCGGGAGTGTATTACCCGCTTGAGATACTTCCAGAGCCGCTCTATTCACTTGCGCAGCTTTTGCCAAGCTCTCATGCATTCAACCTCATAAAAGAAACGTCGGGAGCGGCAAAGGCTGACTGGGTTGCCATGATTGCACTAAGCGCCATTTGGCTTATTGGCTCGTGGATACTTTTGCAGCTCTCATTTCATTACGCGAAAAAAACAGGAAAACTTGTAAGGGTTGCGTAAAATCCTACGTTGCCATTCAAGTCAATGGACTTTTTCAGCATCTTTTAATGGCCCTGTGCCCACTTTCCGCCCTTTTCTTCAGGTTCATCATTGGGTGAATCATCGCCGTGGGAATCATCTTCCCTGCCCTTGTTGTAAAAATAAATAAGCACCAAAAGCACAACGCCCGCAACCAGAAGGAGCGCGAAAATTCCCTTTGTCTGCACCTCGAATGGAAGCGATTTTTCAAGCACATGCGTTCCATTAGAATCATCGAAAAATACCCTTATTGCAATATTCCCCTCGCCGGTGTCTTTTGCAAGAGTGAATCCAAGCGAATCGGAAATTGTTTCCCCTGCGGCAAGAGAATCCCTCTCAAAAGGCGCGCCCTCAACTATCACATTTCCCGAGGAGAAAAGCTCCGCCCTTATCGCGGAAAGCGCCTGCGCGGAATCATTCTTCATGGAAAAATCAAAATTCGCATCCTCCCCTGGCTGGATTGAATCCTTGCCAAGTGTTGCCGTGAGCAAAAGAGGGCCGCTGCGTACAATTGCAGGTGCAAAAACAGACCCGTTCTGGTCCCCGGCAGAATAATTCGCCCTTAATTGAACCGGCGCGGTGGACGCTGAAAGCGCCTTCACATCAAAATCGCGCTCCTCTGTTCTTCCGGGGAGTATTTGCAGGAATGAAATCACGCGCTCGCGCTCCTCCCTGCCGTCAATTAGAAAAACCATCTCAGGCGGAGCAATAAGGGTCACATTAACGTTCTCTGAAGGCTCATCAGATAGGTTTGTGACCGCGATGTGATAGAACTTCACTTCTAGAGGGTAAAACAAAGAGCCGCCTTCCCCTACCGCAGAAACTTCAACTGAAATATCGGCAAGCGCTGGGGAAATAAGCATCAGAAAAAAAAGCGCGGATAAAAATTTACCCATAAAGGTTCACTTCTTCAGGCTCCTTTGTAATGGCTCCCTTTATTTTCCCGCGGTTGTTGAAAACATAGAGAAGCGCGAGGAGCACAACAAGAATTCCCGCTGCCTGGAAGAGAAAATCCTGTGAAATCGCAGGGCCCGCAACAGGCGGCTTTTGGCCTCTTTTGTAAACCGCTATCGCATCATCAATCGCTGTTGCCGCATATGTGTTTGCGCTCTCGAAATTCTTCTCGCCATAGAACTTTAGCGCGCGCGAATAATCCTGCTCAAGCTGGTTTACTTTGGTTTGGTTTTCCCAAAGAGAGCGCTGCTGCTCTGAGAGAATTCCGCTGCGCGCCTCAGAGAGTGAGTTGAAAGGCGTGTCTTTCTTTATTTTTTCATTGTCCGCATAAATCAGGTCGTATACATCGTTTTTGAGCATCCTGTTTGAGAACTCATCAAGGAGCGAATCCATGCGCAGCGAGGTTTCCTGAAGCGAAGAATTGAGCTTCTCGCTTATCTGCTGCGAATTGATATTGTAATTTCCAAGCGACTGAAGGCTTGGAGGGATATCGAGAATAGCTGAGAGCTGGGATTTTTCCTGCGCCTCAAGGTCCGCTATTGAAATCTGCTGCTTTAGCTTGTTTCTCTGGCTGTTGTATGAGAGAAAAGTTGAATTTAGCGAATTTATGGAATCGAAAACACCCTTGAATGAATCATTCATCTCGCTGAAAGTTTCCTCAGAAGGCTTGGTTGCAAAATCATTCTCGGACTGCGAGGAATCGGCGATTTTTTTTGCAATTGAAGAGGATGTTGCGCTCATTGAAAGCAGCTGCGCTTTCATACCGCCTAAGTCCGCTGTGATTCCCTTGCCCTTGAGCGCGGTTTCAACGGTGTTCAATTGGTAAATCTCATCACTAATCTGAAGCGACATTTCACTAAAAACTGTCTGGTATTTTTGCGTGAAAATCCAGTCTATTCCTGAATTCGGAGTTATTGATTCCTTTATGAGCTGGAGTTCGCGCAGGTTGTTTGCAAGAGTGAAAAGCGCGCGGTTGTCCGCTTTGCTAACCGAAAGGGTGCCGGTTTTTGAATTCACGGGAAAATAAGTGACTATGTCCTTTCCAGCAGTGATTGGAATTACCCAGTAATCGCTTTCACCGTAATGAACCGAAACATTGGGCGGGGTATAGGTTTCGGCATCGTAGAGGAAATGGTTAGTGTTTACTATGAAATTTACCGCGTCATTACTGGAAATGGCGCTAGCCGCAAGAGGGAACAAAAGCACTAAAAGAGCCAGAATAATCTTAGGATTCATCTAGCTAAGAAAATGGCTTTCGAGAATAAAAAACTTGGCAAATGGCTGCGCAACCATTAAATTCGTGCTAAAACACTTTATTTACATGATTTCAGTCTGCATACCAGTATGGAAGGAAAGGGCCGGCACTTTGGAAGTGATAGTTGCAGGAGTAATGAAATCAACTCTTTGGAATGAGGAACGAGAAAAAGAACTGCTGATTTGTGTTAACGGGCTTAAGGAAAGCGCTGAATCACTTGCAGCTGCAAATGCACTCGGGGAAAGGCACCCAAATTTGGTGAAAGTTTTAACGCTTGAAAAGAAAGGCAAAAATGCGGCATGGGAAGAGATTGTAAAGCACAGCAACCCAAAGTCCCGCACACTATTTTTTACCGATGCCGATTCAATTCTTGAGCAAAATACATTCACTGAACTTGACAAGGCGCTCACATCAAGAAAAGAACTTGCAATTGCAAGCACTGTTTTAGAACGCCTGCAGGAAAATTTTGGAATTTTTGAACCGTTCAGGAAAAGAATAGCTTCAGGAAAACCAAAAATAACCGCAATTAATGGGCCGTGCTATGCAATTAAGCGCGAAGATGCAGTCAACGTAAAAATGCCCGTGGACCAGCGTATTCATGACGATATGTTTCTTACGGAAAAATTCCGCGGCAGGTTTGCTGTTGTGCAATCCGCAAGAATAAGAATGATGGCACCGAGCCTTAAGGACTGGAGAAGACAGCGCCTTCGGCACATAGTGTCATGGGAGCTTTTGAGAAATATGTTTCCGGGTGAGATGCAATTTGAGCGCAACCCAGGACCCAGGCAGGGCGTGAAAGCCAGCAGTGGCAAACTCGTCTCACTTTTGCATAAAGCAAGCCTTTTAGGAGTTGAAACTTCTGCAGATAGGCACATAAAAAAAGGAAAAGACCCGTGGAAATACAGCGCATCGCAGCGCGGAAGGCGGGCTTAGAAAACTATTACAAAGCAGGCACTCTTTGCAAAATGCAACCATTAAATAACCGGTTTTGGCAATAATATGCCTATGAACGAAGGCTTGCTCCAAAGGCTGCAATCGCTCTCCGAGGCGTTTTCCGGCTCTTATGCCCAGAACCTCAAAAGGCTTGGAAATGATTTTATCGAAGAGGCAGCTGAGACCAATGATACCAGCCTTGCGCGGCTCTCTGTAATTTCCTACGCGCTCTACAAAATCCTCTCAAAAGACCACTTTGTAAAAAACAAGGGATGGGGGGCAATATCGCGAAATATCAGCGCGGAGCTTTTGAAGGCAGCGCGGGCGCTTGAAAAGAATGACATTGGCGCTTTCGCACGCAGCATTGACAACGCAGTGAAAAGCATTGAAGGAATTGATGATGAACTGAGCAACTACGCAAAAAACATTTATGAAAAGGCGCGCATAAAGCAGGCATCAACTGCGTACGCAGCAGGCCTTAGCCTAAATCAGGCCGCTGCGCTCACCGGAGCTGACAGCAAGGAAGTGCAAAAATACATTGGCTTTACAAGAATTCACGATGAGCAGCCTGTGCATATGGGAATTGAAGCTCGCATGAAAATGCTAAGGGGGCTGCTTGGAAAATGACTTATTCAAATTCTTCGGCGCAGAAGAAAATAGTGCTGGATTCTAGTACGCTCATAACAATTTCAGATAATTGCATGATGAAAGTGATGAAGGCGCTTTCAGAGCGCGAGAATATCTCATTTATCATTCCCGAATCGGTTTATGCGGAGAGCGTGCAAACGCCCATGAAAATACGAAGGTTTGGGCTGAATGCAATTAGAATTAGGGATGCCGTTGAAGAAGGATATGTGAAAATTGCAAAGGCAACGCCGCAGACAAGGCAGAGGCTTGAGAGGCTTGAGCAGATTTCACAGAATCTTTGCACATTCAATGGCGAGAAGATGATACTTCTGCACCTTGGGGAAATGGAAACGCTTGCGCTACACCGGGAAATCGGGGCTGATGCACTTGCAATTGATGAGCGCACGACAAGAATGCTTATTGAAGAGCCAGAAGGCCTGCTCTCATTCCTTCGCAAAAGGCACCACGGGAAAATAATAATGAATACAGCGCAGCTTGGCGAATTCAGGCGCGAATACGGAGGGATAAAAATAATCCGCTCAACTGAACTGATTTCACTTGCCTACTCAGACGGCTCATTTGCAGAGGAAATACACGCAACAAAACAGGCGCTCGAAGCCGCGCTCTTTGCCGCGAAATTCGGCGGGTGCGCCGTTTCCTTTGAGGAAATAAAAAGCTACATGGGGAAAATTAGATGAACGGAATAAAAAAGGCGCAAGAAAAGGACGTTGCGGCACTTGACAATATCATAAACAGGGAATTCGCATACAAAAATCTCTCGAAGGAAAAAATCGCCGAGCGCATTAAAAGGCCGGAAATCACGGTGTTTAAGAAAACTGTTGGCAGGGAAATGGCGGGGTTTGTTGAAATAGAGATTTTCCAGGAAATGGCGATGATAAATGCGCTCTCGGTTAAGGAGCCTTACAGGAGAAAGGGATTTGGAAGGGAACTTCTGATGCATGCAGTGGAATTTCTAAAGGAGAGCGGCGTGAAAACAGCGCGCCTCTTTGTGAAAAAGGAAAATGAGAAAGCGAAAAAGCTCTACACTTCATGCGGATTTGAATTTACAGAAATGCACGACCACAAAATCGGCGGGCATGTTGCGGAAGTGTGGGAAAAGCCGCTTGAGGCCGCTGAGATTTCGGATTATTTGAATTAGCATTGCCCTGCAATTAGTAAGCCTTGGCAAACAGCACCTTTGATTTTGCGCTCTTGCCTGAGAATATGCATTTCCCTTCTTTTTCTTCCTGCCCGAATGGGCTGCAGCGCGAAGTGAGGCCGAACTCTTCCTTGATTTTTGCTTCAACATCCTTTTCGCCGCAGAAATAGCAAAGCGCCATTTTCTTTGAATCAATAGCCTTGCGGAATTCTTCCTTATTCTTCACTTCGACAATGTTCGAATCAAGGAATTTTTTTGCCTTTGAAAACATCTCAGCATGCATCTCCTCCAAAATTTCCGGAACGCGCTTTTTGACATCCTTATCTTTTACGAATTCCTTTTTTCCATTATCGCGGCGCACAACAACTACATGCCCCTTCTCCAAATCCTTCGGGCCTAGTTCGATTCGAAGCGGCAGTCCCTTGAGCTCCCAATCCGCAAACTTCCAGCCAGAGCTATACTGGTCACGGTCATCTACCAAAACGTTCAAATCATCCAGTTCGCGCTCAAACTTGCGGCACTTTTGCAAAACTTCCTTTTTGGTGTTCTCAAAAAGTATCGGAACAATAACCGCCTTATTCTTTGCAAGGCGCGGAGGCAGCACAAGGCCTCGGTCATCTCCATGAACCATTACAACAGCGCCAATTAAGCGTGTTGAGAATCCCCAGCTTGATTGCCATGGGGTTTGCGCCTTTTTGTACTCATCCATGAAAGAAATGCCAAAGGCCTTTGCAAAGCCCTGCCCTAAATTGTGGGAGGTTCCCATCTGCAATGCCCGCCCATCCGGCATGAGGGCTTCAATTGTTGTTGTGTAGAGCGCGCCGGCAAATTTTTCCGATTCGGTTTTCTGCCCCGCAACCACTGGAATTGCAAGCAGCTCCTCACAGAGGCGCTTGTACTCATCAAGAATTATGCGCACTTCCTTATCGCACTGCTCTTTTGTTGCATAAACGCAGTGGCCTTCCTGCCAGAGGAATTCACGCGTGCGCAAAAACAATTTGGTTTGCTTAACTTCCCATCTTAGAACATTGCACCACTGATTTATTCGGAGTGGGAGGTCGCGCCAGCTGCGAATCCACTTTGAATAGGAATCATACATTATTGTTTCGGAAGTTGGCCTTATTGCAACCCTCTCTTCCGCATCATTTGGATTTTCATTTCTTGATTCTACCCATGCAAGCTCTGGCTCAAATCCAACTGCGTGCTCTGCTTCCTTTTCAAAAAAGCTCTTTGGAATCAGAAGCGGGAAATAGGCATTGTGAACGAGGCGCTTATCGAGCACCTTGTTGAAATATTCCTGAATCTTCTCCCACATTGCATAGCCGTGCGGCTTTATGACCATAAAACCCCTAATCGGGGCGTAATCTGCAAGGCCGGCTTTGAGAACAACCTGATTGTACCATTCTACGAAATCGGCGCTCTTCTTTACCATTATCCCAAGGGTCTGGTCCTTGTCCTGTGCATGCGCATTGGGCTTATCCTGTGCCATAAAAACAACTCTAATACATGAACTGGGCAGGAAATAAAAGGGTTTGTTTGGCAGTGGCAAAATTACTGTTTTTTAGGATTTGCCAGCATCCGCGAACTGGTCGCGCAGCCTCATCTGCCTGCGCTTGCGATTGTACCCAAGAACGAACTTATGTACCGCATCGCGAACTGAGCGGATAAAGAGCATCATCCTGCCATTCTTCTCAAACTTTTTGGACTCTTCAATCCCGGGAAGGAAGATTTCCTCATTCTGCTTTGCAAGCGCAATTATCGGGATTTTCAACCCGAGGCGGCCAAGTGAACCGAGCGCGGCACTGAGCTGCCCAACTCCGCCATCAATTATTATCAGATCAGGCATCTGCGAATCCTCTTTTTGGAGGCGGTAGTATCTGCGAAACACTACTTCGGCCATAGCCGCAAAATCATCGTTCTTGCCCTCAACCGAGCGCACCTTGAATTTTCTATACCCCCTTTTATCGGGGCGCGAGTCCACAAAGCGAACCATCGCGCCCACAATATAATCATAGCCAAGATTTGAAATGTCAAAGCACTCTATTATGCGCGCGGGCGCTGGAAGGTTCAGGGCATCCTTAATTTCTGAGAGGACGCTTCCCTCGCCCATATTGATTGTTGCGTTTTTTTCCGCAAGCCTGATGAGCCCGAGCTTGTCGCCTTTTTTTGGAAGCAGTATTGTTACAGTGCCGCCGCGAAGATGGGTGAGGTACCCTTCAATTGTTTCCTTGCCGCTCTCGTTGCCCCAGAACATCTCATTCACCACGATTTCATTTGGCACCTTGTTTCCTGAATAGTACCTTGTGATGAATTCCTCCAAAAGCCCGTCGTGAAAATCGAACGCGAATTCTTTCTTGCCTGAAATCACTCCTCGCGAAATCGTAAACATTTCAATAAGCGCCTTCTCGCCATTGCGAACAAGCGCAATTATGTCCTGGTCATAATCTTTTACAAGCTCAACCTTCTGGCGCTCATCAAGATGCAGTATGGATTCGAGCTGGTGCTTTTTCTCAAGCGCCTTCTCAAACTTGAGTTCGGATGATGCCTGTTTCATTTCATTTTGCAGCTGAGAAATTGCATTTTCGCGGTTGCCTTTTAAAAAATCGGTAGCGCCCTTAACCTGCAGCGCGTACTGCTCGTTGGTTATATTTCCAATGCAAGGAGCCGTGCAAAGCCCGATGTGATAATTGAGGCACGCTTTTTTTGGAAGAGTTGTGCAGGTGCGGATTTTGTAGAGCTGCACTGCAAGGTTTACAAGCTGCACCCTTGCAAAGCCGTCAACATAAGGCCCGAAATATTTGCCATCAGTGGTTACTTTGCGCGTGGAAAAAATGCGGGGGAATTCATCCCCTGAGAGCTTGATGTATGCGAAAGTTTTGGAATCCTTGAGGTCGATGTTGTATTTTGGCGAGTGCTTTTTTATCATATTATTTTCCAAAAGCAGAGCCTCAACTTCACTATCAACCACGACCCAATCGATGCTCTCGATGCGCGAGATCATGAGCGCTGTGCGCGCAAAATGGTTTTTTTTGCTAAAATAGCTCGAAACCCTCTTGCGCAGCGATTTTGCCTTGCCGATATAAATTATTTCAAAGCCCTTGTCGCGGAAGATGTAAACCCCCGGATTTGCGGGAATCTCTTTGTAATCAACCTTGCCGCCCTCACCCCTGTGAATCATTTTAGCACCTTGCGCAAAAACTCCCCGGTGTAGGACCTCTCAACTTGGGCTACCTGCTCTGGAGTTCCTTTTGCAATCAGTTTTCCCCCTCCGTCACCGCCCTCGGGGCCGAGGTCGATTACATAATCGCAGGATTTTATCACATCAAGGTTGTGCTCGATTACATAAACAGTATTTCCCTTCTCAACAAGGCGGTTTAGAACGGTGATTAGCTTGCGCGTATCCTCAAAATGAAGGCCGGTGGTTGGCTCATCTAGCATATAGATTGTGTTGCCGCGCTTTTGCTTTGCAAGCTCGCGTGTGATTTTAATTCTCTGCGATTCCCCGCCAGAGAGCGTAGTTGAACTCTGGCCGAGCTTAATGTACCCAAGCCCCACATCCACAAGGGTTTCAAGCCTTCTTTTTATTGAGGAGTGATTTTCAAAGTACGCGAGCGCTTCTTCCGTGCTCATTTCCAGAACCTCTGCGATGTTTTTCCCCTTGTAGAGAATTTCAAGAGTGGCCTTATTGTAGCGCTTGCCCTTGCACTCCGAGCACTCGACATAAACATCTGGCAAAAAGTTCATTTCAATTTTTATCACTCCATCGCCCATGCAAGCTTCGCATCTTCCGCCCTTCACATTAAACGAGAAGCGACCTTCCTTGTACCCGCGCGCCTTTGATTCGCGTGTGGAGGAAAAAACCTCGCGCACATCATCAAAAATTTTGGTATAGGTTGCCGGGTTTGAGCGCGGAGTCCTTCCAATCGGATCCTGATCAATTACAATGATATTTTTGACATTATCCGGAACCTGCACAAAGCTGTGCTTTCCAATCCTCTCTGAGGCCTCTCCAAAATGCCTGCGCAAATATGGGACAAGCGTCTG
Source organism: archaeon (assembly GCA_035289485.1). Lineage (GTDB taxonomy): Archaea > Iainarchaeota > Iainarchaeia > Iainarchaeales > Iainarchaeaceae > UBA10205. Next base: position 17,399 of record DATDXA010000047.1, on the reverse strand, counting down.
GTTCATCAGGGTTGATTTGCCCGAGCCTGAAACTCCGGTGATTGCGCAGAGAACTTCTGTTGGAAGATCGATTGTGAGCCCGCGCAAATTGTTTTCCGCAGCGCCAATTATTCGGATGTGGCTTGCCGCTTTTTTGCGTATCTGCGGAACATCGATTTTTTTCTTTCCTGAAAGGTACTGCCCGGTAATGCTCTTCTCATTTTTTTCAATTTCTGCAGGAGTCCCCCGAGCGCACACGTGCCCTCCGTGAATTCCTGCTCCCGGGCCCATATCAATTACATAATCCGCGGCGCGGATTGTGTCCTCATCGTGCTCCACTACAATAAGGGTGTTTCCGACATCGCGCAACCTGTGCATTGTGCTTATGAGCTTTTCATTATCGCGCTGGTGAAGGCCAATTGAAGGCTCATCAAGGATATATAGAACGCCCATGAGGTTCGAGCCTATCTGCGTTGCAAGCCTTATCCTTTGGGCTTCCCCGCCTGAGAGGGTGCGCGCGCTTCGCGAAAGATTGAGATAGCCAAGCCCTACATTTTTTAGAAAGCCGAGGCGCTCTCGGATTTCCTTTAGCACCTGCTTTGCTATATATCGCTCTTTTTCATTTAGCCTTTTTTCAAGCCCCGAGAAGAACTCAACCGAGTTTAGAATGCTCATATCAGTTACATCAATGATTGATTTTTCATCAATCTTTACCGCCAAAACATTTTCCTTAAGCCTCTTGCCCTTGCACGCCTCGCAAGGCTCAGCGAGCATGTACTTTTCAATTTCTTCCTTTCGCCACTCGGATTCTGTTTGCTTATAGAGCCTCATTGTTTGGGGAATTATTCCTTCAAAGCCATTTTCCATGCGCATGCTAACGCCCATGCTCCACTTTCCCTTTATGGGTTCTTTTGTGCCGTAGAGAAGCACATTGAGCTGCTTTTCTGAAAACTTTTTTATCTCGGTGAACACATCAAAGCCGTATTTTTTGCCAACAACCGCAATCTGCTGCGAGCGCCAGTGGTTATCGGATTTTGAATAAAGCGCAATCGCGCCATCCATTATGCTCTTTGTCTTGTCAGGTATCAGAAGGTGCGGAGAAATCTGCATTATTTCGCCGATTCCATGGCAGCCCTGGCATGCACCAAACGGGGAGTTGAATGAGAACATGCGCGGCTCAAGCGGCTCGAATACCACCTCTGGGTGGTTTGGGCACGCACCGAAAGTTGAGTAGAGGGTTTCACCTTCTCCGCGGTTCATTTCTTTTAGTGTCTTTTCTGGATCGGGGGCTTTGCTGCGCATCTGCGCTTTCTTTGCATCAATTACAATTACGCGCCCCTTTCCAACATGCAGCGCCTGCTCAACTGCTTCACTAACCCTTGCCCTCTCATCCTGGTGGATTGTGATGGTGTCGACAACCGCCTCAATCCAGTGCTTTTCATAGCGCGTTAGCTTTACATTTTCGCGCGCGGTTTCTGCGGGATGTATTTCTTCATCTATTCTGATTTTTGTAAACCCGTCGCGCTTGATGTCCTCGATTACCTGTTCGTAAGTTCCTTTTGAGCCGCGGATTATGGGGGCAAGAATCATCAGTGTTTTGCCATTCTCTGACATTATCAGGTTTGTTATGTTCTCTGCTGTCTGCGGCTTAATCTCACTTTGGCACTTTGGGCAGTGCAAAATTCCTATGCGAGCAAATAGCAACCTTAAGTAATCGTAAATTTCTGTAACAGTGCCAACAGTTGAGCGCGGATTTTTCGAAGTGGTTTTCTGCTCGATTGAAATCGCGGGGGAGAGCCCATCAATCGAATCCACATCTGGCTTATTCATTACCCCCAGAAATTGGCGCGCATACGATGAAAGGCTCTCAACATAGCGCCTCTGGCCTTCCGCATAAATAGTATCGAATGCGAGCGTGGATTTCCCAGAGCCTGAAAGGCCGGTTATTACAGTGAGCTTATCTCGCGGCATTTCCACATCGATATTTTTGAGATTGTGCTCTCGCGCGCCCTTTACAGTAATGAAATCCCTCATTTTTTCACCTTTCACTCTTTTCTTGGGCTTTTTTTTGAATCCACTCTTTTTCTGAATTGAGCTGCGCGTACTCCTGCTTTAGGGATTCAAGAGCGTCGCGGAAAGCAATCGCCTTTTCAAAATCAAGCGCCTCTGCACTTGCATGCATCTGCGCGTCAAGTTCTGCAATCTTTTTCTCAACATCCAATCTGCCCATGTGCTTAACCCCTTTCACTGTGCCCTTCTTTTCTGAAAGGGTTTTCACAATGGTCATTGGCGTGATGCCGTTTTCCTTGTTGTATTTTTCCTGCTCTTCGCGCCTCTTTCTTGTTTTTGCAACAGCGCCGCGGATTGACTGTGTCATTACATCCGCATAAAGTATAACTTTTCCGTTTAGGTTTCTTGCGGCACGCCCAATGGTTTGGATAAGGCTTCTTTCATCGCGCAAAAAACCTTCTTTATCCGCATCGAGAATGCAAATCAGGCTCACTTCAGGAAGGTCAAGGCCTTCGCGCAGAAGATTTATCCCAACGAGAACATCAAATTCTCCGGAACGGAGCTGCCTGATGAGTTCAATCCTCTCAAGGCTCTCAATTTCGGAGTGCATATAACGAACCTTCACATTCTCCTTTGAGAGAAAGTCTGTGAGGTCTTCTGCCATGCGCTTTGTAAGAGTTGTTACAAGCACGCGCTCGCCGCGCGCAACCACTTTTGCAATTTCAGAGAGCATATCAGGAATTTGGCTCTTAATAGGGCGCACTTCAACGAGCGGGTCAAGAAGCCCTGTTGGGCGGATTATGAGCTCCACAATCTGCCCTGAGAGTTTTAGTTCATACTCGGCTGGAGTTGCGGAAACAAAGAGCACGTGATTGAAATATTTTTCAAATTCATCAAATTTTAAGGGGCGGTTATCAAACGCGGATGGGAGCCTGAAGCCAAAATCCACAAGGTTTTTCTTGCGCGCATAATCCCCGTTGTACATCGCGCGCGACTGCGGAATTGTCTGGTGGGATTCATCAACAATCAGCAAAAAATCCTTTGGGAAATAATCGAGAAGAACATAAGGCGGCTTTCCGGGTGCACGCCCGTCGAAGTGGCGAGAATAATTCTCTATTCCGTTGCAATAGCCCATTTCCTGAATCATTTCAACATCGTACTTTACTCTCTTAGAAAGCCTCTCCGCTTCAAGCGGCCCGAGCGTTGGGAGGTGCTGCTCGAGTTCTGCTTTTATTGAATTGATTGCGCTCTTCTGCTTCTCCTGCGGCACAACGAATTGCTTTGCAGGAAAGAGCCGCAGCCCATCAAGAACTGAAACGGTGTCCGCAGTGATTGGATGTATTTCAGAAATCTTTGCAACCTTATTCCCTTCGAGCTCCAATCTGAAAATATTTTCCTCGTACGCCGGGATTACATCAATGGTGTCGCCGCGCACGCGAAATTTCCCCGGTTCAAGCGCCTGGTCGTTTCGCTCATACTGAATTTCAATAAGCCCTGCAATGATTTTTGAGCGCGTTGTTTCCTTTCCTTTTTGCACAACAATTGACATGTTTGAAAAATCCTCAGGGTTTCCCAGGCCATAAATGCATGAAATCGAGGCGACAACAATAACATCATCACGGGAAACTAGGCTTGCAACAGCGTGAAGGCGCATCTTTTCAATTTGCTCATTTACCGTAGCCTCTTTTTCGATGTACAAATCCGAGGTAGGGATATAGCTCTCCGGCTGGTAATAATCGTAATAGGAAATGAAGTACTCGACCCTGTTTTTGGGGAATAGTTCCTTGAACTCGGTGTAGAGCTGTGCTGCAAGGGTTTTGTTGTGCGCGAGCACAAGGGTTGGCTTTTGGACCTTTTGGATAAGGTTTGCCATTACGAAAGTTTTGCCAGATCCCGTAATTCCCAGCAAGGTCTGGCGCGCATTTTTAGAATAGCCCGCGGATAGCTTTTCAATTGCCTGCGGCTGGCCCCCTGCCGGCCTGAAAGGCGAAACTAATTCGAAACCCATGTAATTTTTCCACACCGCGGCGCTTTTTAAACAATGTCGGGGTTCGGTGCCGGTGCGAGGGGTTTTTGGGCTGAAGTGGCGATTTTTTCTTAAAGATTTCGCAGGCTAATTGTGCCTTTGGAAAATCGGCTTTGGGGAAAGCATAAAAAACACAGAAGCGTAATATTGGCATGAGGCTGATTCGGAGAGGTTCAATGAAAAGAAGAGCAAAACCCGCTGCAAAAAGGATAGCAGGAAATCCGCATATGAATCTTGCAGACCCAATCAACATACTAAATCCCGCAAAAGTTGCAGGCGCACGGATTTTGACCGGCGATGTAAAACCATCAAAACAGAAAACTCCCGCAAAAAAACGCCCATTACACGGCCCTTCAGAGGCACGAAAACACGCCCTTGCACATGCTTTTGCCAATCCAATGGAAGTTGCGCTTCCAAAGGATGCAATAAAAATAATGGAAAGCAACAGGGGCTTTTACCATCCTTCACCAGAACTCAAAATAAGGTTTGGCGGGGAGAAATTTTTTATAGTGGACATTATTGCACTGTATGGAAAAATACCAGTGGTGTTTGAAGTGGACGAAAATAATCGCATTATCCGTGGCTCTGAAAGGTTTGCATCCGGTTCCGGCTACAAGATGACACAAAATGACAAACGGGCATTCAGTGAAGCCATTGCAGGGCTCCACAGAAGGTATTCAGAATTTCATTGAGCGTTTGCTTTCGCAAAAACCTTTTAATCTCTAAGAGGCAACTGGTAACCATGGCGCTCTATCCCCCGAAATGGGTGAAATACCCAAAGCTTCTGACATTGGCGGCCACTTTCGTTGCGGCATATCTAATTGTCAGCGCCAGCGCAATGCAGCCGCTGCGCGAATTCCTTGCCAATACAGGATATATCGGGACATTCGTTGCGGGAATGATGTATGTGTACGGCTTCACGGCAGGGCCTGCAACAGCCATATTGCTGGTACTTGCAAAATCGCAGAACATTTTCATTGCGGCGGCAATAGCGGGCTTTGGGGCGTTCCTCGGGGATTTTGTGATTTACAAGATAATCAGGCAGTCGTTTTCGGACGAGCTTGATACATTTGCCAAGGAATGGGCGGTCATAAAAATTATCTCGCTTATACCCCAAAGGCTCATGTCGCTTGTGCTTCCGGCATTAGGCGCTATAATCGTTGCATCTCCCCTGCCGGATGAAATAGGGGTGACACTACTTGCGGCATCAACTTCCATAAACGACAGGTCGTTCTTCCTGATTTCATATACCCTAAATACGCTCGGCATATTGGCGGTGCTGTATATAGGCAGCGGCGCGTGAGAAAAAGGAATGGGAGAGCCCGGATTTGAACCGGGGTCCTACACACCCCAAGCGTAGATACTAACCAAGCTATACTACTCTCCCTTTTCAGCATAGACTTTTGCATTGGAAGGTCTTTTAAATTTCCACATTCGGCAGGCGCGGATTTTTGCACCGCTCACTTAACCACCTCGCAAGGTTTAAATGGATTTAAACCGCAACATTTTCAGGTGATTTTTTGGACAAGGTTGTGCATTTTGAAATACCCGCAGATGACATGAAAAGGTCAAAGAAATTTTACGAAACGGCTTTTGGCTGGAAACTTGAAGAGTACCCGGGGTTTGATGGGTACATGGGAGTTCATACGGTTCCTATAGATGAGAAAACTCACATGCCAAAAGAAGCGGGAGCGATAAATGGAGGGATGCTAAAGAGGCAGGCGCCAATCCTAAAACCAGTAATAACAATAAACGTGCAAAATATGGACAAGGCAGTTGAGGCGGTGAAAAAAGCCGGCGGCAAAATCGTGCGCGAAGGGATGAATGTTGGAGAGGTAGGAATTGCCGCATACTTTGAGGACACGGAAGGAAACATTCTTGGGCTTTGGCAGGAACTAAAGAAGATGTGAAACATTTTTGGATTTTTGGCAAAATAAGGTGAATGGCGCGCATCACCACTTGAACGCGCTTTTCATTTTGTCCCAATAATGCCCATACCAGCCATCCGATTTTTCCTCGAAATCGTTTTCAGGAACGCCCTTGTGCGTGAACTTCAATTCGGTTCCGGTTTTGGTTTTTGAGAATTCGAAAATCACTTCAGAGTAATGGCCCTGCGGCCAGCCATCGGAGCGCCATGACTGCACAATTCTTTTTGCAGGGACGAGCTCAATGTTCTTGCCTTCGATGTAGCCATCGTATGCGAAAAAGGAATCACCCGCGCTTTTGCCGATTATGCATTTGCTCTCCGTAAACTTCGAATGCTTCTTTGAATCCATGAGCGCTTCGTAAACTTGCGCTGGCTCTGCCTTGAAATTCACTATTTGTTTTATGGTTTTGGTTTTCATTACAAGACCTTTTTGATACAACTAATACGCCTAATTCCTTTTAACCGCCTTGCCCAAATTGTTCCAGAAGAAATCGAAATATTTTCTATAGCCATCGGCTATGTTCTTGCTCACAATCGAGAACTGGACCTGATCTTCAGAGAGGCGCCCTGGGCCAACTCCGTAAAACATCACAACGTGGTCGCCGAAAAAATCAATCGACATCAGTGATGAGCATTCTGGCGGCAGGAATTTGTATTCATTCATCCGCAGCTTTAGGATTTCACTTGCCATTGACTTTACTTCAGAGTCAAATATGTGCCGGAAATGTATCCCCTGCTTGATTCTCTGCCTGTCGAATTTCGGGATGTAATATTTGAGCCGCTCATCTTGCCAGAACCCTTTTGCGCCCCACGAATAAAAAGGCTCATCGACTTCAAGAATGTCATTGAGATAGCTCTTTACCCCTTCGATACCGCGGTATATCACAGCCTCTTCCTTCTGGATTTTATTGCTGAATTTTTTTGTGAGCTCTGGCAAAATGGAATTGACCTTTGCCTCCTTTTCGCGGACAATATCAAGAAGCCGTGTAGGGTTTATCGGCCGCACATACATCGTGCCGGAAACGAACTCCTGCGCTGCAAGCCCTTTTTTCATCAGCTTTTCAATGCTGTCATAAACATTCCTGCGGTGGACATTTGATTCAACCGAGAGGGAATTTATCGAAGTCCTGCCCATACCGAGCAGGGTTTCGTATACTTTAATCTCATTTGGGCTAAGCCCGATTTCCTCAAGGACATTCACATCCATGAAAATATGAAGCAAAATACTTTATTTAAAGTGGTGGCATATGCCACCACTAAGACTCATTAAGAACGTCCAAGGCAATATGTACAGATTAATTGGTTTAGGTAAAGAAGTTAAGCAAAGTTGCGGAAATTGAGAGAAAGAAATCTCACTACACAATTTTTGCAATAAAGGGGGATAAAAAATGACATTTCTAAGCGAGCCGCAAGGCTATCTAACGCTGCTATTATTCGGCGCGGCAATGATACTTATCACTTGGTTTTTCACAAAGCACCGCAACATCACAAATGAGCACTTTATAATTTCAGACAGGAAAATGAACTGGTGGCTTGGCGCAGGAAGCATTGCGGCCTCGTGGATTTGGGCCCCCGCGCTTTTCATCTCATCGCAGATGGCATACCAGCTTGGGCTGCCCGGAATTTTCTGGTTCGTTTTCCCGAATGTAATTGCCGTTGCAGTATTTGTATTCCTTGCCCCGCGCATAAGGGAAAAGTTCCCACAGGGGCACACACTTGCAGAGTACATCAGCGAACGCCTTGGCGATAAAAATGTGCACAAGATATATTTCCTTGGCCAAAGCTTTTACCAGCTCATGGCAGTGGCAACGCAATTGTTTGTCGGCGCAAGCCTCACTTCACTTCTTACAGGAATACCAATTCCGGTTGCCATTATTCTTCTGGCCGCAATTGTTTTCATTTATGCATGGACAGCGGGGTTTGAATCCTCAGTAGTAACGGATTTTGTCCAGCTAATCATGATTTTTGCAGGGTTAATAATCGTGATACCCCCCGCAATCAGCGCGGCAGGAGGGCTTGCTGCAATACAAAATGGCCTTGGAGGTATTACGGGGCTGCACACGGATATTTTTGATCCCGCAGTTGCATTTTCTTTTGGAATCATTACCTCGATCGGTCTTATTGCAGGTTCTATACTTGACCAGCAATTCTGGCAGAGGGCTTTTGCATTCGAGAGCAAATCCATAAAGCGCGGATTTCTGGCCGGAGCAATCCTGTTTGGAATTGTCCCAATCACGCTTTCGCTTCTTGGCTTTGCCGCGGCAGCACCTGGCTCAGGCATTTTGCTCCCTGAAGGAACAGACCCTTCAATGATTGGCGTTCTGCTTGTGGCACACTACCTTCCAAGCGCGTTTTTGATTGCGTTCTTTGTGATGCTGCTAGCAGGCCTTGCCTCAACTCTGGACTCGGCACTTAGCGCATTTTCCTCGATTTATACTGTGGACATCAAAAAGTATTCTGTTTCAAAAGACCTTTCAACACCACGCAGCGGCATGATACTGATTCTGGCGCTCGGGCTTGTTGTTGCATTCGTGAGCACTTATATACCGGGGTTTGGACTCAAGCAGCTTTTCTGGTTTTATGGCGCAATTGCCGCTTCGCTGCTTGTTCCCACACTTCTTAGCCTCTACTGGGAGAAGCTCACAGCCAAAGGCGCATTCAATGGCATGGCATGTGCGTTGTTAATCGGGCTTCCGATTTTTGTATACGGAAACCTGATTGACAACAATGACATAATAGTTGCAGCCGCACTATTCATTGTGGCAATAAACATTGCAATGTGCTGGATTTTCAGAAAGAAGCAGTGAATTTTACTTATCATGCACGCGCAAAAAAATGCATTTTAAGTACGACCCAAAGCGCTTTGTGTGCGCTGGAACTATGTGGTCCCTGCTCTGGAACCGCACTTCAACTATTTCAGCGCGCTTTGCCGCGTGGTTTGCGGCTTCTGAGAGCACTGAGATGAATTCATCAAGCGAAAGAGCCGCGCTGCAAGAGCTTGTTACAAGAATTCCGTTTTCCTTTAGAAGTTTCATGCAATTGTAATTGATTTGGTGATACGCGCTCTTGCCCTTTGCAATATCCGAGGGCTTTTGCACAAACGCCGGAGGGTCAACTGAAATTATATCGTAGCGCTTGGGGTTTGAAATCATCTTCTTCGTTTCCTCGATTGCGCGGCCTTCTAGAAAAGTGATTTTTGATTCGACATTATTGAGCGCTGCATTGCGCTTTGCTTGGCCCAGAGCTTCAGGAAGATCAATCATAACAACATTCGCGCCGCGCACAGCTGCGTGAAGCCCAAAGCCCCCGGTGTAGGAGAAAACATCGAGCATCTGTGTTCCTTCCGAGCAGTATTTTTCGAGTGCGAGGCGGTTCTCGGTTTGATCCAAATAGAACCCCGTTTTGTGCCCGCGGATTGCATCCACTTCGAATTTTACATCGCCCTCGGAGATTACTGTCTGCACTTTTGGGTTACCCGCAAGCACCCCTTTCATTGCCTCGAGCCCTAGCTTTTCGCGGTTGCGGAAATCATTGCGCTCAACTACTGTAGTGATGCCTTCAATAGTTAGAAGAAAATCTGCTATTTTTTGCTTCCATTTCTCAACTCCGGGGCATGAAATCTGAAGGGAGCAGATGTTTTCGAAGCGGTCAACTACAAGCCCTGGAATTCCATCCGCTTCGCCGTAAAAAAGCCTGTAAGAATTCTTGAGTCCGAGGCCTTTGCGCCTGAATTCATCCGCAGCGAGAATTTTCTTCTGAAAAAAAGCATCATCGATTTTTTCCTTCTCCCAAAGGCTTACAATTTGCGCAAGGATTTGGTTTTGCGGGTTTATGAAGGCCTGCGCAATGAATTTTCCGGTGCCATCAACGGCCCATGAGAGGTCTCCTGCTTTTGCTTCGCCCTTTATTTTCTCGACCTGGCGAGCGCTTAGAACATATAGCCCTCTTTTGATTTCTTCCTCAACTCCGATTGATACAAAGAGCTTTGGGATTTCGGATTTCCGCTCCGCTGCGGGGGCCTTATTTTCGACTTTTTCAGTTTTCTTTTCCATTATAAAGTTTGCATCCGAAAGCGTCTTTAATTATCCCGTTAAAACTGATAAGTAAAAATCGCGAACCGATTCTTCTTGAATTGCCTATTTTGCAGGGCACTTAGAAGTTCACTGGCAGCGAGTATAGGGAGCCGTTTATGACGACTATTACCATTTCATTTCCATCCATTTTGTTCACCTCTTTTTCCTGTCGTATGGCTGGTATGAGAAAGGTGAACCCGCGACCATAATCCGCACTTCTCCGAGGATTCCTGCTGGCCTTGTGTTTTTCTTTCTGCTCATGTTCAACCACCTGAAAGCATAACAGCCCCGCCTTTTAAAAGGCTGGCGACCAAAAAACAGGCTTAAAACGGCTTTTCTGGGCGATTAAAGGCGTTTTAACGGAAAAATAAGTGGAATGTTCCATAGCCAATTAACACGCGTGAAAAGCCTAAAATAATTACAAAATGACCAAAAAATGGCGAAAAATCAATAAATTGACCAAAAACATGCCGGTTTTTATACATTTTGTAATTTTTATCTTTTAATGTTTGAGGGGGAAAAACAAAGCTCACTTTCCGAGCTTGTCAGAAAACAGATAAATTCAACCCCGCATGTGAAAAATTCACTTGGCGAGGGCGTGATAAACTACTCGGCACTTGCAAGAAAAATCATGCCAACAATCCTTAAGAAAATGAACAAGAAAATCAATGAGGAATCGCTCGTTGTTGCAATCAAGCGCTACGCCGATGAACTCGGGGAAATCAAGCCGGACAAGAGCATTCTGGAAATGTTTGCGAACGCCGAACTGAGCCTTCAGGACAACATGGCATACGCCCACTTCAAAAAAAGCGACAAGGTGGTATCACGCCTTGAAAAACTCTTTGCGAGCAGCGAGTGGAATGTTGGTGAGCTGCGCATTTTCATACAGGGAGCAGAGCAGGCCATGGTGATAACCAAAAAGCAGAGGCTTGAGAGCATCTTTGGAGAACTGCAAGATGAGATGCTATTTTCTCTAAGCGACAGCGCGCTTGTGACATTCAGGCTCTCGGCATCATCGTATTCTGTTTATGGAGTGATTGCAGAAATCACGCGCGAACTTGCAAAGAAGGGCATTAGTATTGAGGTCATAACAACTCCCCCAGATTTGCACTTTTTGGTCGATGAGAAGGACGCTGAAAAAACCTACACAACCCTTAAGGAACTTATAAGGGAAGCCCACAGCTCGCTTAAGGAAAAATAAGTGGGGTTACCCGGATTTGAACCGGAGTCGCAAGCTCCCAAAGCTTGTATGCTAGACCAGGCTACACCATAACCCCATTACTCTTTATGGGCAAGGCATGCGAAGCCACGTCCCGTCAAAGACGGGACAGTCGCACCCAACAGCCGAAACTGTTGGGACATACCATAACCCCATTGCTAGGGATTTTTGTGAGGGAATTCTTTTAAAAGCGTCAAACGAGCGAAAAACAACTTATTTTAACATAAATCACGCAATTGTAAATCATGGACTTTTCCGAACTCGCAGGGTACTTTGACCGCATAGAAAAGGTTTCATCGCGCCTTGAAATGACCGCAATACTTGCAGAAATGCTATCCAAAATGCCCGCAGATGAAATAAAGCAGGCGATTTATCTCTCGCAGGGAATGCTTGGAACAAAGCACCAATCCATTGAATCCGGAATGGGCGAGGGGCTAATTGAACAGGGAATTGCAAAAGCCACAGGATACTCAAAAGAAGAAGTTCTCAAAAAATATAAAGAAATTGGCGACCTCGGAGAAGTTGCGCAAGCCCTTGCGAAAGGAAAAAAGCAGAGCGCGCTCTTTTCTGGAAAACTCACAATCACAAAAGTGTTTTCTAATTTTTTGAAGATTGCGCAAACTGAAGGGACAGGAAGCCAGGATTCGAAACTTAAGTTGTTTGCGGAGCTGATAAACAGCTCCTCTGAAGCCGAGGCGAAATTCATCACAAGAATCCCGCTCGGAAACATGCGCCTTGGAATCGGGGACCCAACCATTATGGATTCGCTCGCGGTTAATTATGTTTCGGAATTTCTCAAGAACAAAAAAATAAAAAAAGAAATTGAAGGCGCGCTCAAGGAAAAAAACGAGGAGAAGCGCGCGGAGGAGTTTGATAGGAAAGCGAGGCAGAAACTGCGCGCACATATCGAGGAAAAATACAATATATTTTCTGATTTGGGGGAAATCGCGCAAAGGCTCAAAAAGAAAGGGCTTGAAGGCCTTGAGAAAATCGAAATAGAGCCGGGCACCCCTATCCGCCCAACACTTGCAGAGAGGCTGCCGCGCGCGGAAGAGATTGTTGAGAAACTTGGGAAGTGCGCTGTAGAGGCAAAATATGACGGCCTGCGCGTACAGTGCCACAAGGACGGAAGCGCAGTAACTATTTTTTCAAGGCAATCAGAAAACATCACGCCGATGTTTCCGGACCTTGTTGCTGCAATCAAAGAGCAGGTGAAGGCAAAAAAGGCGATTTTTGAAGGTGAGGCCCTCGCATTCAATGAAGGCACGGGGCAGTATTTCCCGTTCCAGGTGACGATGACAAGGAAAAGGAAATATGACATTGAGCAAAAGGCCCAGGATTTGCCAATCAAGCTTTTCGCATTCGATGTGATGTTTATTGACGGAGAAAACATCATGCTTAAGCCCTTCAAGGAAAGGCGAGCGCGGCTTTCAAAAATGATTTCGAAGGGCGAAACAATTGAACTAACGCGCAGCATTGAAACAGACGACCCGAAAAAAATCGAGAAATTCTTTTTGGAAAATGTCGAGAGCGGGCTTGAGGGAATAATTGCAAAGGATTTGAATGCGCCATACATTGCGGGGGCGAGAAAATTTGCGTGGATTAAGCTAAAGAGAAGCTACCGCGGCGAACTCAATGATTCTGTGGACCTCACAATCATCGGGTATTACAAGGGCCGCGGGAAACGCACCCAATTCGGCCTTGGAGGGCTGCTAACCGCGGTTTATGATGAGGAGAGCGACTCGTTCAAATCAATTACAAAAATAGGAACGGGAATGACTGAGCAGATTCTTTCCGAACTTGAGGAGAAACTGAGCAAAAACGCGAGAAAGCAAAAGCCGCCGCGCGTGGATTCTGAGCTCGAGCCCGATGTGTGGGTTGAACCAAGACATGTAATTGAAGTTGTTGCGGATGAAATAACCAAAAGCCCGCTGCACACGGCAGGGAAAAGCTCGGGACAGGGCTATGCTCTTCGTTTCCCGCGCATGATTAAATTCAGGGAGAAAAAACCTGAGGAGAGCACAACGGTTAAGGAAATTATTGCAATGTATAAAAAGCAGGTGAATATACAGATTGCAGGGGAAGCGGAAGAGCAATAAAACAGGTAAATTGAATTTTTGAGATATCCTGCTTTTGGGAAGGAATAATAATCAGGTTGCGAATTATCTAGGCTATGGCAAGCCTTGGAATCTGGATAGAACGAATTGTCCTGCTATCGGCTGCGTTTATTGCAATTCTCTTTTTTTACACGCTTTTCAAGGTATGGTCTGAAGGCAAGCTGCACTATTTTCTTTTCCTTGGCGATTTTGAAAGCGCGGGGGTTGTGTTCCTTGTGATGATTGTAATTGGCGCAGTGCTCAAATGGCTCTGGAAACTGGAAGTGCACACGCTTTTCAAACCAAGAACCGGCAGAAGGGTGAGATAGATGAAACTGATTGAATGCGAACAAAGTGAGTCAGTTGTATCGAGCCCAAGCGACCTTCCAGAACGGAGTTCTGGGAGGCCTCGCGAACAAAAAGGTTCGCAAGGAGATACTACGCGGTCCCAACGGTCGCAATCGTTGAGGGTGAGATAAGTGGAAGGCTCAGTTCTTCGGCTTGCAATTTTTGCAGTGTTTGCAATGGCGGTTATTTACATAATACTCGGGTTCTTTAGCGAGCCGCAGGGCAATGAAACGCAATTCAAAACAGGGCTCGATTACGCGGAAGGCACAATAGGGAAAAACTACAAATATGACATAAAGCTCTCAAGCGACACGGGATTTAGCGCTGCGCGGCTTGATAGCGGCACAAGAAATGTGAGGTTTGAGTGCAGCAGCGCAGACACTTGCTATAGCGGAAAAATAACCATAAGCCCGCGGCTTCTCAAGGTCAATGAAGACACATTCGTGCAGGCGTACTTTCGGTGCGTGCGAAAGGAAATCATCAATGACTGCGTCATTTATTTTGGCGATGAGCCGGCGCAGCTTGAAATTAATGGCTTAATTATGAATGAAAAATTTGGCCGAGGCGAGAGCGCACAGATTGATTTTGAAGTGCTAAACACCGGCTCTTTGAATGCGGAGAACGTGCAATACAGGATTGGAATTTACCAGGAAAAAACCGAAGGCGGCACAAAGAACCGGGTTTTAAGCGTTGAAATCACGGGGAATATCCAAAGGATTGAAAGCGGGAGCGTGAGGAAAATAACGGAGCATTTCACTGCGGGATTTTCAGGGAAATATGCCGCAAAGATAACGGTGGAAGGAGAGGATGCCGGCTACGCGCTCGCGGAAAAGGAATTCACGGTAACTGATGCGGTTTCAAATTCATGCAGCGCGGCAAGCAAGGCAGAAACATCAATTGAATCTGAAATTTGCAGAACGCAATATACCTGCAGCGGGTGCGAAACAGGAGCGGAGTGCAAAATTAGATGGATTGGAAAAGGAATTGATGCGAATACAATTACAGAAGCTTACCCCACAGGCATTTACACGCAAACTCCGGCGGTTTCCGATAATTGCCCATAAAACAACAGTTTCGGCTGTTGGGTGCGACGGCTATCCCATCTAAGTGATGGGATAGGCCGCATTCTTTTGATTTACTATAAAAAACCTCCGCAGGAAACTGGAATTATGCTCCTAAAAAACTGCAGGTATCTTGTTACGCAGGATGAGAAAAGAAGGGTGCTTGAAAATACTGATGTGCTGGTCAGCGGCGGCACAATAGAAAAAATCGGCAAAAGCATCAAGGCGCCGCGCGGAGCAGAGGCAATTGACTGCTCGCAAAAAATAGTGATGCCCGGGATTGTGAACACGCACACGCATCTTGGCATGCAATCGCTGCGCGGGAAATGCGATGATTTTGAATTATTTGGCTGGCTAACTGAACTTGAAGCGCAGGAGCGAAAACTAACGCCAAAGCAGGTGAAACAAAACGCGCTTGATGGATTGCGCGAAGCCATCCGCACAGGGACTACAACGATTTATGATTCTTATAAATTCCCGCAAGAGCGCCTTGAGGCATTCAAGGAAATAGGGATGCGCGGCGTGATTTCTTCCACAGTAAGGGATGAGAAGACTTTTGCGGAATCCAAAAAATTCCTTTCCGCATTGAAAAGTGAACTGGTGAAGGGCGCGGTTGCGGCAAACTCGGTGTATGCCTGTGATGAGCAAACGCTTCGCAAGGTAATAGAGTACAGCGATGAAAAAGAATTGCTGCGAAGAATACATGTTGGCGAAACCCGCAAGGACCGATTTGACACCCTTAAAGCCAAGAAGCTGCTTGCGGTTGAATACCTCGATTCTATCGGGTTTCTTTCCCCAAGAACGCTTCTTGTGCACTGCATCTGGATTACAAAAGGCGAAATCAAAAGGATTGCAAAATCTGGAACGAAAGTTTCACATAACCCTGTTTCAAACATGAAACTCGCCTCTGGCGGAGTGATGCCGCTAAATGAAATGCTCTTGGAAAATGTTGCCGTTGGCTTGGGAACGGACAGCGTTGCAAGCAACAATAATTTGGACATGTTTGAGGAGATGAAGATGTGCGCTCTTCTTCACAGGCACCACAAGTGGGATGCGAAAGCGGTGAGCGCGCAGCAGGTTCTTGATATGGCAACACGCAGCGGAGCGCAGTGCCTTGGGCTTGAGGGGATTGGCTCGCTTGCGGAAGGGATGAAGGCCGATATCATAACGCTTGATATTGAGGAGAATTTGCGGCCAGTAAATGATGTGGTTTCAAATATAGTGTTCGCGGCGCAGGGGCTTAATGTAAGCGATGTGATAATTGAAGGGAAAATGAAGCTGCGTGAAAAGTCATTTGTCCAATAAGGCCGCTTTTTTAATAATCAGTTTCCCGCTCTGCCCGGATGTCATTTCTTTTTCGGTTTCCTTAAGTTCAATGCGCTTTTTGAAAATCGGGCAATCAACCACAAGGCTCTCGTACTCCCCGCCCTCGCCGCCCACATGGAAGCCGTATTTTTTGTGCAGCTCGGAAAATTTCGCAATTAGTTTTTCATCTACCTTTGCGCCCAGCATTTCTCGCGAAAGCCCCTGCGCGGCGATTGCAACAATGCGCACATCAAAGCCAAGTGAAATTATTTCACGGAGCAGCGATTCCTGCGCCTTGTGCCAGAGCGGAGCAAAGCATTTGAGCCCAAGCGAGTGGCATATGCGGTTCACACGCTCGTGCTGGTAATCAGAGAGCAGCGCTCCAACTGCAACCCCTGTGATTTGGTACTTTTTCTTGGCGTTTTCAAGCGTGGCTTTGAGGTCTTCGAGCTCCTGCTCCTTCTCGCCCTTGGTTTCATGAAGAATCAGTGGAATTCCAAGCGCCTCGGATTGGAGTTTTACCATATCAATTGCGGGGGTGTGAAACATATAGCTGTCCTTGTTTGCGGATTTTAATGAAACAAGGCATTTCACATCCCACCCTTGTTCCAGATAGTAATAAAGCGTGAAAACGGAGTCCTTTCCGCCCGAAAAAAGCACCGCAAGCATAACATAAAGCAAGGGCGGAAAGGCTTGTTATTTGTTTGCGGTTTAGCAAAAGCAATATAAGTATTATTCCCCTAATCCATTCAGCATTCTTCAATTTGGGGGTATTATTGATGGAAATCGGATACGAAAAGGACCTGCTTGTGCTGCCATTTGACCACAAGACTTCGCTTCTAAAAAAGCTCTATGGGATTGAAGGAAGGGCGCCCACTAATGAAGAATCTGAAGCGTACTCCTCACTAAAGCACATGGTATATGAAGGATTCTTAGAAAGCCTGAAAATGGGTGTTCCTAAAGAGACCGCTGCGGTTCTTGTTGATGACCAGTTCGGCTCGCACATACTTAAGGAAGCTAAAGCAAATGGAATTATGACCTGCACTCCGATTGAAAAAAGCGGGCAGGATGAATTTAATTTTGAAGAGGAGGATTTTCGCGCGCAGATAAGGCGCATTGACCCCACAATTGTGAAAGTTCTGGTGCGGTACAACCCTGAAGCCGATAAGGCGCTGAATAATAGGCAGCTTGTGCGGCTTAAGGAAGCGTGCGAATTTGCGCACGAAATCGGAAAGAAATTCATGTTCGAGCTTCTGGTGCCCGCAACCGCTTCGCAACTTGCCAAAGTGAATGGCGATAAGGCCAAATATGATCTGGAACTGCGGCCAAAATTAATGGTTAGCGCGATGCAGCAA
>DATDXA010000046.1:0-5224 GCA_035289485.1 archaeon | reverse complement strand
GGGCACCTGCAAAAGTCAAATGCACCGGCAAAGGCTCCGCAGGCGCAGGTGCGAAAAGTTGAGCGTCCAAAACCCGCCGCAGCAACAAGGGTTGAATTTGCCAAAACGCAGCAAGCTCCCTTGGAAGCGTTCAGGAGGCTTTACGGGAAGAAAATGGATGGCATTTCAACAAATGCCCCGCTTGCAAAAACCTACGCCGTAGCCGAATCCGTTTTCAGGTCTCAGAGACTTTCATTTGGAACAAATGAACTTGACCGTTCACTGCAAACTCTTGCCCATTACCTGGGAATTCCGCAAGTCAGAAAAGCATGGCTTCTTGACGCGCAATCCAGAAGGGCTCTTGAACTTGAACTTGGCAAGAAAATAGTCCCCGCCGACGAATTCACTGACAGGGGCAATAGTAACGCGAGAATCGAAGGGCTCTTGATTGGAACGCAGGCTCTATCTCACGCAGAAAAAATGAATCTGTTGCCTGCAATTGATGCGCTTGTACATGGCAATTCTGCAAAGAAATAATTTTCCAGTTCTTGCATTATTTTGCCTCGACGCCCAAAAGCCTAACTGCAAGCACTTCCTCCATAATTGTTGTCAGCGCCTTTTCCTCGGCGGCTATCCGCCTCTCAACATTCACTCCGCTTGCTTTTTGGGCATTTAGTGCCTCAAGGCGCTTCTCGATTTCCCCGCGCAAAGTTTCTCTTCTAATCATTGCCCGCGGGTCTTTGATGTGTTCTTGCAGAAGCGTAATGGTTTTCTCCATTCTCTCATTCAGCGGCAGCCTTCCAAAGCAAGTGTCCGCGATTGAATTAATCTTCTCCATCGCCTGCGCTGAAATCGGCT
The DNA here is from genome assembly GCA_035289485.1 of archaeon. GTDB lineage: Archaea > Iainarchaeota > Iainarchaeia > Iainarchaeales > Iainarchaeaceae > UBA10205. Next base: position 4,387 of record DATDXA010000046.1, on the reverse strand, counting down.
GTATGTGGTTTTTGGAGTAATACTCCGACCAGAATCCGGCGTGGGTTGCTTCACCCCGTTTAAATGCCTGTTCAATTCGTGCCTTCTGTTCAGGCACAAGCGGCTTGAGTTCATGCCCTTTCCTGCGAAGCTGCGGCAAAAGAAGCCCTGCAGCAAGTGCCGCTATTCCGGCCCCGATAGCAGCCTTTTTGAGAGCGCGCCTTTTCATGTAAATAATGAATGTGTGCCGGGCATTTAAATCTTGTTTTCCTGCCCATCCAAGCCTATTTAATGCTTTTGCGAATTTTTAATAATTAGGGATTTTTGATGTTTCGAACTCATACCTGCGGCGAGCTTTCACTTAAAAACGAGGGCAAAAGCGTGGTTTTGTGCGGCTGGGTTGATACTTGCCGCGACCATGGGGGGCTCACTTTTATTGACATGCGTGACCGCTATGGCCTCACACAGGTTGTGGTAAACCCGGAAAAGAACAAGGCCGCTGCGGAAATTGCAAAGAAATTGCGCCGCGAATTTGTAATCAGGGTTTCAGGCTCAGTGAACAAAAGGCCAAAAGGCACGGAGAACAATCACTGGAAAACCGGGGAAATTGAGATTGCAGCGCATGAACTTGAAATAATAACTTCAGCGCTTCCGCTCCCGATTGAACTATCAGATATGCAGCAATCTGCCGAGGAGACGAATCTCAAGTACCGCTACCTTGATTTGCGCAAGCGCGAGCTGCAGGATAACTTAATCGCGCGCCACAAGATTGTGAAAATCGTGCGTGATTTTTACAATGACAACAATTTCCTGGAAATTGAAACCCCGATTCTTGCAAAGAGCACTCCTGAAGGCGCAAGGGATTATTTGGTGCCAAGCAGGGTGCATCCGGGAAAATTCTACGCTCTTCCCCAGAGCCCGCAGATTTTCAAGCAGCTTTTAATGGTTGCAGGGTTTGATAGGTATTTCCAGATTGCGCGCTGCTTTAGAGATGAGGATTTGCGTTCAGACAGGCAGCCAGAGTTCACGCAGATTGATGTTGAGATGAGTTTTGTTGATGAAGAGGATGTTATGGGCCTTCATGAAAAGCTCATAGCGCGCATATGGAAAGAATTCTTCAATATTGATCTAAAGCTGCCGTTTCCAAGGCTCACTTATGATGAATCAGTTTCGCGCTACGGAATAGACCGCCCCGACACGCGCTTTGGCCTAGAGCTCGTTGACGTTTCCGAGATTATGGGTAAAAGCGATTTTGAGATTTTCAAAAAAATCATAAAAGACGGCGGCGTGATTAAAACAATTAATGTTCCCGGCAAGGGGGATTTTTCGCGCTCGGAAATTAAGGACTTGGAGGATTTTGTGAAAATTTACAAGGCAAAAGGCCTTGCAAACCTCAAGGTTGCAAAAGGCACGTTCGAAGGGCAGACTGCAAAGTTCATTTCAGAAAAGCTTGCAAAGGAACTTCTTGCAAAAACAAAGGCAAAGGACAATGATATGCTCCTTATAGTTGCCGGGCCTGCAAAGGTTGTGAACGATTCTCTCGGATTTTTGCGAAACCATCTTGCAGAAAAGCTCGGGCTCATTGAAAAGAACAAATGGAACTTCCTCTGGGTTACATCTTTCCCGATGTTTGAGTGGGGCGAGGAAGATCAGAAAATAAATGCGATGCATCACCCTTTCACTTCCCCAAAGCTTGAGGATTTGCACCTTATTGAAAAGGATCCTCTCAAAATCCGTGCAAAAGCATATGATTTGGTTCTAAATGGGATTGAAGTTGGCGGCGGAAGCATAAGAATTCACAGCCCCGAAGTTCAGGCGCGCGTGTTTAGCGCCCTTGGAATAAGCGGCGAGGACGCAAAACAAAAGTTCGGCTTCATGCTGGATGCGTTCAAGTACGGCGCCCCCCCGCACGGAGGGCTGGCATTCGGCCTTGATAGGCTTGTGATGCTGATGGTTGGCGCTCCGAGCATTCGCGAAGTGATTGCATTTCCAAAAAACAAGGCAGCGGCTTCGCTAATGGACGGGTCCCCAAGTGAAGTTGATGCAAAGCAGATGCGCGAACTCAGCCTCAAATTTGAAGCCGGCAAGAAGTGAAAACCCGTGGAGAAAAAGGTGAATCCGAATAATGTTATTGCAATAGTCCTAGCGGCCGGTGCAATTGTTCTTCTTGGCGCATTTTTGTTCTTTTATAATTCATTTTCAGTTTTCCCTTATTCTACAAGCGTGCCAAATAATTCCAATACTGCTGCTAATTCGGTCCCTTTGCAGCAGCCGGAACCAAACGATAACACTGAAATAAATAACGGCGGCCAGCGTGAAAATGAGCTGCTGTGGGCAATGATTGCTAGGCCAACTGTCGAGAAAGGCTGCCTTGCAGAGGCAAAGAGAAGCGCTGGCAATTACGCCTGGGGCGTAAAGAGCTGCTCTTGCAGCCAAAATGAAAGTGAAGAATCGAAGTTCTATAACTGTTCAATTAGCGCAATTGATGGCGAGCATCCCCTTACTATAAGCTGCATCAAAAGCGAGGGATCCTGTCTCATAACTTCTGAACAGGGGCAATCAAGGCTTACATTCAGGCAATTGCAGGCAATAGTTGAGGGCTAAACCGCCCAATCCTGCGGTTCTTTAAATTGTTTTTCTTTTCCATTATAATTATGCCAAAAGCCAAAGTCGACAAAGAGCTCCTTCTAAAAGTCGCTGCAAACTCGCGGCTAAAGCTCACCGAATCCGAAATAAAAAAATTCCTCCCGCAGCTAAGTGCGGTGCTTGATTCATTCTCAAAACTTGATTCGCTTGATGTTTCAAAAGAGGAGCCTTCATTCCAGCCTGTTGCGATAAAGAATGTTTTCCGAGAGGATAAGGCTGGAAAATCCATTTCGCAAGATGCTGCGCTCTCAAACACCACGCACAAAAAGGATGGGTACTTCAAAGGCCCGAGGGTGGTGTAAGTGGCAAAGCAAACTCTTGGCGTTTCCGAATTTGTAAATGAAGTGCGCGCGGGAAATATTTCCGCGCTTGAGCATGCCTCCAAAATCTGTGAGGAAATCGAAAAGAAAAACAAAAAGTTCGCGCACTTCAACACCTTTGATAAAAATTATGTGCTTGAACAGGCTCGCGCACTTGAAAAAGAAATAAAGAGGGGGCGTAAAGGAAAGCTTCTCGGGGTCCCTATTAGCATTAAAGATTGCCTCTGCGTAAAGGGCGTTGAATCCCGCGCGGGTTCGAAAATCCTCTCGGGCTACAAGCCGGTTTTCGATGCAACCGCCGTGGCAAAAGCCCGCTCTGAAGGCGCGATAATTTTGGGAAAAACCGCGCAGGACGAATTCGGGTTTGGGACATTTTCAGTAAACCACACTGCTGGCAAAATTCCGCTAAATCCTTTAGATGAATCGCGCAGCTGCGGCGGAAGCTCGGGTGGCGCTGCGGGGTTTACTGCTCTTACTGATTATACTCACATTGCAATTGCGGAGAGCACTGGCGGAAGCATAGCATGCCCAGCATCTTTTTGCGGAGTTGCATCAATAACGCCAACTTACGGAGTGGTTTCGCGCTACGGTTTAATGGATTACGCGAACTCGCTAGATAAGATAGGTGCAATGGGCAAAACCGTTGCCGACAGCGCTTTGGCACTCAATGTGATTTCAGGAAAGGACAAAATGGATAGCACTTCTCTTGATTCAGGGCCCGCGGAAATATCCAAAATGAAAAAAATAAGCATCGGAGTTCCAACTGAGCTCATGGATTCCATTGAAGATAAAAAAATCCGTGATTTGGCGCTCAAAAAAATCCATGCCGCTGAATCAGAAGGCGCAAAAGTTGTGGATGTGAAGCTCCCTCTAAACACCAAATACGGGCTTTCCGGGTATTATTTGATTGCAATGAGCGAGGCTTCCACAAACCTTGCAAAGTACTGCGGAATGCGCTACGGGTTTGAAAAAAAGCTTGAGGGGGCTTTCAATGAGTATTTTACATCGGTGCGCTCAGAGGCGTTCGGTGAAGAGGCAAAGAGGCGCATACTGCTTGGAACTTTCGCGCGCATGTCAGGCTTTAGGGACGCGTACTATCTCAAGGCAATGAAGGCGCGCACAAAGCTCATAAATGAATACAGGCAGGTTTTTTCAAAAGTCGATGTGATTGCGCACCCAGCGATGCCTATAATCGCGCCAAAATTCAGCGAAATTGAAAAGCTCACTCCGCTTGAGCATTATTCTGCGGACCTTTGCACTGTTCCTGCGAATTTGTGCGCAATGCCGCACGCCACAGTGAATGCCGGGTTTCTAAAGGATTTGCCAGTTGGGCTAATGCTTACTGCAAACCATTTGCAGGAATCCAAAGTTCTTTCCGCGGCCGCCATGATGGAGGCGCTGAAATGATTTATTTTATTCGTGCGAGCGCAGCGAGCCGCGTC
>DATDXA010000045.1:0-6784 GCA_035289485.1 archaeon | reverse complement strand
AATTGCAGGGATTGTGAAGGCGATTGCGGGAGTTACTGAAAAGCCCGTGACCGCAAAAATAAGGCTTGGGTGGAGTGAGAACAAAAGCGTTGCGATTGCAAAAACCATTGAAAAGGCTGGCGCGGATGCGATAATGGTGCACGGAAGAACGGCGAGCGCTGGGTACTCGGGGAAAGCGGACTGGGATGCAATCGGCAAAATCGTAAAAGAACTCTCAATTCCGGTGGTTGCAAACGGAGATGTGAACTCAGGAAAGGCAGCGCAGCAGATGCTTGAAGTTACGGGCGCGAATTTTGGGATGATTGGAAGGTGCGCGATGACGAATCCTTACATTTTCAGGGAAATCAAGGCGTGGTTTGATGAAAAAGTTGAGTGGAAGCCTTCTGCGCGAGAAAAAATAGGCGGATTTTTTAATTACTTAGAGGCGTGCGAGAAATATGACATGGTAAAGCTAACAGATCTCAAATTGAAGGCGGTGCAGTTCACGAAAGGAATTGAATTTACAAAGCAAACAAGGGTGGAATTGCAGGCCGCGCAGAATTTGGATGAAATCAAAGCCTGCCTTGAGAGATTTGCCGCGGTTTTGGAAAATGAGAGCAAAATAAAGGAACAAATGCAGGCAATCAACTGAAATTATTCCACAAGCGCCTGCTCAATCTGCTCTTTGAACGCATTCTTTGGCATTGCGCCGTGAATTTCGCCAATAATTTCGCCTTCCTTGAAAACAAGAAATGTAGGAATTGACATTATTCCGTATTTTGACGGCGTTTCAGGGTTTTCATCGATATTCATCTTCGCAAATTCCAATTTTGCACCCATTTCCTTTGAAAGTTCGTCAAATATCGGAGAAGACATCCTGCAGGGGCCGCACCACTCCGCCCAGAAATCAATTACCACCGGCTTTTTTGACATTATGAACTGGCCAAAATCTGAATCGCTTAGAGTTTTCATTGTAACACCTCACAAAAACTTTCGAAGAAAATTATTGGAGCATAATCAGTTTAAAAAAAGAATCATGCACAAATAAATCAAAATTGCAAATCTGCGCGCTTGTGCGGGGAAAAATGCGCAGAAAAAGAAATTATTGAAGAGGATTGTGTTAGGAAAGCAAAGCACCAACATAATTCCGATAAAAAAAATGATGAAAAGCAAATCAAATTGAAATTAAATTTTATTTTCCGAACCAATTGATTTGATGCGAAAACGTTTTTATATAAGTGAAGTGTTAGATTAATTCCTGCAAAGATTGAATGAAAAAAATTGCAATTCAATTCTTTTAGGCTCAAGGTGGAAAAATGGGGGAAAAGAAAGCGGTTATCCGCGGGGCTCAGAAAACTACCAAGTCCGGAAAAGGGCTTGCAATCCACAGGGTTTTCACGCAAAAGGGCAAGGACCCAATGGACGGCATCGAATACGAGTACCGCACCTCCATAATAAAGAACCCGGATGGAAGCTCTGTTTTTGAAATGAAGGATATTGAGATTCCAAAGCAGTGGAGCCAGATTGCAACCGATATTATTGCGCAGAAATATTTCAGAAAAGCGGGTGTTCCGCAGTTTGACAGGCACGCAAAGCCAATTCTTGATTCAAACGGAAAGCAGCTCCTGGGCCCTGAGAGAACTGCAAGGCAGGTTGTTGGAAGGCTTGCAGAAACATGGAGATGGTGGGGAGAGAAACACGGCTATTTTGCCTCGGAAGAGGATGCGAACGCATTCGAGGATGAAATAAAGTTCATGCTAATCAACCAGTACGCGGCGCCAAACAGCCCGCAATGGTTCAACACCGGGCTTCACCACTCTTATGGGATAAATGGGCCTGCGCAGGGGCACTATTATGTGGACCCGCAGACAGGAGTGCTTGAAAGATCAGTTGATTCTTATTCCAGGGCCCAGGTGCACGCATGCTTTATACAATCTGTAAAGGATGACCTTGTAAATGAAGGCGGGATTTTTGACCTTGCCACTCGCGAAGCGCGTGTTTTCAAGTATGGCTCCGGCACTGGAACAAATTTTTCAATGCTAAGAGGCGAGGGAGAGCCGCTCTCAGGTGGAGGGTATAGCTCCGGCCTCATGTCTTTTCTAAAGGTGTTTGACAGGGCCGCGGGAGCCATAAAATCCGGAGGAACCACAAGGCGAGCTGCAAAAATGGTTATACTTAATGCGGACCATCCGGACATTGAAAAGTTCGTCTGGTGGAAGGTGCTTGAAGAGCAGAAAGTTGCAGCGCTCGTTGCAGGAAGCAAAGCCACAAGCCATTTCCTAAATGAGATAATGCGCACGGCTTTTGTTGGAAAATCAACGGATGTGAAAATAAATCTCCAGCTCCGCAAGGCAATAAGAGAAGCGATGCACGCAAACGTGTCGCCAAATTACATTCTAAGGGTTTTGCAGCTAGCAGAGCAGGGTGAGAAGAGCATTGAGTTCCCGGTCTTTGACACCAATTACAATTCGGAAGCGTACTCAACGGTTTCTGGCCAGAACTCGAACAATACAATCAGGGTCACAAACGCGTTTATAGAATCTGTGCTAAATGATGACAAATGGAACCTTACCGGAAGAAAGGATGGCAAAGTGATGAAAACCATCAAGGCAAGGGATTTGTGGAACCGCATATCTTTGGCGGCATGGCACTCGGCTGACCCTGGCCTTCAGTTTGATGATACGATAAATGAGTGGCACACATGCCCAAAAGACGGGAGGATTAATGCAACCAACCCGTGCAGCGAATATGTTTTTTTAGATGACACCGCGTGCAATCTTGCAAGCATAAACCTAATGCACTTCATTGATGAGAAAGGAGAAGTCAAGGTAGAAGAGTACGCTCACGCATCAAGGCTTTGGACAGTTGTTCTTGAAATCAGCGTTCTGATGGCGCAGTTCCCTTCAAAAGAAATTGCCCAAAGGAGCTACGATTACAGAACTCTTGGCCTTGGGTATGCCAATCTTGGGACTTTACTGATGGTTAATGGCATCCCGTACGATTCTGATGAGGGTAGGGCGATTGCAGGGGCGCTCACGGCTATAATGTGCGGCGAATCATATGCAACATCTGCTGAAATGGCAGGAGCACTAGGGGCCTTCCCACGCTTTGAGCACAACCGCGAGGAAATGCTGCGCGTAATAAGAAACCACAGAAGGGCGGCATACAATGAAAAGCCCCACGAATACGAGGGCCTTTCAATCAAACCGATGGGAATTAACGAAAACAAGTGCCCAAAGAAACTGCTCGCTGCGGCAAGGGAAGCTTGGGATAGGGCCCTTACGCTTGGAGAAAAATACGGGTATAGAAATGCGCAGGTCACTGTGATTGCGCCCACGGGAACAATTGGCCTTGTAATGGACTGTGACACCACAGGAATCGAGCCTGATTTTGCAATGGTCAAGTTCAAAAAGCTTGCGGGCGGCGGGTACTTCAAGATAGTAAACCAGTCGCTTACAATGGCGCTTAAAAAACTCAGCTACAATGATCGGCAGATTGATGAAATCATAAAGTATGTAAAAGGGCACGGAACACTTGCCGGATGCCCGGGGATAAACAGGGAAACACTGATTGCAAAAGGCTTCACTAATGAAAAAATCGCGGCGATAGAAACGCAGCTTGCGAATGTATTCGAGCTCAAGTTCGCATTCAACAAGTGGAGCCTTGGAGAGGAATTTTGCAGAAGCATTGGATTTACAGACAAGCAGCTAAATGAACCGGATTTTGACATGCTTAAAGAGCTCGGGTTCTCAAAGGATGAAATCGATGCGGCGAATGATTATGTGTGCGGCACCATGACAGTTGAGGGCGCCCCGCATCTCTCTGAAATAAACTACCCGGTGTTTGATTGCGCAAGCAAGTGCGGAAAGAATGGAAAAAGATTCATTCACCACATGGGGCACATCCGCATGATGGCGGCGGCGCAGCCATTCATTTCCGGAGCAATCAGCAAAACCATAAACATGCCAAACCACTCCACAGTGGAGGAAATAAAGGACGCTTATTTGCAGTCATGGCAATTAATGACAAAGGCAAATGCGCTCTACCGCGACGGCTCAAAGCTATCGCAGCCTCTTAGCGCGATTTCAACTGAGGATGAAATTGCATGGCTAGGAGAAGGCGATGATATTGATGAAACCATAGGTCAGCAGCAGGTGCAGCAGAAAATTGCAATAAAGCTTGAGAGAAGGCAGCTGCCAACCAAGAGAAGGGGATTTGTGCAGGAAGCAACTGTTGGCGGGCACAAGGTTTTCATAAAAACAGGCGAGTATCCTGACGGGACACTCGGAGAAATTTTCATTGACATGTACAAGGAAGGGGCAAGCTACAGGGCGCTTATGAACTGCTTTGCGGTTGCGGTTTCAAAAGCGCTGCAGTACGGAGTGCCGCTTGAGGAATTTGTCGATTCATTCACGTTCACAAGATTTGACCCTGCTGGGCCTGTAAAGGGGCATGAGGCGATAAAGAATGCGACTTCAATTATTGATTACATGTTCAGGGCGCTTGGGTATGAGTACCTTGGAAGGACTGATTTTGTCCATGTAAAGCCAATAAGTGAGGATCCTCACACGGCAACGGAGCAGAAGAAAATAGTTCCAGAGCCAAAGGTTGTTGAAAAGCCAAGGAGCATGGAAGAAATTGATAGGCCCGCGAGCGAAGAGGAAATAAAGGTGCAGATGGCGCGCAGCAGGGGATACACGGGAGATCAGTGCGGCGGTTGCGGCTCTATGAAGGTCAAAAGAAACGGCTCATGCACCGTGTGCGATGATTGCGGAGCCACGAGCGGATGTTCCTAATTGAGTTGCCCCGCGAGAATTCTTGCAAAACACTTATTCTGATGGAAGAAAAAGAGAAAAAAGACTCCGCGCCTGAAATAGATTACGGCGAAATGATTGAGCAGGCACCAGACCCTATTGTTGTGCTTGATAACCTCGGTTTCATAAAGTACATGAATTCTACAGCAGAGCTGATTTCAGGGTATAGGCGCGAGGAGCTTTTGGGAAAGCACTTTGCGCAAACTGGAGTTGTAGCCCCGGCAAGCATGCCAAAAGCGGTAAAGGAATTTGCGCAAACAATGACAGGGTACCCTGGAGCCCCTTATAGGCTTGAGATGTTTCGCAAGGACAGAAAGCCAATTGTTGTTGAGATAAACCACAAGCCGATAATGCGCGAAGGAAAGGTTGTGGGAGTGAATCTGATACTTAGATATGTCGGATACAAAACACCCGATGGCAGGATTGAATCACAGGATTAATTAACTGGTTGCCGCCAATTTTTTTTCATGCAGCGCTTTTGGGAAATAGATTTTTTGAGGGGAGAGGCCATACTCATGATGGCGCTCTTCCACTTTCTCTGGGATTTGAACTATTTTGGCGTGATACAGGTAAGCCTCTATAGCGGATTTTGGGGGGTTTTCCAGAAAGCCACGGCATCACTCTTCCTGCTTTTGGTAGGAGTTGTGCTCACAATCAATTACAGCAGGAAAAATGATTATACTCGTGATTTTGTGCAGCGTGCAGCAACAGTTTTTGGGCTTGGATTAGCGATTACTGCTGCAACATTCATATTCCTGCGCGAGGAATTCATATACTTCGGGATTTTGCACCTGATTGGCGCTTCAATACTGCTCTCAATTCCGCTTGTGAAAAGGAAATGGCTAAGCCTCATTCTAGGAGGCACAATTATTGCAGTGCCGATACTTTACAATCTGCAATCATTTGCAATTTTTCCGCTGGTGTGGGCGGGATTTGCACCGCCATTCACAACACTTGATTTTTTTCCATTGATTCCGTGGTTCGGGATTGTGCTAATCGGAATTTTCATAGGGAACACACTCTATGAGAACGGAGTGCCAAAAATTGTGATGAAAAAGCCGGATTTGAAAATAATTGGATTCGTTGAAGTGATTGGAAAGAATTCGCTCATGATTTATTTCGCGCACCAGTTCGCGCTCTTTCCGCTGGCGTATGTTATTTCACTTTTAATTTAGCTGCTGCGGCTCCAGCCGCCGTGCCCGCCGCGTGAGTGAGCGCCCCTGCTTCGCGTGTCCCTTCTGCGGTCCCTAAAATTCCCGCGTGGAGCGCTGATGTCCCTTGAAAATTCACCTGAGGCTGGGCCTGAGGATTCACCTGGGCTTTTTTCGGTGTACTGGCCACGGCTATGATGTTCCCTGCGGACTCCGTGCCCTTGCGGCGCGCCGTAACTTCTTGGTGCTGAATTGTTATAACCTTGACCCGAATGCGATGTAGGCTTGTGCCTATATCCGCCGTGAGTGGATGAGTGGCCTCTTGGCCCGCTCCTTGCGCCATATTGCATTCCGCGTCTAGCACCCCATCCGCCCTGTTCGGGTTCGAACCGGCGCTGCATTGGAACCATTTCAACGGTCGGAGTAGGTTCGTTTCTGATTTTTATCGAGGAGTCTAGTATTATGCTCCTGAAATTGTAATGGTCTGCTGGCGCGAGAAGGCTTATTGCATGACCGTTTTTTCCAGCGCGCGCTGTCCTTCCAATCCTGTGAATGTATTCTTCAGGTGTTGGAGGGACATCGTAGTTGTAAACAAAAGTGACTCCTTTGATATCAAGCCCGCGCGCGGCAACATCGGTTGCAACAAGCGTATCTATGTGCTCTTGCTTAAGCATGTCAAGCGCCTTGAGCCTTCGCCCTTGCGTAAGCCCGCCATGAATTGCCATTGCATCAATGCCATTCTTCTTTAGGTTTTTTGCAACGACATCAACTTCGCGCCTAGTCCTACAGAAAACCATTGAAAGCCCGACCGTATTTTTCTTGAGCAAATGAACAAGCACC
>DATDXA010000044.1:0-9544 GCA_035289485.1 archaeon | reverse complement strand
TGAAATTTGTGAAATGCTTGGCGCAAAAACAATCCAGCAGGGAAGGGAAAAAATCACCGAGTTCCTAAACTCAGTTGGCGCGCCAACAAGGCTTCGCGATATCGGGTGCAAATTTGAGGATTTCCCAAAAATTATTGCAATGTCACTTGTCCACAAGCCCCAGAACCCGCGAAAGCATGCAAAAGAGGATTTGCTGCGGCTGCTTGGCGAGATTTACTGAATTTTAATCCCAAAATGCCTGTACGCTTCGCCAAGCAAATAAATAGAGCCGGTAATCAAAACCAAATCATTCTTCCCAGCCTTTTCCATCGCAAGTTCAATCGCGTTTTTCGCAGGCACGGCAATTTCTCCAAAGCCGATTTTCTCAAGCAGCTTCTCTGGCTCTTGCGCTCTTTCTGATTCTACTTTAGTAAAAATCACATGCGCTTTTAGCACTGCAAATTTTGTTCCGATCCCAGAAACATCCTTATCAGCCATGGCTCCGAACACCACAAACAGTTTTTCGTATTTGTAAAGCGGGAGCGCCGCAAAAAGATTTTCAAAACCTTTCGGGTTGTGTGCCGCATCAAGAAGGACAATCGGCTTTTCCTGTATCTTCTCAAGCCTTCCGCGCCAGAGGGTTTTTTTCAAGCCATTTCTTATTGCGTTTTCCGGAACCAAAATTCCTTTTTCAGAGAGTGCATGAACCGCGCAAACCGCAAGTGCCGCGTTTTGGCACTGGAATTCTCCCGCCATTTTGATTTCAAGCCCGTGAAGCTCAATCGGCTTTGCAAGGTCGAATTTCCCGCCATCTGCGTTCAAAGAATTTATTTTGAATTTTGGCATAATGATTTTGCACTTTTTAGCGCGCACCTTCTGCTGAATTATTTTTATTCCTGCATTTTCCTGCGACGCCACGGCAATTGAGTTTTCTTTTATTATTCCTGCCTTCTCCGCGGCGATTTTTTCTATTGTGCTTCCAAGGTACTGCGTGTGCTCAAGTGAAATCGAAGTAATAACACTTACCGCGCTTTCAAGAACATTGGTTGCATCAAGCCTTCCTCCAAGCCCTGTTTCAGCCACCAGAAAATCCACTTTCTCATCAATGAATTGCATGAATGCCATTGCTGTGAGCGCCTCGAATTCGCTTGCGTTTATAAAATTCGCCTCAATTACTTTCCGAGTCTTCACCGCAAGCTCTGCGAATTTTTCCTTTGAAATATTTTTGCCGCTGATTTGAATCCTTTCCGTAGGTTCCACAAGGTGCGGGGACGTGTAAAGCCCGGTTTTGTATCCCGCCTCATTCAAGATTGATGAAATGAAAGCGCAGGTGCTTCCCTTTCCGTTGCTTCCTGCAACCTGAATCGCGCGAAGCCTTTTGAGATCAAGCTTTGCGAGTTTGCACATTTTGCGCGTGTTTTCAAGGTCAAACCCGGACATATTTGTGCCAAGCGAATCAAGCCATTTCTTGCTTTGCGCGTAATCCATTGCCATAAATGTCTTTTTCCTGCGCTTGTTTTATAGCGTTGTCGCAAGGGCTATGCTGGCCGCAAGCGCAAGAAGCGCTCCTGCAATCTGGTGCCTCTTTATTTTTTCCTTGTTGAACCACAGGCCAAGAGCCATTCCTATTGCCGGATAGCTCTCCGTGATTGCGGTTGTGATGGCTATGCTCTGCTCTTTTAGCGCAAGGGCGTACAGTAGCCATGCAAGAGTATCAAATATGCCCATTGCAAGCACAAGGCCCTTGTAGCGGCCGGCATTCGTCACCAGTTTTCCGAGGCCTTTATTTTTCCAGAGATAAAATAAGCAGAAGATTGTGAAGAACACCCATGGCGCCCATATTGCGAGCAGGGGCGAAACTGTTTTTGCGCCAAATCCTGTGAGAAAATTCGTCATTCCCATGCCTATTGCAGCTGCCACGGCAAGTAGCACGCCTTTTTCCACTTTTCCGAGCGATTTGAGGGAAAGTGATTTCATTGCAAGCATTGTAATGCCAATAAATACAACGCCAATCCCGATCAGTTGTGGAAGTGAAATCACTTCTTTTAAAAAATAAATTCCGAGGAATGCGGTAACCGGCAGTTCAATTTCTATTACCACCTCAACAACTGAGAGCTTGCCTTTTTTTAGCGCCTCAAAGTTGAGAAGCGCGGCAATGAATGTGACAATGCCAAGGAAAAGCATGAGCAATAAATTCTCGGGCAGAAATAGAGCCGGCAGCTCTCCTGCGACAAAAGGAAGAAGCCCGATTGCGCCAACAATTCCAATGAATGCAAGGGCCTCAACATCACCAACCTTGCGCACGCTGCGCTGTATTAAAAAATCCCCAATTCCCCAGCACACCATTGCGCCAAAGGCGAGCAGCAGGCCAGTTTCAATTTCCATGAAATACCGAACGCTGGTTGCATACTTAATCCTTTTGGCGCCAATTTTTTCGCATGAAGCGCGCAGTACTCATTTGCAACGGTTCACTCGATACCAAATGGCTCTATTCGAATATCCAGAAGGGGGATTTCATTATTGCGGTAGACGGCGGAGCGAATAAGCTTGTGAAAACCTCATTTGTTCCAAATGTGACAATCGGGGACATGGATTCAATTACAAAATCTGCCGCAAAAAAGTTCCGCGCCTCTGAGTTCATAAAATTCCCGCGCGAGAAGGATTAACTTGACCTAGAGCTCGGCTTGCGCTACTGCTTTGATAAAAAGTTCAAAGAAATATTAATACTCGGAGCTCTCGGAAACCGCGCCGACATGGCTCTTACTAATGTTTTCCTGCTCTCACAGGTTCCGCAAGGCACAAGCGCGCGCATAGTACACGAGAATCAGGAAATTTACCTTGTGCCGAAAAACTTTTCCATTGAAGGAACCCCCGGAGAGGTGGTTTCATTTTTCCCAATCGGCGGGGATGTCAAAGGCCTAACTCTCAAAGGGTTCAAGTACGCTCTTGATAATTACGATTTGCGTTTTGGCATAGGAATCGGACTAAGTAACGAGTTTAAAAGCAAAAAAGCCTCGATTTCGTTCAAAGACGGACTTGTGCTCTGTGTTCATTTCCATAAATGGCTCTGATTTTAAAGCCGTTGACCCACTTTTGCATCCAATGAGCACTCAAAAGTTTCCAATTGTTTTTGCGCTGCTTGCAATAGCCCTGCTAGTTTCAGGATGCGCGCAGCAGCAAGGCACGAGTGCAAATAATTCGGGTGTGCCGGTTCTGACAATTTACACATACGATTCCATGGTTTCAGAGTACGGCCTTGGCCCGAAAGTGATTCCGAAATTCGAGGCGCAGTGCGGCTGCAAGGTGAATATGGTTGCAAAAGGGGACGCCGGGCAGGTTCTTAGCGCGCTTATGCTTGAAAAAGAAAATCCGCGCGCGGATGTCGCAATAGGGATTGACAACTCGATGCTAAGCGCAGCACTCAATGCGGATGTTCTTGCACCATTTACTCCTGGAAACATTTCATTAGTTCCTGAAAATCTGCGCTTTGACAAAAGCGGGCATCTTACTGCGTATGATTATGGGTATTTCGCATTCGTATACGATTCGGATGCGCTTGGCTTTGACTTGAACGGTTTCAATTCAATGCTTGATTCAAGGCTGCGAAAAAAAGTTTTAATACAAAACCCGCGCACCTCATCTCCGGGCCTTGGGCTTTTGCTCTGGACCGTCGCAGTTTACGGCGACCCGGGGTATAAGGAGTTCTGGCGCGAGTTTGCGCCAAATGTTCTCACAGTTACTGCAGGGTGGGACGAATCCGCAGGGCTTTTTTCGGCAGGCGAAGCGCCCGTATATTTGAGCTATGCAACTTCGCCTCCTTATTATGTTCTCTATGAAAACCGCACGGATTATATTGCGGGCAATTTTGCAGAAGGGCATTATGTGCAGGTTGAGGGAATGGGCATTGTGAATGGCGCAAAGAACAGGGCTCTTGCCGAAGAGTTCATAGCGTTTTCACTCACTGAACCTTTCCAAGAGGAGATTCCGCTAAACCAGTACATGTTTCCAATAAATCACTCAGTTGAGCTTCCTGATGCATACAAGTACGCTCTCAAGCCATCCGTGCAGCTAGAGCTTGATCCTGCGCTTGTTGAGCAAAAGCAAGAGGAATGGATATCGGAATGGGAAAAGATAATGTCATCTTCCTAGGCGCAAAAATTCTTTTCGCCGTCTTTGCAATTCTTTTCTTTGCATACCCTCTTTTGCTCGTGCTCTCAAAGGCTGCAACCGCCGCAACTTTTGGAAAGGCAATTTCAATAATCCTATCAAAGCAGGGGGTCTTGTACTCTTCACTTCTGCAGGCCGCCGCCTCAACAATTGTTTCGCTCCTAATTGGCCTGCCAGCTGCCTATATTATTGCAAGGCGCACATTCCCCGGAAAGAAATTGGTTCGTGCAGCTTCCCTAATCCCATTCGTTTTCCCCTCAATTTTAGTGGTGCTCTCATTTGTGATAGTTTTCGGAAATAATGGGTGGGTCAACTCCGTGCTCCGCAATTTTTTAGGGTTCACTGGGCCGGTGCAGTTCCTTTATGGGTTCTGGGGCGTTGTGCTCGCGCATGCTTTTTACAATTTTCCTCTCGTGATGCGCCTTGTTGGCGATTCATGGGAAAGGCTTGGCTCACAGACGTACCATGCGGCGAGGTCGCTTGGCGCAAGCAGGTTCAGCCTTTTTGTGAGGGTTTTGCTCCCGCAGCTTCTTCCTTCAATTGCGGCTGTTGCTTCGCTCGTTTTCATATACTGCTTCATGAGCTTTGCGGTTGTGCTATCGCTTGGAGGCCCGGGAGTTTCCACTTTCGAGGTCGAAATCTACCAGCAGGCAGCCCGCAACCTTGACATTGGCACCGCAGCAGTGCTTGCAGCCTTCCAGTTCGCACTTCTATCAATTCCGGCGGCAGCTTACTTTGTTTTTTCGCGCAAAGCGGCGCCTGCAGATTCTTCGGCACCCCTCGCGCCAAAAAAATTTAACCTCTCAAAAGCCTCGGGAATTTTAGAGGCTGCCTTCATGTGCTCTGCCATGCTTTTTCTGATGCTTCCAGTTTTTTCGCTTTTCATTTTCGCATTCACCGATTCGCAAACAGGCGCTGTTTCGCTGCGCTCTTTTACAAAGATTTTCTCCGCAGGGCCTTCGATTACGGGCGCCACTGCAATGTCATCAATATTTTACAGCCTTGCTCTTGCACTTGCAGCATCCATAGTTGCAACCCTTATGGGCCTTATAGCAACGCTGCGCCAAACGCGCATTCCTTTTATGGGCGGCCTTGTGGGCGCTTCGGTTGCCATCTCCGTTCTCACTCTCGCACTTGGTTACTATATTGGGTTTGGCCCGGGAAGCCTGCTAGTAATTGCCATTGCGCATTCGGTTCTCGCATTCCCATTCGCGTGCCGCATAATAGGAAATGCACTGCAAAAAGTTGACGCTGCTGCAATTGATGCCGCGCGCACCCTTGGTGCAAGCCCGTTTGCCGTGCTCTCAAAAATCCAGCTCCCTTCCATAAAAAAATCCATTTTCGCTTCATTCGCATTCTCATTTGCGGTTTCTCTTGGCGAACTTGGGCTTGTGCTCACGCTCTACGATGGCATATACCCGACAATGCCAGTATACATTTACCGGCTCGTTTCGGTTTTTGACATAGGCGCGGCCGCCGCAATGGGCCTGATTTTGGCAACCGTAAGCTTTATGTGCTTTTATGCAATTGAACATTTTTCAGAAGGGCAGGTTTTCTAAAATGTCTTATTCACTTGAACGGATTTCGCACTCATTAGGTTCGTGGCACATGACTGATTTCTCGCTAGAAATTCCCGAAGGGAAATTTGTTTCAATCGCGGGCCCTAGCGGGTGCGGCAAGACAACTCTTCTAAAGATTCTCTGCGGCCTAGAAGAGCCCGCTTCTGGCAGGGTTCTCTTTTCCGGCACGGATGTTTCAAATATGCCTCCGGAAAAGCGCGGAGTGGGACTCGTGTTCCAGAGTGATGCGCTTTTTGGGCACATGGATGTCCTTGGCAATGTTTCTTTCGGGCTTGAGATGCGCTCGGACTCGGAAGCGAAAAATAAGGCGCTTGCAGCCCTGCGGCTCGTGCGCCTTGAAGGGTTTGAAAAGCGGGAAATCGCAGGGCTTAGCGGCGGGGAGCGCAAGCGCGTTGCAATTGCGCGCGCAATTGCCTTCAACCCAGTGCTTTTGCTCCTTGATGAGCCATTAAATGGACTTGATGCTAGTTTGCGCGAAAAAATGAAGTTGCTCCTAAAAGAAGTGCAGCAAAAAACCGGCACAACCGTTGTTATGGTAACGCACGATATGGATGAGGCTTTTCCCCTGAGTGATTTGGTGGTTGTAATGAATGCCGGAAAAGTTGAGCAGGCGGCAAAGCCGGAGGAGATTTTCCTATTTCCCGCGACAGATTTTGTGAAGGATTTCACTTCGGATTATGCGCTTGTGGAATCAAAAGCCGCTGGAAAATCCGGCAAGCCGGCGCAGCAAAGCCTTAGCGCATCCGCAAAATCAGGTTCGCGCATTTACACTCTTATAAAAAAGAATAATGTGCGCACCGGAAAATAATTACTTGAACCCGTGCCTCCCTTTAAGCGGCACAAAAGCAAAGAGCGTTCCTTCATAGCTTTTTTTCATGGGTTTTCCCTTCACTTTCATCATTATCTCCATCACCTGCGTGTGCTGGTCCCCAACTGGCGCAACAATTCTCCCGCCTTCTTTTAGCTCGTTGAAAAGTTCTTTTGGAATGAATGGGCAGGCGCAGCTAACAAGCACGCGGTCAAAGGGGGCATTTTCCTTCCAGCCATTTGCTCCATCACCTTTGCGCACAATTGCATTCGCTATTCCCTCTTTTGCAAGATTTTCCGATGATTTTTCAAATAGCTCCTCGCTTATTTCAACTCCGTAAACTTTTCCATCAGCGCCAACCATTTTTGAGAGCAGCGCAAGCACATACCCTCCGCCGCTTCCAACTTCAAGCACATTCATTCCCTGTTTTACTTCAAGAAGCTCTAGCATTATAGAAATCGTGCTTGGTTGTGAAATGGTTTGGTTGTTCCAGATTGGAATCGCATCATCCGCATATGCGTATTGCCGCATATTTGGCGGCATGAAATTTTCGCGGCGCACCGCATTGAACGCATCCTTGGTTTCGTGCCTCTTTACTGCAAATCCGGAGATGTATTCAACCAGCCTGCTGCGCTGATTTGCAAGATCCCCTATAGCTTCACTTTTTTTCCCTTTCATTGATAAGCTTCCTTAGTTCCTTAATCTTGTTTATAGTTTGCAGGTCAGCTTCTTCTATTACAGGGATGCCTTCCACGCTCTTGTATTTGTACTCTTTTGTCACGATGATTGAATCGGATTCTATTACCGCAGAAGTTTTCTTGAGTTCCATTGCTTTTTTTGGTATGTCAAATTTCCCTTTTCCCATGCTTATTAGCATCCCCTTTTCCATTTCGCCAAATGCGTTGAAGGGCGCGTGTTCAAAAAGAGCCATTTTTACGCCAAGTTCGTGCACTTTTTCAAGCAGCTTCTCATCCGGAACCTCATCTATTTTCTTGCGCTGCGGCCGGTAGCCAAACACTGGTATTTTTTTCGTAAAATCCTCATCAAGTTCCTTTTCAAGCCGCTTTGCTGTTTGCGCAGAAGTGCTCGCGCCCTTTTCAAACCTGTACATTGATTCCCCGCTCACTCCGATTTTTTCCGCAAGCTCCTGAAGCGAGAGGTTCATCTCGCCCCTCTTTTTGCGCAGCGCATCAAAATCAATGTCCACAATGTATTTTCCCTTGAAGTATTTCACGCTCGGCGTTTCATCATCGAGCAGCTTCTCAAAAGTCCCTATGGTTATTGTCGGGATATCATACCTAAAATACACTGTGCCGCCCTGCATCTCGAATACTTTTGTTTTCCTGCCAATGATTAGCCCGGATGCTTCAAGCACCTGCGAAAGCTTGTGAAGTTCCAGTGCCTGCTCTTTTCTAATGGAATCTATGTTTTCGTAAACCTTGATGAGAATTGTCGATTCTCCCTTCTTTGCGATTATGTCAAAGCAGGTGTTCGAATCAAGAAAAGTCGTTATCTGAAAGCCTTTTTTCCGAAGCGCCGCAACGGCGCTGTTTGTCATTTCCACCCTGTTCATAGTGCGCCTGCGATGAATGCCGCGAGCGCTGAAAGCATGCCGAATTTGCTGTGCTTTTGCGCCCCAGAAAAGTCATTTGCGCTAAAGAGCCGGAATGAATTGAGGAAAAGCGCCGCAGATGCCGCGAAAAGAATCATGAAATTTGCGCCGCGGAAAATCCCCAGCATGAATGCAATCAGCCCCGAGGCGATTGCCGCCATGTACATTGCAAACACCGCCTTTTTTAGCTCCGGGAATTTCATAATCATCGGAAGCGTCTTTTTGGTTCCGGCATCCCCCTTCTGGTCTTCCGCATCCTTGATTATTTCCCTTCCCACGTTTGCAAAGAATGCCGCAAGCGCGGCGAAACCTGCCGCATATGCGTTCGCCGTGAGCGCGGCGCCGAAAATGAGCGTGAGCGCGGTTCCAAGTGCCACCACTATGTTTCCGAGGAATTTCATCTTGTACAAAATTGCGGAATATATGACAAGCATTATTGAAACTGCTGCGGCAATCCAGAACGCGCCCGCAGTGAGGTTCGCCGCAAGCCCAAGGCCGATTGCGAAAAGGATTGCGGAGAAAAAGAGCAGGATTGATTTTTCGGAAGCCGCAATTTTTGCTTTCCCAAGCTTGCGGTCTGTTTCCGTGTCGAAATAATCATTGATTGCGTTCCCAGCGCCCGTTATGAAGAATGCGGCGAGCATTGCAATCCCAACTTCGGGGGTAATTGCCGCATACCTTTGCGCAATCGCATACCCTGCGAGCACTCCGACTCCGGAAATTACGCAGTTTCCAAGGCGCATTGAGCCTATAATTTTCCCAACATTCATATCCATTAATGTGCCTTTAAGGGTTGTTAAAGGTTTTGACGCCTGCGGGAATTAAATATCCCAAAAGTGTTTCTATTTCATGACTGGGCATCCTGTAAACAAACTTGAAAGGCGCCTCATTGAAATCAGGCGCTCTGCCAGTAGGGGTGGCAGCAGAGTTTCATCATCTGTAGGGCGACTTCCTATAGAACTGAGGGCTCGAACATCTTTCCGCAATCCTCAAATAAGGCTCGGCGAGTTGAAAGGGCACTCTCCTGTGGTGGTGCAGGAGTGGAAACCATCTGCCCACAAAGTTTGGCGTGCCGAGTCTCCGCAAACAGAATTAATTCACAGACCCCGTGGTGGTTGGAAGAAGCTTAAAAAACGGGTTATTGACGCAAGGGCTGCCGGTGGCCCTAAAATTTCTGAATGGATTGCCGATACTGATTTATTTCGGCAAAATGCGGGATTTGTAAGAAATCTTGCAAGGCAGAGCCGGAGAGCTTTTTCAAGCAAAGCGGATTTTGTTGAGTATATACTGCGGAATTTAAAAAAAGATAAACAATCACTTGCCGCATTTATGCGGGGAGAAAAATTTATTCAATCTACAAATGGAGTATGGGTGTTAGAAAGTTCTACTAACGTTAAG
>DATDXA010000043.1:0-46783 GCA_035289485.1 archaeon | reverse complement strand
CACTATTTTAATCCTTTTTACACTATTTTGTTTTGAGTGGAGAAAATGGATTTTGGGGAAAACCTGCGAAGCGCAATTGAAAAGCTGCGAAACAGCGGAACGCTTGACAAAGAAGCGGTAAAAGAAGCTGTAAAGCAGATGCAGCGCGCGCTCATTTCATCCGATGTTGAAATCGCACTTGTTCTAAAGCTTAGCAAGCAAATAGAGGAAGAGGCATTCAAGGACCTTGCCGAAGGGATTAGCAGAAAAGAGCACGTAATCAAAACAATGCATGACCATCTTGCACAGCTTCTTGGAGGGAGCGCAAAGCCTCCTGAGAAGCCAAAAAAAATTCTACTTATTGGATTAAATGGAAACGGAAAAACAACAACAGCCGGAAAACTCGCGAAGTGGTATTCAAAGCGCGGGCTAAAGGCCGGATTGCTTGCAGCCGATGTATTCAGGCCGGCTGCGGCCGAGCAGCTGCGAACGCTTGCGGAAAAAGCGAAAGCGGAATTCTACGGGGATGAAAAGGAAAAGAACGCCGCAAAAATAGTGAAGGCCGGACTTGAGAAACTTAAGGGCTGCGACCTAATCATTTGCGACTCCGCAGGAAGAAGCGCGCTTGACGAGGAACTCACAAAAGAACTAAAGGCAATAAGCGCCGCATTTGGCGCGGAAGAGAAATGGCTTGTAATGGGAGCGGATGTTGGGCAGGTTGCAAAAAAGCAGAGCATAGCATTTCATGAAATCTCCGGAGTGAATGGAGTAATAATTACAAGAATGGATGGCTCCGCTAAAGGCGGAGGAGCGCTTGCGGCTTGCCACAGCACGGGCGCGAAAGTATATTTTATTGGAACTGGAGAGCGCGTCGATGATTTGCAAGAATTTGATGCGACAAGATATCTTAGCAGGGTAATGGGCTATGGGGATTTGCAGGCGCTTTTGGAAAAGGCGGCAGAAGTGCAGGAAGAGGAAGGGGTGGATCCTGAGGAAATGCTTGATAGCAACTTTGATCTGGAAATGTTCTATCAGCAGATGAAAGCCGCGCGCAAGATGGGCCCTCTTGGAAAAGTTCTTGACATGATGGGCATGGGCAAGCAGGTGCCAAAGGAAATTTCCGAAATGGGAGAGCAGAAACTAAACAAATTTGGTTTTATTATAGATTCGATGACGCGCACGGAAAGAAAAGACCCGGATACTTTGAATAAGAGCAGGATTGCAAGGATCGCGCGCGGCTCTGGAACAACCCAAGAGCAGGTGCGCGAGCTTTTAAAGAACTTCAAGAAAATGAAAAAGGTTTTCAGGCAATTTGGAAAAATGGACCCAAAGAAATTTGAGGAAGGCAAGGGAGTTAGCATGCAAAAGCTGCAGAAGATGTTTGCGAAAAAGAAAAAATTCAAGCTACGCTAGGTGAATGAATGCAGGAACTATTGTTACTAAGAGAGGCCGCAGTGCTTGTGGCGGCGGGCGCGGGAGCGTACACTGATTACAAAACAGGGTTCATCAATGACTCAATTACAATACCGCTTATAGTATTTGGAATTGCCGCAAACCTATTTGAACTTGAGTGGAACGGAATTCTGCTTGGAATCGGGGTGTTTGCGCTTGGTTATGTGCTTTATTACACCGGAAAAATTGGCGGAGGGGACGTGAAGCTCTATTCAGGAATAGCCCTCGCGCTCCCATTCTTTGGCTCCGGAGTGTTCGTGGTTTCTGCAGCGCTTCTTGCCGCAATCAGCGCGGTGGTTTTCTTTGGCGCATATTTTGCACTTAAATATTACAGGAAAGGGATTGACTGGAAATACAATGCTGACGGGCTGCGGCGCGCTGCAATGCTTCTTGCGCTGCTGCTTGTGTATTTCACGGTGATTTTGAAAACTGGGATTGTTTCGCAAAATTATGTGCTGGTGCTTGGAATTCCAATGCTTTTTGGCCTCTTGTTTGTTGCCCTTGAGAAAGGCATTAGGAAAGAATTTTTCGTGAAGAAAATAAAAATATCTGAAATGGAAGAGGATGAAATTGTCGCTGTTGATTTTATGGATGAAAAAGAAAAGCAGCAGATTGGAACGAAAATGAAATGGGTATTTGGGGAAAAAGAAAAAAAAGAGCTAATGGATAAGGGAGTGCGCGAACTTGTAGTTTATAGAAATCTTCCAAGGTTTGGCCCTTTTATTTTCATAGGGGTTGCACTCGCGCTGCTTGTTCCAGGAATTGGGGCAATGCTAACGGGCGGATTGTGAATGAAAAAATACATGGAAATGGCCCTTAAACTGGCCAAAAAAGGAAGCGGAATGGTCTCCCAAAATCCAATGGTCGGAGCGGTTATTGTAAAGGGAAAAAGGGTTGTTGGAAGGGGCTGGCACAAAAAGTACGGCTCAGAGCACGCGGAAGCCAATGCAATCATTGATGCGGGAAAAAAAGCGCGCGGAGCTGACCTTTATGTGACGCTTGAGCCGTGCAATCACTTCGGAAAGCAGCCGCCATGCACAAAAGCAATACTCAAAGCCGGAATTGGAAGGGTATTTGCCGCAATGAAAGACCCGCACCACGTTTCGAATAAGGGGGAGCAGTATTTACGGAAAAATGGGATTCCTGTGCACATTGGGATGTGCAAAAATGAGGCTGAAAAGCTCAATGAATTCTACATAACTAGTGTGCGTTATGGCATGCCCTTTGTTACGGTAAAAATCGCAATGACCGCGGACGGATTCATCACATACGGCGATGGAAAAGCAAAAAGAATTGCCGGAAAGAAAGAATCCGCTTTTGTTCAAAACCTAAGAGAGCGGCATGATTCAATACTTGTCGGGCTTAATACAATAATTAAGGATAACCCGCGCCTTACTGTGCGCAAAAATCCCGCCCTTAATCCTGTGCGGATTGTACTTGATTCAGAGGCGCGCACTCCGCTTAGTGCACGGATTTTGAGGGAAAGCGGGGAAACCATAATTGCATGCACGCACGCAGCGCCGCGCAAAAGAATTCTTGCCCTAAGAAAAAAAGGTGCGCAAATCGTTGTTGCCGGGAAAAAAGGCAGGGTGGATTTGCGGCAGCTTCTGAAGAAACTGAATGCACTTGGAATTCAATCTGTTCTTGTTGAACCGGGAAACATGACAGCCACAAGCTTCTTGAGCGGGGGGCTATTTGACAGGATAATTATTATAGTTGCACGCAGAAAGATTAAGGGCGGATTGGAAGCATTCAGGCTTGGAAAGAAAATAAGGGCGCGAGTGATTGAAAAAAGGCCTGTTGGCAATGATACGATGATTATTCTGGAAAAGTGATTTGTGTGAAAATTGCGGTTACAGGCTCTGAGGGAATGATAGGCTCGCTTCTTGTGCAAGAATTAAAGGCCAAGGGGCACAAAGTGATTGAGTGCACAAAAAACAGCTGCGACATACTTGACATCGAATCAGTAAAAAGGGCTTTCAAGGGCGCTGAAGTTGTGGTGCACTGCGCAGCGCAGCTAGATGAGGAGGCAAAAGACCTGCACGAAGTGAATGTTACGGGAACTGACAATGTGCTTGAAGCATGCGCCGCAAACAATGTTTCGCAATTCATATTCCTTAGTACTGTCGGTGTTTTCGGTGGCAGTGCGGGAATAAAGGATGAGAACACAGAGCCGCGCCCTGAAACGCTTTATGAGAGAAGCAAGCTTGAGGCCGAGAAAAAAGTCCTCTCGTTTCAGGAAGTTTTCCATGTGACGATTCTGCGCGGGGCAATTGTAATGGGAAACAACAAATACTGGCAGCAGATAGTAAAAACAGTGAAAAAAGGTTTCCCTCTAATTGGGGAGGGCAAAAACCACTGGCAGGTTGTTTCGCCCATGGATTTAGTGAGCGCGGTGATTTTTTGCATCGGGCGCGAGGAGTGCTACGGGGAAATATTTATAGTTGCTGAAAAGGAAGCGCTCACGCTCGAAGAAATCATCAACGTCATGAGAAAAGAGCTCGGGCTTGAAGGAGCTACGGGAAAGATACCTCTCTGGCTCGGAAACATAATTGTTGCACTAAATTCATTGCTCAATTTCAACCCAATCCTAAAGCCGGCGTATGTGAAAAGGCTGCAGGCGGACAGGATTTATTCTACAAAAAAAATAGAGGCGCTTGGTTGGATGGCAAAACACTCAGCAAAAGATTGTATCAGGAAAATAATTAGCGAAAAATCTGACAATTAGCCAATAATCTAGTAGCAGGTTATTTAAACTACAAAAAACAAATTAAAATATGCGTGAAAGAATTCCAAGGCGAAAAAAGCTGCCTACCAGTGCCGCAGACTATGGATACTTTATGGAAAGGTACCATACAACCATTAGGCGGACTCCATTACTAGTGAACCCAAAAAGTGATAATCACTCATTTTTCGTTTCAACGCTTGCAGGCATTGCGGATTCCTCTCTAAAGAGCCGCAAACAACCGTCAGTTTTGATTACGGGGGCTGCAGATGGCAAAATGCTTGAAACGGTAGTGGAATCGTTTCAAAGAGCGAATTGTTCAAAGAATGCGGCAATAACTCTTATCGATGTGCACGACCAGCCACTGAAAATTAATACTGACTGGCATAGCTGGGGCGACAAACCATTCAGGCTAAGATTCATTAAATGCGATGCAAGGCAATTGAACAGAAGAGTTTTGGAAAAAAGATACGACGCGGTTGTTACAGATGCGTTCCTAACTTTTTTTAGCCAAAATGACAAGGCAATTGTCATGAAAGAGTGGAACAGAAGCCTTATACCCGGCGGAAAAGTAATTACAACAGTTGCATATAAGTTGCCGCCCACAGCGCTTACTCCTGAACAATTAGCTGAACTTAAAGGGAAGTATAATTTAGAAAAAAGAAGAGCATGGGGTTATTCAAGTGAAAGCGCGAGCAGGGAATTAACTGAATACACAAGAGCAGAAATTGCGCTTGAGAACTATGGCGCACTTGGGCCTTTTGAAAGCATCGGTCAGATTGCACAGTTTGCAAGGCGGGCAGGATTTGAATATGATATAGTTAGGTCCCCGAATGATTCGCCACTTGGATTTAAAATAGACCCATTTAGGAAAGAAGCTTGGGTTAGGTTAATTCTGACAAAGTTTGTGGACTGGAAAAAAGCCGACCATAGGTGAGCTACTTTTTCTGCGCGAGTTTTTCCTTTCCGCCTCTTCTCACGGCTTCCGCGATTTTTTTGAGCACGGCTTCGGCCTTTGAGAGGTCATTTGACTGGTTTTCAAGCGCTGTGCCAACATGCACAATATCCGCGCCCGCCTTTATGCACTCATATGCATATTTTTCATTTCTAACTCCGCCAGCGACAACGAGCGGAACATCAATCATTTTCTTTGTATAAGCTATCATTTCTGCAGGAGCTGGGGATTCTGCGCCTCCGCCAGATTCCAAAATCACAAGCTTTGCGCCCATGTACTGGCCTGCAAGCGCCGTGATTCCTGCAAGATATGGCAAATCGCGCGGAACCGGATGCGCCCTTCCAACCCAGCCAACAGCCCTACCTGGTTCAATTATGATGTAGGAAGTTGGCATAACTTCAAGGCCGGTTTTTTTTAGGGGGGCTGCGGAAGCTATCTGCGCGCCTGTGATGTAATATGGGTCGTTGCTGTTTAGCATTGAGAGAAAATAAATCGCATCCGCGTGCTTACTGATGCTTGCGATGTTTCCGGGAAACAAAATCACTGGGAGCGCTGAATTAGATTTTATCTGCAATATTGTTGAATCGAGAAGCTCCCCTTGCGCCCCAACACTCCCTCCGACAGCAATTGCATCAATCCCTGCGCTCTGTGCGATTTTTGCAAGCTTGCCTGCAAGCTCAGGAGCCTGGTTTGGAGGGTCTATTACGACAAATGAAAGCCCGCCCTTCTCCTCAATTAGCTTTAGAAGCTGCTTGTATACTTTTCCAGCCTGCATGAAATCAACTAATAGACTACCCATGAAGGCTATAAAAAGGTTTTGAGAATTTACCTTCCAAAACGTCGCTCACTTTTATCGCACGCCTTATCCCCAAGCGGCTGGATTTCCCCACTAAATTGTGATCCTTATCGACAATTATCCAGCCATCTTTGAACTCATTCAAGAGCGCCCGCACCTGCTCGGAACGATCTGACTTTCCCGAATAGTATTCTTCGTGCAAGGTTTCGCCCAGATAGTGTATTTGCCACTCCAAGCTCTTTCGGAAAAATCTGTTGATTGTTGCCCCCGCAAGAGCGCCGCCTAAAATGGAAGCCAGCGTTATTGATATTTTTTTGTCCGGTGAATGGGTCGCCCAGGTACTGGCAAGACCCCCTAGCGTACCTGCCAGTGCCCCAAAACCCAGGCGGTAAACTCCGCCTTCACGCGACAGCGCATATTTGTGCGCGGCATCATGAACTCTCTGGGGAGTGCTCTCTTTGCTAAGCTTCCTGCGCTTGCCAAAAAATGCCATGAAAATGTAAGGAAGCCAGCTATTTTTATCTATTGCGTCGCATTGTGGAAAGTGTTAAATTAAGCAAGAGCTTTTCTCTTTGGATTGGAATGTTTGCTGGTGGAACTGAAAAGCTAAGGGAATACATAATGTCGCGAAGCGGCAAGAGCACAGAGGAAGTGCAAAAGCTAATTGATGATAAAAAGGAAAAATTCTCGGGGCTTCTAACAGAAGAGGGCGCTGCATTCATGATTGCAAAAGAGCTCGGGGTTCAAACAGAAGGCGCAATACGCGAGGAGACGCGGATAATTTCACTTAAGGAAGGGATGAATAACATTGATATTGTTGCGCGCGTGAAAAGGGCGTTCCCATCAAAAAGCTATGAGAAAAATGGGAAGAGCGGGGAGCTGCAAAATATTATACTCATAGACGGGACAGGGGAAATACGCGCAACGCTCTGGAACAAGGACATCAAGAAATTTTCCGAGCTCGGAGGGGAAAAAATATCTGCAATAAAGCTTGCGAACTGCTCCGTGTCTTCATATAACGGAGTTCTGCAACTCAACTTGAATTATAACAGCGAAATTTCCGCGGCGCAGGGAATTGCAATACCAGAGCCTGAAAAGAAACTCACTCCGATTTCGGAGTTGGAGCACGGGATGAATGAGGTGAATGTTGAAGCAATGATAAAAACCATTTTTCCCGCAAAGGATTGGGAAAACGACCGCGGAAAAGGAAAAGTCATGAATTTTATAATTGCAAAGGGAATGGAAGAGATGCGCGCAACAGCGTGGAATGAAGCGTGCGAGAAAATCGAGGAAATAGGTGAGGATGAAAAGGTGCGCATAGAGGGCGCTTATGTTAAGGAAAACCACGGGAACATTGAGCTGCACCTTGGAAGGGGAGCAAGCATAAGAAAATTGGAAAATGGTGAAATGCGCTGATTTAGCGCCTAAATCGAGGCATGGGAAATTTTAAAAGGTTCGGAGATGAAAGTTTTATAATGCTCAATAAGCCAAAACCCCATAGGAGGGGCCTCTTCAAGGCCGTGGGACTTGCTGCGCTTCTCAGTGCTGCGGCAAGCCAGGTTGCGGTCTGGAGAACAGGGAGTAACCTCGAAAGAACAATAAATGCAGCGCATGCCGAAAGAGCCCTTAAGACCCAAAAGCTGGCCACAGAGGAAATTCTGAGGAAAAGGAATGGAGAACTCCTGCAAAGCCTCCGTGCAAGGGGAATTGCAAATGCAGGATATTTCACAAATGCAAACTTCACGGAAAGGCAAATGGAAAACCTGCTTGCGCTGAATAACCGGCAAATAGAATGGCTTGGCACAATTGCCAGAGCAGACAGGAAGATGGCGCTGCCTGAACGGCTGCTGGTGTTAGGTGAGATTGCGGGCATGTCTGAAGAGCAGGCAAGCAAGGAAGGCGCCAAGAGGAGCAGGATGTTTGATATAGAAAGCAGGGTATTATTTGCGCTGGCCTATGCCATTCCCGGTGAAACACGCAAAACCCCTGAAAGCCTGCGGGCTGCGGCAGAACATTTAGTGGAATTGAGGAAATTAGCCAGCAAAGAAACAAATGAGATGATACTGCTAGAATTGCGCTCAGAGGATGGCCTGCCAGTTTATACGACGGCAAAGGCGGAGGAGTTAATAAGGCGTGCAATCAGCAAAGCGGTACAGGCAAGATTCTGGGGCGGGACAAATGCAGCGGGCTTGCAGAGACGCATAAGGCAGCAGTTGGAGGAATCGGCGCCTGCGGAAAGGGATAGGCTCCTGAATTTTTTACATAGTTTAAGTAATGGCGGGAAAAAAACCTGAGGCAAACTCATATCCACTACAGCCTATTATGCATATAGACAAGTGGTGGCTTTTGGCCCTGCCAAAGAGAGGTGGAGTGCTTTTCCTGAGTTCCCGCACCGGCACCGAACCCTAAGATTATTTATAAACCAAGGGATACTAATATTTTATAGCATTGAGGCATTGGGCAGTTCATTGCCAAATGAACAAACCGCCTGGAAAGCCTTTTTATGCAGGGAGGAATCATTATGGCGAAAGGAAAAATACAAAGTGTTGAAGATTTGCCTGGCATAGGGCCTTTGGCAGCAGAAAAATTAACCAACGCAGGCTACAAAACCCTGGAAAATATCGCAACTGCATCCGCTGCAGAGCTCCAGGAAGCCGCAGGGCTTGGGGAAGGAACTGCTGAAAAAGCAATCAAGGCAGCACGCGAGACACTTGACATTGGGTATGAAACAGCGGCAGACCTTGCTGAAAAAAGAAAACTTGTTGGAAAGCTCACAACAGGGAGCAAGGAAATTGACAGCCTTATTGGCGGCGGAATAGAAACTCAGAGCATAACCGAAATTTACGGCAAGTATGCAAGCGGCAAAACACAGTGGTGCTTCCAAACCGCAGTAATGGTGCAATTGCCAAAAGAAAAAGGCGGGCTTGAGGGCAACTGCCTCTACATTGACTCTGAAAACAGCTTCAGGCCGGAGAGAGTGCATGCAATTGCAGAGGCGCAGGGGCTTAACCCTGAAGAGGTAATGAAAAATATCCATGTGGCGCGCGCATATAATTCTGAGCACCAGATAATTTTGGCGGAGAAAGCGGCTGAAATGATAAAGGAAAAAAATATCAAGCTGCTAATAGTTGATTCGCTCACATCACAATTCAGGGCGGAGTTCATAGGAAGAGGAACACTAGCGGATAGGCAGCAAAAGCTCAACGGGCACATGAGAACATTAATGAAGCTCGCTGAAGCCAGTAACATTGTAGTGCTTGTGACAAACCAGGTGATGGAAAGGCCAGACATTATGTTTGGCGACCCAACAGCCCCAATAGGAGGAAACATTGTAGGGCATAACAGCAAAACAAGGCTGTATCTGCGCAAGAGCAAGGATGACAAGCGCGTTGCAAAGCTCGTTGACAGCCCTTCACTTCCTGACGGAGAGGCGATTTATAGGGTCACGGAAAATGGAATCATTGACGTCGATGAGTAGTCAGATACAATTATTTCCCGGCGGGAAGCACCCGCTGGGTAAACTATTTTTCAATAACAATTTCTAAAACATCAAGCTGTGTGCACACGCACTTTTTGCCGAGCATTGAGGAAATGCTCGGGAGCGTGCGGCCGCCGTCACTGGAAATCAACTCCTTGATGTAGAGCCCGTGCGAGGCGAGCATCTCAATAGTGAATTCGGTTTTTGTGGCTGCATTTGCCTTGAGAATTTTTGCGCTTTTTTCCCTCTCCTTATCTGCCCTGCGCTTCTCAACTCGCTCCGGGGTGCGCTGCACTATCTTGAATTCATCTTGCGGAAGGTTTTGGAGCTCTTTATCTGAAATGCCCTCTTCACAGGAGCATTTTGCGGAATAGATTTTGCGAAATCCCGTATTTTTTATTTGCACAATCCTGTCCGAACTGCAAAATGTAAGATCGTGGACTGCGATTTTTCCCTCATACGCTGAATTGATTTCCTTTTCAAGTTGTTTCAAATCTGCTAAGCGCTTTGCAGGAAAAAGCGCCTCGAATACAAACGGCCTTCCCTTTCCAAGCATTCGAACATCCACATCCTCGCGCCCGCACCCGTGGAATTTTGATTCTGTAGAAGCGAAAGCCGCAAGAAGCCCCGAACCGAGAAGTTCCTGCACCGAAATCTCTGAGAGCTTGCCTTTGTAGCCGCAGAAACTGCAGCCCCGCCCCTTGCACTTGTAGCAGTAATGGAAGGTTTGCGCAATCTCGCGGGAAAACTTATTGTATCTGCCTTCAATGCAAACACTTGAGGGAACCGCCTCTGCAATGCCGCGGTCCATATTTATAATAAAATACAGGTCAAAACCAATTTTGGATATTTTTTTCCCAAGGGAAGCTGAAAAATAATTTTCAAGAAGCTTTCTTATGCGCGGCTTTTCTTTCTCATTTGCGCATGAAACCCCGATTTCAACAGTGGAAAATTCCAATCCCTCAACTGCTAAAAGGGCAGCCGCGAGAATATCCTCATCTGAGAGATTTTTCAAACCAATTTTTGGCATAAGTAGATTTGTACAAAAAGCCTTATTAGGCGTGAAAATCTTCCGGGGAAAGCCCCATCATGCGGATGCTGCACACAAGCTTTGGGTTTATCCCGTTGTCACGAAGGGCCTTTACCAGTTCATCCGATTCCGCGCCGGGGTTTAGTATGACGCTTTTGACGCTAGCGCCCAGCAAATCCGGAATAATTGAAACAGTAACCTGCGCAGGAAGATAAATCGAAACCCGGTCAGGCTTTTGAGGGATTTCTGAAAGGGAAGGGTAGCACTCAAGCCCCTCTATAGATTTCTCCTTTGGATTAATCGGAAAAATGGCCCACCCAAGCTTTTGATAGGCACGCACGCACTTGTTTCCGAACTTGTCACGGTTTGCAGAAGCGCCTATTATTGCAATTGAAGGCATAAGGAAAAACGATGGTTATTTTTTAGGGGCTTTTGGGTTGTTGATGTATTCGTACGCCGAGAACGAGGCCACAACACCTTCCGCGGCTCCCGTAATTGCCTGCTTGAAGTGCCGGTTTGCAACATCTCCTGCGGCGAAAACGCCTGAAATATTTGTCCTGCTCTCGACATCAATAATTATTTCTCTCTTCTCATTTAGCTTCACGCCAAGCTTTTCTGCAAGCGCGGAATTCGGAGTTGCACCGATTTCTATAAATACACCGTCAAGCTTTAGCTCCCCGCCTTCCTTGAAGCGCACACCCTTCACGACCTTTTCGCCGAAAATTTCCTTTATGTTCTTTCCAAGCACCAATTCTATTTTTTTGTTCTGCTCCACGCGCTCGCCATTTATTGGCTCTGGCCTAATTTTATCCCCGCGGTGTATGATGTAAACTTTTGAGGCGTGCTCTGAGAGGAAAAGCGCTTCCTTTGCCGCACTATCAGAGCCGCCGACAACCGCAACAACCTTATTCTTGAATAAGGCACCATCACATACTGCGCAGTAAGATACGCCCTTATTCTCGAATTCCTTTTCTCCGGGAGCCCCGAGTTTTTTTCTTGTGGTTCCTGTTCCGAACAAAACTGATTTTGCATTTATTTCCTTTCCATCAAGTGTTTTTACAACAAAATCCAGTTCGCCGCGTTTCTTAACATCAGTTACGCGGTCCTCAAGAACAGGAACATTATTCACATCAACATGGCGCTTTAGTTCGTCCATTAAATCCCAGCCGGTGATTGAAATAACACCCGGCCAGTTCTCAACTACATGGGTTGTGGTGATTGTGCCGCCCACAAGTTCGCCTATTACAAGGGTGTGCATGCGAAAGCGCGCGGCATAAACCGCGGCAGGAAGGCCAGCTGAACCTGCGCCAATTATTACAAAATCGTATGAATCCATTGGGGAAAGTTCGTGAGCCATTTTTTCACCAAAAAGTATACTAAAAGAGGGTTGCGGAAGGTAATTATAATTAATCCCTGAAGTGAAAATCGCGAGTTGCTAGGCGCATATTACTCAAGCCCTAGAGCTTCCTTAATCGCGCGCCTGTCGTAACCGACAATTATCTTGCCGCCGATATCAAGCACGGGAACACCAATCTGGCCGCTTTTTGCAAACATCTCCTCCGCACGCTTCTCATCGGCTGAAACATCAAATTCAGAGTATTTCACGCCGTTCTCCTCGAAGAACTTTTTGGCATGGCGGCAGTAAACGCACGTGGGCGTTGAATAGATTTTGACTTCTGGCATAAAAACACTTGCCGCCCCGGGAAATGCGGCGTTACTTCTTTTTGCTGACAGCGGAGTTGATGTTTTTCACCAAATCCAAAATATCTACAGGAACTGCCAATATTACTGTGTTGCTGGCAGTGGGGCCAAGGCCATCAATTGTCTGGAGCGTACGAAGCTGCATTGCGCCAGGGCTTTTCATCATCACCGCTGCGGCCTTTGAAAGATTATCCGCGGCCATGCGATCTCCTTCCGCTTTAATGATTGTCGCCCTCTTTTCACGTTCGCTCGATGCCTGCCTTGACATGAGCCTTTTCAAATCCTCTGCCATGTCAATATCCTGAAGCTTTATGTCAGTTACTTCAATTCCCCATTGCTTTGAGGCGGCCTCGACAATCCTCTCAATATCCTTCCCAATCTGCTCGCGTTCGCCCAGCACCTGGTCAAGTGACATGGCGCCCACGACATCTCGAAGCGCGGTCTGCGCGTACTGCGAAACGGCGTAAAGGTAATCCTGCACCTTTATGATTGCAGTGGCGGCATCCGCGACCTTGAAGTAAACGACACCGTTCACATTAATCGGAACATTGTCCTTTGTGATTACCTGCTGGCGGGGAATATCGATTGTCAGAATTCTCATATCGATTTTCTTAACCCCGTCGATTATCGGAATGATGAAGCGAAGCCCTGGGCTCATGGTGTCAATGTAACGCCCAAGCCTGAAGCGAACTCCCGTTTCCCATTGGTTGATTATCCTTATGCTAAGGGCAAGAAATACGAATGCGAATATTAGAAATGGGAAAAAAAGAACTGCAAAGATTTCAAGCAAAGCCATTTTGGAACCCCCTAAAATATTATAGATTATTGCAGAAATGAGTTTAAAAAAGAAGCATAAGGCGGATTAACATGAGTTAAGGAACGCCCCATGAAAATAAAAAAAAATGGCGGGCTCACTGAGTTTACTCGGCGAGTGCCGCATCAATTGCCTGCTTGAAAACACTGTATGGCTGCGCTCCGACAACAAGCTTTCCGTTGATGAAAAAGCTCGGTGTCCCTCCAACTCCTGCAGCCGCGCCATCCTGCTGGTCATTTGCAACTTCTGCTGCTTTGGACCCGCTGTCAAGGCACTGGTTGAACTTTGCGCTGTCAAGCCCAAGCTCTTTTGCCCATGCCTTGTAGTTTGAAAGGCTCAGTGTTTGCTGGTTTTCAAAGAGCTTGTCATGCATCTCCCAGAACTTTCCTTGGTCCTTTGCGCACTCTGCGGCTTCCGCCGCTTTCTGCGCTTCAGGATGGAAGCTTAGGGGAAAGTCGCGGTAAATTATCTTTACTTTTCCCGTTTCAACGTAATCTTTCCTTATCTGCGTAAGAGCGCTATTGTAAAAGCTCGCGCAGAACGGGCACTGGAAATCCGAAAATTCTATTATTGTGACCGGTGCGTTTGCAGAGCCTTCAACGGCGTCATCATCCAAAAGAGCCTGCATATCAATTACAGGGGCGGGAGTTGGCTCGGCTGTGCCGCCGGTATTGCCGGTTGTGTCGCCGTTTTCCGCGGTGTTGCCCTGGCCGGAGCCTGAACCAAGAGTTGTTATTGCGGTTTCGAGGCCTGAGACTTTGCCCCCAAGATCTGCGCCAACAACAAATACAGTGGCTGAAACTATGAGTGCCGCTATTATTACGCTTACTGGCAGGAAAATCGCTGAATTGGAATCGCCTGCTGGAATAGAAGAACTATGTTCGGACAAATTTGACCCCTCCATTTAAAGGTGAATTATTAGAATTGGGAAAGTATTTTAAGGCGGATGCAAAATGCAAGGCAAAAGGATAATCATGAGGCGCGCTCAATTGCCGCCTTTATGCCTTCATAGGAAGTGTCCTGCTGCTTTGCGCCGTTAATGAAAATCGTGGGGGTTGCATTTACCCCGACCGAGTTTCCAAGCGCAAGGTCAGATGCGACTTTTGGCGCGTACTTTCCGGTTTCAAGGCACTGGTTGAACTTTGCGCTCTCAAGCCCTATTTCCGAAGCATACGCTCTAAGGTCAGAAAGCGCGAGGTTTTCCTGATTTTCAAAGAGCTTGTCGTGCATTTCCCAGAACTTGCCCTGCTCCGAGGCGCATTCGGAAGCCTCCGCGGATTTGGGGGCGTAGGTGTGCTGAGGAAGGGGGAAATGCCTGTAAATAAATTTTACCTTGTCCCCGAATTCTGAGAGGATTCTTTTCTCCGTTAAGAAAAATGCGCCGCATGCAGGGCATTGAAAGTCAGAAAACTCGACAATGCTTATTTTTGCATCGGGGTTTCCCGCAACATGCCCGCCCTTTTCGAGAGCCGAAACATCAAGGGAAGGTGCGGGGGAGAAAAGCGCGAAATAAACGATTGCAAGTATGCCAAGAATCATGATGGCGGCAATTGCAGTGAAAAGAAGGCTTCCTGATTCCTTTTTCGGCTCGGTTTTAATCTCCTTTAGTTTTGACATAAGGCAGAATTGCGCTTGCAAATCCTTTAAAAGTGGTCGCAACAGAAAACAGGATTTTTACGGAATTTGGAGCGCACCAATACGTTTAAAAGCAATAGTTAACGATTGTTAATTATGGTGGTTATTTGACTCTCACATTCCCATGTGAAATAATAAGCTGGCATGTGCTCCCCGCGGTTAGAAGGGAAATTGCCACATATCTCATAAACGAAAAGCATGTTTCAAGGAAAATTGTCTCGCAAAAGCTCGGGCTTACGGAGGCCGCAATCTGCCAGTACCTAAAGCACAAGAGGGGCGGAACGCACAAGTTTAATGAGCACGACATAAAGAAAATCAAGGAAATGGCAGATCTTCTTATAGTATCCGAAAAGGGATTTGACAAGATGTGCGTTGTGTGCAAGGAATTCGACGCATCCGAACAAATACTCAATAACGCCAATGTGGCGCGCATATAATTTTCCCTTTTCAAAAAGGGGTTTTGCTTATGGACGAACTCACAGTTGAGAACCTGCATGCAGGAATAGAAGGCAAGAAGATACTGAAAGGTGTGAACTTTAGGGCCCGCACAGGGGAAGTGCACGCCATAATGGGTCCAAATGGCTCGGGAAAAAGCACGCTCTCAAGCGTAATCATGGGGCACCCAAAGTACAGTGTGGAAAGCGGCGATATAAAGTTCAATGGCAAGAGCATCATGGCAGCTTCGCCAGATGAGCGCGCCAAAAAGGGGCTCTTTCTCTCATTCCAGTACCCATTCGAGATAGCCGGAATGCCTTTTGTTAAATTCCTGCACGCGGCATACAAGGCGCACTACCCACTTGATACCATGAGCATTGTAAAGTTTCGCGAAAAAATTAAGGAGGCGGCAAAGGAGCTGCACATGGGCGAGGATTTTATAGAGCGCGAACTAAATGTTGGCTTTTCCGGAGGGGAAAAAAAGCGCGCGGAAATACTTCAAATGATGCTTCTAAAGCCAAAAATCGCGATACTTGATGAAACCGATTCGGGCCTTGACATTGATTCGCTAAAGCTTGTTGCAAATGCGGTGGACAGGATGCGCTCAAAAGATTTCGGAGCGGTTGTGATAACGCACTACCAGCGCATACTAAACTACCTAAAGCCAGATTTTGTGCACATAATGCATGATGGAAAAATAATCAAATCAGGCGGAATCGAGATAGCTGAAGAGCTCGAAAAGAAAGGATACGCCGACATTCTCAAGGAAGCCGGAGTGAAGGTTGCGGGCGTGAAACTGCAATGACAATCAGTTCTGTCGAGTCCAAACGACCTTCCAGAACGGAGTTCTGGGAGGCCTCCCAAAGCAACAGCTTTGGAAGGAGACAGTACGCTCCCTTCCGACCGACAGGTCCCCTCTGGGGAGGAGCAGCTCGGAGAGTGAAACTGCATGAGTAAGCAAATGGCAAAGCAGGAACATGCCAAGGCAACGCTTGTTAACAAAAAGGCGGCAGGCACACACGCGGCGAGCGCCTATGAGAGCAGGGCAAGGGATCGCGCCGCTTCAAATGTGGATTATGAAAAATATGATTTCAACTACAGCACCAAAAACTACGAAGTGATTTTTGACAAGGGGCTTAGCGAGGAAACGGTGCGCAGAATTTCAGAAATGAAAAATGAGCCCAAATGGATGCTTGAATTCAGGCTAAAGGCGCTTAAGGCATTCATGGAAAAGCCAATGCCGCAGTGGGGCGCGGATCTTAGCCCTATAAAATTTGACGAAATAATTTATTACATGAAAGCATCGCAGGAAAACAGGAAAAGCTGGGAAGAAGTGCCCGCTGAAGTGAAAAAAACATTTGAGCGGCTTGGCATTCCTGAAGCCGAAAGAAAATTCCTCGCAGGAGTCGAGGCGCAGTATGATTCTGAAGTGATGTATAGCAACATCCGCAAAG
Organism: archaeon; assembly: GCA_035289485.1. GTDB lineage: Archaea > Iainarchaeota > Iainarchaeia > Iainarchaeales > Iainarchaeaceae > UBA10205. Next base: position 30,329 of record DATDXA010000043.1, on the reverse strand, counting down.
ATTTGCAGGAGAAAGGGGTTGTGTTCCTCTCAATGGATGAGGGGCTCAAAAAATACCCGGAGATTGTAAAGGAGCATTTTGGGAAAGTGATTCCGCTAAATGACAACAAGTTCGCCTCGCTAAACAGCGCCGTATGGTCGGGCGGGTCGTTTGTTTATATCCCAAAGAATGTGAAGGTTGAAATACCGCTGCAGGCATACTTCAGAATAAATGCCGAGAGCTTTGGGCAGTTTGAGCGCACGCTAATCATTGCCGATGAGGGCTCGCAGGTTCACTACGTAGAAGGTTGCACGGCGCCACGCTTCTCAACACAATCACTGCACTCTGCAGTTGTTGAAGTTGTTGCAAAGGACAATGCCAATGTGCGCTACACAACAATACAGAACTGGGCAAATAACATTTACAACCTTGTAACGAAAAGGGCTTTCGCATACAGGAACGCGACAGTTGAATGGGTTGACGGGAATTTGGGTAGCAAAGTGACCATGAAATATCCGGCAATTTACCTTATGGGAGAGGGCGCAAAAGGCGAAGTTATGAGCGTTGCACTTGCGGGAAAGGGCCAACATCAGGATGCGGGAGCGAAAATAATACATCTCGCATCAAACACAACAAGCACAATTACAGCAAAGAGCATTAGTAAGGACGGCGGGCGCAGCTCATATCGCGGCCTCATTAAGGTTGTGAAGGGGTGCAAAAATGTAAAGAGCAATGTGATGTGCGACGCTTTAATACTTGACAAGGAATCGCGCACCGATACTTACCCGTCAGTTGAGATAGATGAGCCCACGGCGACAATCGCGCACGAGGCGCGCGTTGGAAAAATAGGCGATGACCAAATCTTTTATCTTACTTCAAAAGGGCTCACCGAAGCCGAGGCTCTTACAATGATTGTTCTTGGGTTCATGCAGCCTTTCACCAAAACCCTCCCGCTTGAATACGCAGTTGAGCTAAACAGGCTAATTGAAATGGAAATGGAAAACTCGGTGGGGTAAAAATGGCGCAGCAAAATGCAAAAGCGCAGAGTGCGACTCAAATGCTCGCGCCTTTCCGGGAAAAAAACCTTCGCGTATTCTCAGAAAAGCCCGTGAAAAAGAGCAAGTACACAAGCATTGCAAAGCTTGAGGAAATGCTCTTTGCAAAAAAAGAACAAATGAGCATAGTGCCTAAAATAATTTCGGGCAGCGCAAAACTCCTAACGCTTGATGATGCCTTTGCACAAATGCCCGAAAAAATGGCGAAAATGCTTGCAAAAGAAGAAAAGCCGCGCGACCAGTTCGATGCATTCATCAATTCTAACTTCAACTGCTCATTTGCAATGGTTCTTGGGAAAAATTCCGGTAATGTGGTGTTTGAACTGGAAGTTCCACAAGGCGCTTGCGCAAAATACTTTATTATTGCAGAAAAAGGCTCTAATGCGACACTTTTTGAAAAAATAAATGCAAAAGGAAACGCGCTTGCCGCGCAAACCGTTCTTGTGGAGGAAAACTCAACGCTTTCAATTGCAAAAATCCACAATGAAAACTCCGGCGCAGTAATGTGCCAGCAGAGCATCGTTGAAAAGGATTCGGAATTGAACAACTGCAACGCGTGGTTTGAGGGGACGCTTGTACGGGGAAACACTGTAAACATTCTCGACGGGGACGGCGCAAAGGCCAATGAATTCAGCCTTCTGCTCTCGAAAGGAAAACAGCACTTTGATTTGCAATATTCATCAATTCATCGCGCGGCTGGAACAGAAAGCCACTGCGTATTCAAATCCGCGCTGCGCGATGAGAGCAAGATGGTATTTGACGGGATGATAAGAATAGAGGAAAGCGGCTCTAAAACCAACGCGCTTCTTGAGTGCCACAGCATGATTATGGGCGAGAAAGCAAGCAGCAACCAGATACCAAGCCTTGAGATAAAAACCGATGATGTGAAAGCTACGCACTCCGCAACAGTTGCAAAAATTGATGAGGAAGAGATGTTCTATTTGCAATCGCGCGGCATTGAAAAGGAAAGCGCGAGAAAAATGGTCGTAAAAAGCTTTCTTGAGAGCATAATATACCTGCTGCCGGAGGCTCTAAGGCCGCCTCTTCTGGAAGAAATAGAATACAGGGTCTGAAAGCACAGAACAAAAAAAGCATGGCGGCATTTTTAAAAAAGGAATTTGCAATGAACCTAAAAAACATACGAAAAGATTTCCCGATTCTTAAAAGGAAAATTAATGGCCGCCCAATGGCTTATCTTGATAATGCGGCGACAACACAGAAGCCAAAATCGGTAATTGAAGCGGGGGAAAAATTTTACGAGAATTCGAATGCAAATATTCACCGCGGGCTAAATCCGCTTAGCATGGAAGCTACGGAGCAGTATGAAGAGGCGCACCGCAAAACCGCGCAGTTCATAAACGCGGATTCGATGGAAGAAATTGTATTCACAAAAAACGCCACGGAGAGCCTTAATCTGCTCGCCTACTCGCTTGGAGAATGTCTTGAAGCAGGAGACGAAGTTCTTCTCACAAAAATGGAGCACCATGCAAATATTGTTCCGTGGCAAGAACTTGCGAAAAGGAAAAAAATCAAAATCAAGTATGCGGACATTACTCCTGACGGCAGATTGGATATGGATAGCCTCGCGGGGCTCATGGGCAAAAAAACAAAAATAGTTTCCGCAACAATGGCGTCAAATATACTTGGAACTGTGAACCCTGCAAAAGAAATTGCAAAAATCGGGCACGAGAACGGAGCAGTAGTTATTCTTGATGCGGCGCAGGCAGTTCCGCACATGGAAGTTGATGTGAAAAAAATAAATGCCGACTTTTTGGCGTTCTCGGCGCACAAAATGCTCGGCCCTACGGGGGTTGGCGTGCTTTATGGGAACGAGGAATTGCTTGAGAAAATGCCGCCCTTTCTTACAGGAGGGGACATGATATCGGAAGTGACGCTGAAGGGAGCGCAGTGGAACAAGCTGCCATGGAAATTTGAAGCGGGGACGCCTAATATTGCCGGAGGAATTGCATTCAGCACTGCGATTGATTATATTTCTAAAATTGGCCTTGAAAATGTAGAGGCGCATGAGCGCAAGCTGCTTGCAAAAGCACTCAAAATACTTGTAAATATTAAAGGGGTTGAGGTTTACGGCCCGCAAAAAGGCCCTAGGACTGGAATAGTGCCATTCAACCTCAAAGGAGTTCACCCGCATGATGTTTCAGAAATGCTTGGGCGTAACGGAGTGATAGTTCGCGCAGGAAACCATTGTGCGCAGCCGCTCATGAGAGAGATGGGAATTGAAGGGGTTGTGAGGGCGTCTTTTTACATTTACAATACTGATGAGGAAATTGAAGAGCTCGCGCGCGGAGTTATGCGGGCGAAAAAGATGTTTGATGCCTGAATTGGGGTTTGTGAAAAATATGAACCAAGAACTTTACACTGAAATCATACTCGATTTATACAAAAATCCCCGCAACAGGGGAAGGATTGAGGATTTTGACCTTGAAGCGGGAGGCGGAAACCCCACATGTGGCGATCAGGTCACTTTTACAATGAAAATCAATTCTGGAGTTATTGAGGACATAAAATTCTACGGAAGCGGCTGCGCAATAAGCACCGCATCCGAATCATTGCTCTCTGAAATGGTTAAGGGAAAGAAGGTATCTGAGGCTGAGAAAATAACGCAGAAGGAACTGTTTGCAGAGCTTGGGAACATTATCCAGACGCGAATCAAGTGCGCGCTACTCGGGCTTGAAGTGATGAAGCGTGGGATTGCAGAGTACAAAAAGCGCCCTGCGGAGAAGGTTTCGGTTAAGGGAATTGTGGTTTAGCGGCTAGTAAGTTGAATAAAATTTACGGCATTTTCCCAGCGTCTCTGCCGCTTGGAAACCCAAGTAACATCTGCCTTATCGCATGCTCCTGATCCTGCGCGCTTACAATTCCTGAAGCCACAAAAACGCCTTTTGTTCCAAGCTCGATTGCCTTTGAAACGTCATCCGAATTCTTAATCCCCGCGCCCGTGATTGGAATGATTTTTGGATTTATTTTTGCAATTGCTTTCACCGAATCTGAAATCAATTCCGGCTTTGCGCTACTAACACTCACAGCCCCACCAATCAGTTCGGGAGGCTCGACTGCAATAAAATCCGGTGAGAATTTTGCAAGTATTTTTGCGCGCTCAAGAGTTTCTGCGCAGAGCATGACTTTAAGCCCCGCTTCCCTGCAGCGCTTCATTGATGCTTCGATTATGGAATCGGTGAGCTTGTGCTCTGCGTGATTTAGAATTGTCCCAAATGCGCCTGCGGCTTTCACGCCCTCTGGAAGTATTTTGCCAGTATTAGAGCCGTATTTAACGGGATCTATGTGCTGCGCAAAAAGCTTTAGCTGGCATGCAAGAGCAACCGGGTGCAAATCTGAAGCCTGCACAACAGGAATTATTTCAACTTCCCCTGTGTAAAAGCTTGAGAGAAGTTTTGAAAGTGAAACGGCATTTTGCCCGGTTCCCTGTTCATACGTCTTGAAATTCACAAAAAGATAGAGTGGCAAAGCGAAAAACTCCTATAGCAGAAATGGCTTGAAACTAATAAAAAGGTAGTGCCTTGCAAATTGAAAGCTTACGCACCCTTTGGTTTGCTATAAAAGGATATTTGGGGCAATTAATTTTATGGACAATCAGGAGGAAATAGCCGAATTCTGGAAAGAGTTCAGGGAGCATTTCGGCGAAAACGAGGACGCCGCAAAGGCATTCAGGACAATTTCAAACGTATTCAGGCTTGCAAACCTTAATGAGGGCATTTACAAAAGCCATAATATTGGCGTTGCAAGGATTATGCTTAAACTCGGCATGGACATGAATACCGTGGTTGCAGCAATCCTTCACAATACGCTTGACCACGGCATGTCAATTGCGGAGCTAGAAGCGGAATTCGGCAAGGAAATAGCTGAGCTTGTGGATTCGAAAGCAAGATTTGAAAAAGCGCTTGAAGTCAACCCGCTTGAAAAGGAAAGCTCCACAAAAAAAATGATGGTGGTACTGACAACAAACCCAAATGTCGTGATACTCCAGCTAGGGGAAGCGCTTGACAAGCTGCGAAAAATAGAAAATATCCCTGAAGGGGAGCGCAGGCAGTTTTTGTGGCAGGCAAAGGAAGTTTTCGCGCCGCTAGCACACAAGCTGAATATCTATTCCATAAGCACGGAAATGAAAGAGCTCGCGTTCAGATATGAGGAGCCAAAAACGTACAATGAAATAGAAAATGAAATACGCTCAATCACGAGCAGGACAAGTGCGGAAATAGAAAATGCGAAATCCGGGCTAGAATATTCACTCAAAGCCGCAAAGATACACGCATCCATTTTCGGAAGGGTGAAAACCGCATACTCGACCCACGAAAAGATGAAGAGGAAAAATGTCGGGATTAGGGGAATATACGATTTAATGGCGCTTAGGGTGATAACGGATTCAATCAAGGACTGCTATGAGGTTCTTGGAATTGTGCACAGCATGTGGAAACCGGTTCCCGGGGAATTTGATGACTACATCGCAAAGCCAAAGGAAAATGGTTACAAATCGCTGCACACAAGCGTGTTCACGCAAAATGGAACCCCGATAGAGATACAGATACGCACAAAGGAAATGCACGACTTTGCGGAATTCGGAATCGCCTCACATTGGGCATACAAGGGCGAAAAAAAGGACAGCAAGCACGACCGCAAAATTGAGTGGATAAAGCAGGTTCTGGACTGGCAAAGGGGCGCTGGAGGAAAAACTGAAATGGATATTTTCGGAAAGGAGGTGTTTGCAATGACACCCAAGGGACAGGTAATTGAACTTCCGGAAGGGGCATCAATAATTGATTTTGCCTATGCTGTGCACTCTGACATTGGCGATAAGTGCGTTGGCGGAAAGATAAATGGCAACATGGTTTCGCTAAACACCACCATAAGGAATGGCGATGTTGTGGAAATACTCACATCATCAAAGCAAAAACCGAAAATGAGCTGGCTATCATTTTCAAAAAGCGGCAAGGCTCAGCAAAAAATAAGGGCCAAGCTAAACATTGGCAAGGCAGGCAGCAGCGGAAGCGCGCTGCGACAAATCTCTGCCGGCGCAATAAAAACTGACGATAACAGGGTTAGGCTTGCAAAGTGCTGCAGCCCGCTTCCGGGAGATGAAATAATCGGAATAAGGACCACAAAAAGAAAAATTTCAGTTCACAGGGCAGATTGCAGCGAAGCACTAAAGGACGGAGCTAAAAAAACGGAAGTGTTCTGGGATGAAAAATCAGCGGCATACGAAACAAACATTATTGTGCAGGCAAATGACAGGCTCGGAATATTACGGGACATCCTGCACGTTTTCTCGCACAACAAGATTTATTTAAAATCAGCAAATGCAAAGGCATCAGCCTCAGGCAAGGTAACATGCGTTTTCATAATAAGGCTCAAAAACCTCGGGCAATATGAGGAGACAAGAAAAAAAATTATACAAATAAACGGGGTTAATGAAGTTTACAGGGAATGAACTGAACAGGGGAATTCGCAAAATCCCGCACCTGATTTTTTCATTCAAATCTTAGGGCTTCAACAGGGTCCATTCGCGAGGCCACGAATGCAGGATATACTCCGGCGAGAAGCCCCACAAAGACCGCGCCAATAAATGAACCGAGTATTAGCGGCGTTGACACATGCGTTGCCAAGAGAAAGGAGTTGGTAAAACCTGCAAGAGCAACCCCCAGCAGCACCCCTGCAAGGCCGCCAATAATCCCGACTAATACGGATTCGAAGACAACAAGAGCCATTATGTTTTCGCTTGTCCACCCAACGGCCTTGAGAGCGCCGATTTCCTTGAACCTTTCAAGTACACTCATGAGCATTGTGTTGATTACGCCAACTGCGGCAACAACCGATGCAATGGAGGCGAGTATCACGACAAGTGCTGTGATGCTGTCAAATAGCTGGCCAAACTGTGAGGAAAAATCGCTAAGGCTCTGTGCCATTATCTTGTCGCCATAAATCAGGTTTATTCGGTCAACCACGACCTGGTCATCTTTTGGGTTTACTAGCTGGACATTAAAATAACTTACTTTCCCTTTTGGAAAGCCGGTTGCCTCCCGCGCATCATCAATCGGCACAAGAATCGAATTGTCGATTAAATCAGACCCGGTTGTGTAAACGCCAACAATTGTAAAGCTCTTATCATTCACTTTTATTTTTGTCCCGACAAACTTGTCGAAATTGTCTTGGACTGCCTTGCCAATAAGCGCAACTCCGCGGTCTGCTGATTTGAAATCTCGGCCTTCCAAAAGTTCACCGGAAAACCCAGTGGATGTGGCCTTAAGAGAGCGGTCAACATCAATTCCAAGCACCCGCGGCCCGCTAAAGAGATCCTGCTGCTTGCCATCAACAAAGCGCGTGCTCTGGATAATGTTTCCGACGGCGATCTTAACCCCGGCGATTTTCTCAAGCTTTGGTATCCAGCTCTCATCGAGCTGGCTTAGCACCGGGTCGCCACCGTGCAGGGATGAAACCCTTGCCCCCTGCGCCTTGCTGAACGCATTTTCAATATCAAGCCTTATGCCATCAACAACTGAAACGAGAAGTATTAGGGAGGATACACCAAGGATTATTCCGAGAACGGAGAGCGCTGTGCGCAACTTATGGCGTGAGAGGTTCATGAAGCTTTGTTTTAGCATTTGCACACACCAAAAAAATTATTTTTCCTTGTTACGCTTTGCAACGGCCTTGCGAGAGCCATTCTCCTCGATTTTGGTTATAATCCCGTCCAGGATGAAAACCTTCCTTGAGGCATAATCTAGAAGTGAGGGGTCGTGGGTTACGAGAACGAACGTCTTTTTCTCGCGCTGGTTTAGCTCGTACATTAATTCAATTACCTGCTTGCCTGTTGCGGAGTCGAGATTTCCGGTAGGCTCATCTGCGAAAATAATCTCCGGGTCATTTATGAGCGCGCGCGCAATTGAAACCCTCTGCCTCTGGCCCCCGCTTAGTTCATCTGGCCTATGAAGCATCCTGTTTCCAAGGCCCACTTTTTTTAGAAGCTCGATGCCCCTCTCCTCAAGAGACTCCTTGTTTCCGGAAAGCGGCTCGGTTGGAATCATCACATTTTCATAAGCATTGAGCGTTGGAATCAGGTTGAAGTTTTGGAAAATGAAGCCGATTTTTTTGCGCCGCAGCATTGCAAGGTGCCAGTCATCAAGAACCTTTATTGCGCCGCCATCGTAGAAAACTTCCCCCTCGCTTGGATGGTCGAGCGTTCCCATTATGTGCATCAGTGTGCTTTTACCAGAGCCGCTGGGTCCTACTATCACAACAAAATCCCCGCGGGAGATTTTTAGTGAAACGCCATTTAAGGCGCGCACCTCTGTTTCGCCCATCTTGTAAATTTTTTTGACATCTTTTAACTCTATTACAATGTCATCTTCGTGTGCAGCAGCCATTTTTGCAACTCCTTAAGACCTCAGCGCGTCTATCGGGCTCAGGCGCGAGGCGTAAAATGCGGGGTATATTCCTGCAATCAGCCCAAGCAGGATTGCAAAGCCAAAGCTCCATGCAAGAAGCCCTGGAGATATTGAGTATCGCACCCCTACAACAGAAGCAAGCAGCATGTCAACGCCATATCCGATTGCGATGCCGGAAAGTCCGCCGATTATTCCGAGGAAAGCAGCTTCGTAGAGAATCATTTTCACAATGTTTGAATTTGCCCATCCAACAGCTTTGAGCGCGCCGATTTCCTTGAACCGCTCAAGAACACTCATAAGGATTGTGTTTGCAATGCCGATGCCTGCAACCACACTTGATATGAGCGCTATTACGATTGCGAGCAATCGCAGATTCCCTATGATGCTGTTGAACTGCTCTGAGAGGTCGGCTTGCGTAAAGGTCTGCAAATCATCAGGGTACTTTAGCTCAATTAGGGAGGAAACCTGCTTGTCAAGAGAAGAGTCCGTGAGGATTACAAGAAACGTGCTCACTTTTTGGGCGTCAAACCCTGCGGCATCCCTTGCATCGGCTAAATTCATTGCAATTATAGTTGAAACCGCATCGCTATCGCCCTTTAGAATGCCTTTCACCCTAAAGGTCTTTTCATTCACTTTTATTGTGGAGCCAACGAATTTGCCGTAATCCTCCGCGACTTTTTTCCCTATAAGAACCCATCCTGTGTCGGAAGATTTTATCGAAGTGCCCTTGTCGATTTCCGTAATCCAGCCTTTCGCATTGGTGGAAAAATATTCTTGTATGTCAAGGCCATAGATGACAGGCGGGGTAAAGGAATTTGCGGAAATTGCCTTGCCATCGACCTTATCAGGAAGCACCCATATTTCAGGGATTGCGGTGCGAACTCCTGCAATAGATTCTATTTTTTGTTTATATGATTCATCGAGCCTTGAGAGTGTGCTATCACCCGCGCCTTTTTCAATCACCATTATGCCCTTGAATTGGCTTATCACTTCGTCGAATTGGCCGGTAAAGCCATCGACTAGGGAAACAAGGACTATGATTGCTGCAACGCCTATCGCTATACTTGAGACTGAGAGCGCTGTTCTGGTCTTGCGCCGGAACAGGTTTGAAAAAGATAATTTTATCATCGTGACTGTGCCTTCCGTATGGCTAGCTGCCGAAACACGAAACGCACTATGAAATAAATCAAGCCTAGCACTGCAATGAGCAGGACAAGAATGAAAATGTAAACCACTGGGCTTGTTGGGGGGACTTCATTTACATACAGCGAATAAGTCTGTGAAAATTCCTGTGTTTTGGCTGTTTCATCTATATAGCGCACAGTTATTGTTCCGGGCTGCGCTCCCGGTTTTGCATCGTACCCTGCAGAAAGAGAGAATACCGCGGCACCGGAATCGTCCGGGTCAATGTTCCCTAAGAATGATTTGCCAGCGCCCTTGATGCCGCTTCCAAAGTCTATTACAACCTCGACAGCTTTTGCCTTTTCCTTGCCAATATTATCGAGCTGGATTGAAAGCGTAAATGGGCTGCCCTGCATTATCTGCTTGTCATTGCCAAGCGCGCCTTCAACGGAGTAATCAATGCTTGAGAAAACAAGCTCTGGCTTTCCGAGCGCGAGAAAAGAGAACTGATTTGTAAAAGTTTTAGTGCAGTCATCGCAGTTCGCATCAATTGAGAACACATAAGTGTCGGCAGCTACCCTGTCGCCAAGAAGCACCGAAAAGGAAACTTCTGCTGAACCCATAGGAGGCATGTCGCCGATTTTTTTTGTGGTGCCTTCTGGAACAACGAATGGCGCAATCGTGGATTTTGAAACAGGCCGCAGCTCAACCCCGACATTTCTTGCCGATGTCGCGCACACATTCTTTATGGTCGCGGAAATCCCGAGAGTGTCGCCAATGTGCGGCGTGCTGCTGCTAAGGGCAATGTCTTCAACCTTGAGAATTCTACAAGAGGAAAGGTCTAGATTTATTTCATCTGTGTGGGTCAACTGTGTTGTGCCGTTCATATAAGTGACCTTTATGGGAACCTGGTAGTTCCCTGGAAGGACATTGGCCAACACATTAAGGCGCAGTGAAACCGGTTTTGAATCCCTGCCGCTTATTGACCCGAGATTCTCCGAGCCTTTCACAACTTCAAAATAATTTGAGTTTAGCTCGCCAAAAGAAACCACTGTTTCCTCGGCAATCTGCCCGGTTGCACTGGCGTTCTGGACAGTGAAGTTGATTGTCACTATATCGCCAGGATAAATGCTTGAAGGCGTGGTGCCGACATTTGTCAGCGCGATGATGTCACTTTGGCCAGCGGAAACATATGAAGTGAATATCAAGGCCGCAAGGGCAAAGAAAACGATAAATCGGAATGTCATACTATTCAATCAAATCCGGAAACTAACTTAAACCTAATGTTGCGCCCGGACTTTTGCGCAGCGGTTGCTATAAATACAAGTTCAATTCAAACTAATACTGATTGCATGAACAGGGTACCTTCAGGCATAAATGGCCTAGATGAGCTGATGGAAGGGGGCATACCAGAGGGCAGGACAATGCTGCTCTCGGGCGGGTGCGGCACTGGGAAAACAATTTTTTGCACGCAGTTCATATACAACGGCGCAAAAAAATACAACGACCCCGGGATTTATGTCACTTTAGATGAGAGGCCGGAACTCATACGCCAGGACATGACAAGGTTCGGCTGGGACATAAGAAAACTTGAGGAAATGGATAAGGTGCACATAATCGATGGCAGCCTTGCAAAGCTTGGAATGCCAAGCGAGGAGCAGTTCTCAATGCCTGCAAGCGGCTTTGACATTGACAAGTTGCTTTTGGAGATCATGCGCGTTGCAAAAAGGAGCGGCGCGAAAAGGCTCGTTATAGATTCCATACCGGCACTCGGATTCAACTTCGAAAACGAGAACGAAGTGAGAAATGCAATCAGAAAACTTTCATATTTGCTCATGAGAATCGGGGTCACGACAATAATGACAACCGAAATGGGCAATCAGGAAAACAGTTTTGGGAAATTTGGGATAGAGGAGTATGTTGTTGACGGGGTTATTGCGCTTCATTACATGGGAATCGGCACACGCAGCAACAGGACACTTCACATCCGCAAAATGAGGGCAACTAAGCACTCAGAAGAGCTGCACCCGATGGCAATAGATGAAAAAGGGATTACCGTGCACAAGGTCAGCAAGGAATACGAGGAAGTTTAAATTCAAAAAATTGCAATAGTCACTGGCTTCTCTCAACCATATAATCCGCAAATTCTTTCAGGAGCGATTTTGCCTCCGAATCCTTGAGCTTTTTTTCAAGCTTGTTCCAGCTGCTAAGAACAAGGCGGCGCGCGACCTTTTTGGCGTATTCAATTGAGCCTGCAGAATCAATAATTGAAATGGCTTCCTTGACATCGTCATCAGATTTTTCCTTTGAATTCAGTATTCCAAGCAGGCGGTTCTTCTTTTGCGCGGCAACCGTGGAAAGCGCATGTATCACAATAAGGCTTCTCTTCCCCTCCTTTATGTCCTCGCCGATTTCCTTTCCCCACTCAACATGCTCCGGCTTGAGATTTAGTATATCGTCCTGAATCTGAAACGCGACCCCGATACTCTCGGCAAAATCCCCAAAACGCGAAACGTGCTCCGGATTTGCACCGCCAAGGACCGCGCCAAGCTCTGCTGAAAGCCTTGCTAGCGAACCTGTCTTGTAGCAGCACATCTGCAGGTACTGAGCCTCACTCACATTCGAGCCTCCCTTGTGCCAGTGTATGTCCATTGCCTGGCCAAAAGAGAGCCGCAGCAGGGAAACCGAATAAATGTCATAAATCTGCGCCTTCACTTGCGCAGAAAGCTTGCGGTCATTTATCAGAACCTTTAGGGGAATGTAGTACATGGCATTTCCCGCATTCACCGCGACATCAACGCCAAAAAGCAGATGGGTGGATGGCTTGCCTCGCCTAACTGTTGAATTGTCCTCGATATCATCAACCATTATTGTCCCGTTGTGGACCAATTCAGGGATTACTGTAAAAGGCATGGCTTTTTTGCGCGAGCCCCCCGCAGCCTCACATGCAAGAAGTAGAAGCGCCGGGCGCCATCTCTTTCCGCCCCTTGAGAGGAAATCCCAAATGGGCTCAGCAATCGCCTTTTGCGAGGCATTTAAATCGTAGCCGAACTCTGGCTTTCCTAAAGAGCTGGAGACCCATTTTTCAGTTATTTTCTTTGGGAAAAATGCCGAAAGCTCTGCGTTCACTTCCTTTGCAGTTGCCTTCAAGAAATCCTGCAGGTGCAATTTGCTCACTTCTTCCTTTTCCTTATCACGAAATAGTACACAGCCGCAATGACAAGCAGCAGCAGAACGAAAAGTATGCCAAATATTAATATTCCCGCAATGGCAACAATGAGGAGATTGTCTTTGCTGATATTTATCTGCGGCAAATCAACCCCACCGAAAAGAGGCTCTGACTTTATGCCTGAAACATCAGAGTTCGGGCTCAGGACTATGGGCGGCGAGACATAATAATCTAGGATTTTGCCTGAAATCAGCCTGTCTGCCTGTGACTTTGTAAGTTGCTTTGAAATCCCGTAAATTATTTCCTTCTTGGAGCCCGAATTCATGTCAAACGGCCCAAAAGAGATTACAGGGTCTTTGCGAAGCACCTCAAACGGAGTTATAGAAGAGACACCGGAAGCGCCATCAGCAAACTGTTTTGGAAATGGCTCTATAAGAATAAACGAAACGGAATTCCTGTCGCGGTTAGAAATACCCAAGATTACATTCGCAACGTAAAAAGTGTTGCTGTCTGCCTTCACCTGAAGAATCTCCAGTTTTCTCGACGGGAACAGGCTCCCTTTTTTCGACTTTGCATCAGCCACAAGATTTTGCGGCAATCCTGCGGCGGCGTAGAAAACATCAAGCTGGCTCTCGTTGTAAGAATACTGCCCAGTGGAATACGAACTCATTGTGTACTTGGACTTTAATGAAGAATACATGGACTTTGCAGCCTGCGCATTTTGGCCGGCAAGCTCGAAATTAATGTTCTTGGAGAACAGGTCCTTTGCGGCGTTGAGGTTGGAGTCCGCCTGCGCTGCAAGGCGCACAAGCGAATCAACGTTGATGTTCTTGGCACGAAGACTCTCCATATAATCGACAGCCGACTTCATCTCCTCCTCGGCAGCAGAAATATTCTGTTCTGCCGCTGCCCTTGCAAAAAAAGTGTTGCTTATGTTGTAGAGTGCAAAGACTTCGTTGGACTTCCCGCCCCTGTCGGTTGCCCTTGCAATAACCTTGAAGCGCCCATTTTCATAATTGAGCGTGTTCCAGTCCATGGCATATACATCACCCTCAAGTTTGGCATCGCCAATGAGCTTTTCACTGGAATTATCAACAATGAAAAGCGAGACCTTTGAAATTCCGGACGCACCTTCACCATTGTCAATGGCCCGAATTGTGAACTTGACCTCATTTTCAAGCACCTGTGACGAAGGCGGATTCAGAATGGAGACCTCTGGAGAGAGGGTGTCATAGACAAAAATCTTTTCCGCAGAACAGGCATCGCCATCCGCATCGAATGAGGAAAACGAGACATTGTAGTCACCATTTGGCTTTCCGCCAAGATAATAGCCTACGGAAACTTCTTTTATGTTGGAGGCGCTTTCCAGAATTACGGCCTTGGAACTGTCAGGCGCAGTCACTACAATATGCCCCTTCTTGAATTCGCCGTCGGAATTGACAGTGACAAGAAGGTTGCTATCGGCTAGTGAAGCCTCAACAAGAAGGCCCAGGTCGCAGAAAGAAAGGGTCTTTACAGATGCTACGGAACTTATTGTGCCGGAATTTCCCGCGGCGTCGACAGGCTCTATTTTGTAGTGGAAGCGGTAGCCCTCCCCAATGACAAAATTAGTGTCAGTAAAACTCGTGCCTGTGACACGCAAGCCAACAAGCTTGGCTACCGGATCTGTAATTGCAAATTCCCTGGATATCTGGCCATCACTCACAAACCGCAGCGTGCTCCTGTAAACGTTGTAGTGCGACATTCCGGAAAGCGTGTCCTCAGAGGCCACCCAAGAAACCAAAACGCTTCCGTCAGGCTGTGGAATCGCCAACTGGGAACCTGGCCTTGTCGGGCGCGAACTGTCTATCATGACCTTGTAATGCCTGGTTTCTGACCAGCCGTCAGCTGAATGTGCCCTCAAATGGAACCAATAAATGCCGTCCTGCTTTGACCCTGGCAATATGGTGCTGCTTGTAGAATCAATGGTGGTGTCCGGAATTGTGTCTTCTGAAGCGTCAAACTCATAACTATAGCCATCCACTCCAGAATAAGATGCCTTGAAAGAAGGCGAAGAGTCACTACTCCACTTGCCCTCTGGATTTGTGACACTAGTTATTGCAGGCAGCGCGGCAAATGCTGCGCTGGCAATAAGAAAGGCAAAAAAAATCACAAACAAGTTTCTCGCAGGCAAAAAGAACACCAGAGATATACTTGAAGAAAATGAATATAAAAGGGTGCAAAACAACAGTTGCGTCTGTTGGGTGCGCATACGGCCGTCCCGCTTACAGCGGGACATAAGTTTTCAAAAGAAATGAAAAATGTGGGGCCGGCGTGATTTGAACACGCGACATACCGGTCACTGCTGAGAGCAAGGAAGATTAAACAATGATACTCCATTGCCTCTATCTTCAGCTTCACCCGGACAAAACAAGCCATTAAGGCACGCTTGTATCCGTCGGATGCTCTCCCAGGCTGAGCTACGGCCCCATTAAGAAGAACTAATTGAAATAAGGTTTAAAAGCGCTCTGTCAATGCCTGCTTGGCAATTTGCTCTTTATATGGATTAGTGAAGCCTATTTCAGAAACCCACTTTCTAAGATTATCTCTGCCATATAAACAAACCTTATAGCAATCCGTGGTTGAACGCTTAGACCAATACTTCCGGATATTTGTTACCCTAAAACCCGCACATAATAGAATTTCCCTTAATTGATCGGCAAGAGGCCTGCAAACGGTGGTGATTTCCAAGGAAGGGTAATTGGGTGAACCTTTCTTATCTGAAACGAATACAGAGCCATCAGTATCAGCTATTCCTCGGATTACATGTTTTACTTTTGAATAATCGTCTAAAAGAAATTCAGGAATTTCAACACTATAACACTTATCTGAATTGTAGGCAAGCCCAAAATCCATTGTCAATTTAGTTACAATGTTCTTTGAATAAACTCTTATCCGTAGACCCCTGCCACTCTCAAATACCCGCGGATGTTTATTCCAAACTTTTCCAATCAGAACAGAAAGTTTTGAGTAATATTCTCGGTCAGTTATTTTATTTCCAGTCAGCCCGAAATAATATTTTGAGGATTTGTGTATGTGGCCATCACCAATAATAGCGCCGACTAATTCTAATTCAGAATCAGAATACATGCAAAAGAAACTGATTTTTTATTTTTAAAGAATTGGGGACACTTCACTGCCGGTGTCAAGTATGCAAAAATCATACAAGAAAAAAAGCGAGCCCAGTGGGATTTGAACCCACGACACCTTGGTCTGTCCGATCACTACCTAAGCTTTCAAGCCGGTAAACAACCTTAAGAGCCGCACCTTCCCTAAGCAAAATAACTTAAAAGAATCAAGTGCTCTACCAGCCTGAGCTATGGGCCCGCTATGACTAATTCTCCCGCGGGAGAACTTTAAATACCTTACGCCGACATGCTAAAGATGCGCTTTAAATGATGCACATTTCTAAAACCGACCTTTTCCATATATTTTGCGATTTCTAGTTGGTCGGTAATATAGAGCCTGAATGCGCCCCTGTCGTCTGTTGTAATTTCACTAGATTGTATAGATAGTCTAGTTAGGCATTCTTTGACATCTTCTATAACAGATTTTGACACCATGGCAAGATGCATTGATTTCAAGTGGGAATAGTGCTTTGGATGATTTTTGTACTGCTTTGGGTAACGCTGGTAAATTGACCCATCGGTATCCCAAATTCCCCGCAGGCATGGAGCAAGCAAATTAGTAGTTGACATTATTTCTCTGGGAATGGAAACAGAATGACTTTTTTCGCCAATAGGAATTCCGATGCCTGCAAAGAAATCAAAAGCAACCTTACTCAATACATGGAACCTGGTTGAATTATCCTTGCGGATGAAAAGCCTTCCTTTTGTGTTAAAATAATTTTTAAAAACTGGCTGGATAAAATCGCGATAATAATCATATTCGTCGTTGTTCCCTGTAAAGGCTAGTTCATATCTCCAACGTTTATCGAAATTGGCAAAATACTTTGAAAGACAACCGTCTCCAATTAAGATTCCAGTAAGCTCGGCAAGTTCGGGCGTCAATTTCATACTAAAAAAAGAAAAATAGAGTCAATTAAACTTTGCAAGGAGACGTCAGTGCCGGTGCGAACTTCACATCAAATCGCAGCACCCGCGCTTGTAGCTGCATTTTGTGCAAACCCACTTCGCGTGCTGCTCGCGCATCTCACCGCCGCAGGCGGGACACGAAGCATAATCTTCTAACGGGTTTAGTGCAAGGCATTCTGGCATCACAAAAACCCCGATTACACAAGGTAAGTTTCGACCAGTTCTTTTCCGGCGCCCTTGCCCCCGCGCTTTAATTTGATTTTTCCTATTTCAGAAGTGTTGCGAACATGCGTTCCGGAACAGTGCTGGACAATCCCCTCGCACTCCCAGACCAAAACATTTGGGTTTGCCTTGTCCGGAAACCTATTGATTGCGTGCTTTTGCGCCATGAATTTATTTGTTGCGTCTTCAACTTTTTTCAAAGCTTCGTGTGAAATCTTCTCACTCACAAGATATGTGCTCCTGTCCTTTTCAGCGTCAACTAGAGAACCCGAAGTGCCGCCTGTTTTAATTTCCTTGTTCAAAAAATGGTCGACAATATGCGAAGCGGAATGCAGGCGCATTGTCCTGAAGCGATTGTCCCAGTCAAGTTTGAGTCTGACCTTATCTCCGGCCTTGAGTTTCGGGTCGAAATCGAAAACATGCGCAATGTCGTCGCCCTTTAGCAAAACACCCTTGAGTTTTGTTCCGTTGATTTCGCCTTTATCGGATTTCTGACCGCCGCTGAACGCGAAAAATATTGTCTGGTCAAGGTAGACTTCATTGCCTTCAACACTGCGAACTGTTGCCGAAGATTCTTTTAGGTAAGGGTCGTTTTGGAAAAGAAGTTTTGTCTTGTTGGGCTTTATCGCTTCGAGCTCGGGCTTGAGTGCATCTGCAGTCCCAGATGGCTGCTTTCTCTCTGGCTTCATTTGTGGAAAGAAAATGACATCTTTAATTGTAGGTTGATTCGTGAGAAGCATCACTAGCCGGTCTATTCCAATTCCTAGCCCTCCGGTTGGCGGCATTCCGTAGCGCAGCGAATCAATGAAATCATCATCAGGCGGGTGCGTTTCCCCTTTTGCCCTGCCCTGATCTGCCTGCTCTTTGAAAAATTGTTCCTGCAACTCAGGATCGTTCAGTTCAGAGTAAGCGTTTGCAACTTCCCAGCCATTGATGAATGGCTCAAACCTTTCTATGAGTGTTGGATCGCCGCGCTTTGGCTTGCATAGCGGAGTTGTTTCCTTTGGGTGGTCTATTATGAAAGTTGGCGCGATTAGCTTTTCTTCGCATAAATGCGAGAAGAGCTCGGCAATTGCAAGGCCGCGCTTGAACGGGTCAGCCTCTAGCTCGTGTTCTTTTAGGAGTTTTTTCAAATCGGCATCCGTTAATTTGTCGACATCAAGCTTTGCAAATTCTCTGAGCGCCTGCTTCATTGTCATGCGCTTCCACGGGGCTTTGAGATCAATCTGCTTGCCCTCGTATGTTATTTTTGTTGTGCCGTTCAAACTCTTTGCAACGAACGCGAATAAATCTTCAGTTAGCTTCATCATGTCATTGTAATCCCAATACGCTGCGTAGCACTCCATCATCGTGAATTCCGGGTTGTGGGTTTTGTCAACATCTTCATTCCGGAAATTCTTGCAAATAGTGTATACGCGCTCATAGCCGCCAATAATCAGCCGCTTCAGGTAGAGCTCCGGGGAAATTGAAAGATAAAAATCCGATTTCCACGCGTGCGATTTTGTAATGAATGGCCTTGCATTTGCCCCTCCATAAGTTGGCTGGAGAAGAGGAATCTCTACTTCTAGAAAATTGCTCTTTTCAAGAAACTCCCTTACAAGCGAAACTACTTTTGCCCTCTTGAGGAAAACTTCCTTAACCTCGGGGTTCATTATCAGGTCAAGCGGCCTTTTTCTGTAACGAACTTCAATATCTGTTAGGCCGTGGAACTTTTCAGGGTAGGGATTTAGGGCTTTTGATAGGAATGTTATTTTCTTAGCGCCAACAGAGAGCTCGCCCTTTTTTGTCTTCATTACAAAGCCATCAACTCCAATAAAATCCCCGACATCCAAGTGGTCCACTAAATCAACGCCTGCGGAACCGGCATCACTTTCTGAAACAACAAGCTGAATCCTGCCTTTTGGGTCTTGAAGGGAAACAAAATAGAGCTTACCAAAATTTCTCTTTGCCATCACGCGGCCTGCGACTATTGCCTTATCTTTTGTGTGATCGCCTGCTTTTAGCTTGCTTTCATATTTATCCTTGAGTTCAGCGGAATAGTGTGTGGGCGCAAATGAATATGGAAACGGCTCAATGCCTTTCTTTCTCAAGTATTCGAGATTGTCCTTCCTGCTCTTCATCAGCTCGTCGATTCCAACAGACATGAAAACACCATATATGAAACTTTCACGAATTTATGCCTTTGCAGGCGCATTTCGCACCACACTTTTTCTTTTCAGTGAACGCTTCTCGTTTCTCTTTCTTTTTCGGTCGCGTTTTTCTTTCTCTTTCTAAGAGAAAGAAAAAGGCGAGCCCAGAGGGATTTGAACCCTCGACACACGGCTTAAAAGGCCGCTGCTCTACCAGGCTGAGCTATGGGCCCTCCGAGCTGCTCCTTGGAAGGGAGCGTTCCATCTTCGCCCCCTTTGGGGGCTCGATAGAACTGACTTCACAAAGAGAAGCTAGAAGAATAAGAAATACGCCTAAAACACGTTTTTTAACCTTACTAACAGGCATCTTGGTTATGGCGCAGGAGATAAGCTCTCAGGAAGCTGAAAAAGCCCTCTCTAAAGGGGACGCGGTACTTCTGGATGTGCGGCACAGGGAAGAAGTGGATTTTACCAAGGCAGAGCCAATGGTATGGATTGACCTAACGGAGCTGCCCGGGCGCTTTGCGGAGCTGCCAAAAAACAAGATGATAATTTGCCTTTGCAGAACCGGTTCTCGCAGTTCGACCGCAGCGGATTTTCTTGCGCGGCAGGGATACAATGCCATGAATTTGCACGGGGGAATTTTTGAGTGGAGCAAGACAAGAACGGGGTTGAGGAAATATGCGTATACTTACTCTGGCAACGAAGTTAAAATTTTTGAAATAAAATAGTAAATTATTTCTTTTCCGCGGAAATCTCCTTCGCCCCATTCAGGTACTGCTGCAGCGGCTTTGGAATCTTGAGAACTTCCCCATCGTAATGGGTCTCAACTATTGCGCGCAGCGCCCTTGATGCCGCAACTGCTGTGCTGTTCAGCGTGTGCACATACTCTTTCGAGCCGTCCTTTTTGCGGAATTTTATATTGGAGCGCACTGATTGGTATGAGGTGCAGTTGCTGCATGAAACCGCCTCGCGGTATTTTTCCTCGCGCGGCATCCAAACTTCTAAATCATACTTTTTTGCGGCAACAGTACCGATATCGCCAGTACAAATATTTACAACGCGGTAGGAAAGCCCGAGGTCTTTGAAAATGCTTTCTGCGTTTGCAAGGAGCTCTTCATGCATTTTCCATGAATCTTCAGGTTTGCAGTATATGAACTGCTCAACCTTGTTGAACTGGTGGACACGGAAAAGACCGCGCGTATCTATGCCGTGCTTTCCTATTTCGCGCCTAAAGCAGGGGGAAATTCCCGCAAGCTTAAGTGGAAGCTCCGCTTCCTGGAAAATATCATCCTTATACATTGCAGCCATCGGGTGCTCGGAAGTTGCAACCAAATAGAGGTCTTCGGAATCGATTTTGTACATAACATTCTCAAAATCAGACAGGTCAGTAACGCCTTCATATGCGGCACGGTTCATCATGAGCGGAGGAGAAATCGGAGTGTAACCTTTCTCAACTAATTTATCTAAAGAGAAACGGAGCAACGCCATTTCAAGCAGCGCGAACTGCCCCTTAAGAAAATAGAACCCGGCACCTGCAATCTTTGTTGCGCGCGTGAAATCCGCCCAGCCGTTCTTTTCAAGGATTTCACCGTGCGGAGCGAGCTTTGTATTGGAAACTTTATTTCCGAATTCTCGAACAACCACATTATCAGAGTCGTCCTTTCCTACAGGAACGGAATCATGCAGGATATTTGGAAGGCGCATTAAGTACCAATCGATTTTTTCCTTGAGCGGCGCGGATTCTTTCTCGAGCTCTTTTATTTTTTCAGGGAGCTTTTTTGCCTCCGCAATCTTCGGCTTGAAATCCTTCTTCTGCGCCATTAGTTTATTTATTTCATCAGTAATCTGGTTGCGCTTCATTCTCAGCGCTTCGGCTTCCTGCAGCACGGAGCGGTACTCTTTATCCATTTCCAAAAGCTCTGAGAGCCACTTTGTTTTTTCAGAGTCGCCGCGCTTTTTCAAATCTTTCTTTATAATATCGGCGTTCTCGCGCACAAATTTGATATCAAGCATACTGTAGAGTAGCTGAACAAGGAATAAAAAATGGTGCAAAGCAAGATTTCTACTAGTTATGCCTCCACAGATAGCCGTGCTCCGTTATGGGCACCGGCATGTTCGCGATTATCGGGTCACAAGCCACTGCTGCCTTGTTGCAAGGGCATTTGGCGCCGACAAAATCGAAATTGAAGGGGAAGAAGACAAGAGCATACCCCAAACGCTTGAGAGCATAAATGAGAGATGGGGCAGGGGAGCTGAAATAGAGTTTGTGGACAGCTGGAAAAAGAGGCTGGAGCACTACTCGAAGAATGGATATACAAGCGTTCACCTTACAATGTATGGGCTGCCGCTGCAGAACGTTGAAAAGGAGCTGCGCAAAAAAGAGAAGCTTCTTGTAATTATCGGCTCGCAAAAAGTGGAGCGCGAAGTTTATGAAAAATCTGAATACAACGTCTCTGTGACGCTTCAGCCGCATTCTGAAATTGCGGCGCTTGCGGTATTCCTAGACAGGATTTTTGAAGGAAAGGAGCTTTCCAAGAAATTTCCAAAAGCCCAAATCGAGGTTGAGCCTGTAAACAAGGGCAAGAAAATTAGGAAGGCAAAATAGGGCTTTAAAACAAGCGCGCAAAGGAAATGATTAGTATGCCAAAAACCCCCGTCAAGAAAATCTATGAACTGCAGATAGTGCAGGACTTTCTAAAATCCGTGGGCGGGGAATATGCAATTGAACTCATGAAAATCTGCGAGCACAAAAAAAGGCCTGTAACTGATGAGGAAATAGGCAAGAAACTGCCCCTTAAAGTGACTGAAATAAGGACTGTGCTAAATAGGCTCCACTACCGCGGGATTGCATGCTACCAGAAAACCAAAAATACTAAGACAGGATGGTATTCCTATACTTGGGAGATAAAGAATTCGCGCATTGCCGAAATACTGATAGAAACCCATACCGAGGACATAACTAAGCTTGAAAAAGGCATGGAATTTGAAGGAACGCACGAGTTCTTTAGCGCGGGCAAGGGAATGGCTGAATTCCCCTTTGAAATAGCCGCGGAGTATAACTTTAAGGATCCGGAATCGGGAAAGCCCCTTGTGGCTGTTGATAATAAGAGAAGGCTTAAAGATCTTGGAAACAAGATAGAAAACCTCAAATTAGAGATGGAAGAGCTCCGGAAAATGCTCTAAAAACACAAAATATTGGACATAGCTAATAATTTCGAATATTGTATTTTAAGGCTATAGCCACCAGTTTACACATGCTGCGGGGTAGAGGTGAATAGAATAGTTTTTGAATTATCTGATTTGAATCAAGGCTATCTAGATGGTTTTTTTGTAGGAGATGGCTACTCCCATTATAACAAAAATGACAGGCATTACAGGGTTGAGTTTTACCTCAACTCTGACCGGGATGGGGATATAAGGGCTAAATTACAGGAAATACTAGAAAAAGCCGGGTTAAAAGGAAGAGAAAGAAAGGACAAAAGATTTGATTCTTTGCGGCTAAGGGTCGATTCCAAGGAATTTTATGGAAAAATGGCAAGCAAAAGCCAAAAATTAGAAACGGCAACTTCAAAATCACAAGACTATTTAATGGGCTTTTTGAGTGGTTTTATTGATGCCGAAGGATACGTGGTAAAAGGCGATATTACGGTTACGCAGCAGGATAAGGGTGTTTTGCTTAAAATAGCCGAAATATGCGGGCTTTTGCACATCCCAATCGGAAAAATGTGGAGCTTCAAAAACGCAAAAACACCCAGAGAAATCTGGAGATTGCGGATTTTGACCAATATAAAGCATTATAAGCACATTTCATGTAAGATAAATAGGATTTACAGCGGTTCTCCGCTCCCTCCATAGCGAATAAACGTATCATCGGCAATATTTTAGGTGATGTTTATCTATTAGGGTAGGGCAGCCAGGAGTGCCCGCCGGGCTCATAAAGGCCGCCATCAGGCTAAATAAGCGAATAAAGGCAAAATACAACAAATAAAGGGCGAATGCTTGAGAGACCCGGAGGTCAAAGGTTCAAATCCTTTCCCCGCTATTTTTTTCTTATTTCCTATCGTAAAATAGGCTCACTTATTAATGTTAATTTGTAATTAACTAAATAAAACAACTCTATTTTTCTGGCCCTATTGTTTCAATTCGGTTAAAGCAATGCACAAATTGGCTTAAACAGCCAAAAGGCCGCTAAAACCAACTTACAAAAACGCATTCGAAATTTTGACCCGTAAAAGCCCCCTAAAATACACCCACTTTAATGATGCGATAATTTACAGTCGGCTAAAATGGACTCACTGCAAACACCTGGCTCCGCGCATTGCTAACTTAGGCGTTTTTAGTCGCTAAAATAGGCTCACTTTCAATTGAAATATCGCTAAAAAGCGCACAAAATCACTCAAATATACCTAAATATTTGGCTATTGACGTAATATTACTGGTAATTACTATCAATATACTACATTACCACAACAATAAATGGTAAATACAACCATCACGATAATTATTTAAAGCTCTTTAGAGTAATTACTATCATGTTTTTGCTTGATTTTCTCAAAAAAATACTTTCCGGAGGCGCAAGCGCACAGGATAAATCGCCAACTGCAAAGATTGACAACAGCATTTACGGCGCAAAAGAGGAAATTGAGGAAATTCACAGCATCTGGGATTATATCAAGATGAATGAGCACACTCAGGCCGCGCATATTTCATCGGTTCTCGGGTTTGATGAGTGGATTTCGATGGAAGAAATCCTAAGAAGGATCCGCGAAATCTTCGGGATGGATTACAAGAATGACCGCAGCCTCTACCCATACATCAAAACACTTGTGGATGTGGGCTTAGTGGAAACCAGCAGCGTTGGCGGCAAGAAGAAGTGGAGAAAGAGGGATGTGCTAATCAAGCTTAAAGCAAAGAAGCAGATTGAGGAAGAAGAGGAAACGGAGCAGGCTGCGGCACAGGCGCGCTAACAAAGGTGTTTCTTTGTAGCTGGCCTAAGCGGTTTTGAGGTCTACAGAGCCACCGCCACTGAACCAATAAATACCTATTCGCCGCTAAAAGTATATGATGAAACCGGGAAACCCCAGACGCCCGCGATGGTGGGAACAGAAGAAACCAACCGCATGGCTCGGCGCCCAAGATGTTGTCAGGGTCGCAAGTTCAAAGAGCCATCCAGATAGTATCGGACATGGAGGCTCCGTCACAGTTTACAAAGGAGTGGTTGTTTTTTCAAAAGGCGGAAAAACCACAAGGCAGAGGGTTGCGATAAAATGGTTTCGCCGCGGTTCTGATGACGCATATGCAAAAAGGATTCAGGAACTTATTAACAAATTAGTAGAGGCAAAAATCCCCATACCAAAAACAGCCATGTACAAAATCCGTGAGGGGGATAGAATAGTGAATGCAAAGCAAGGGGAGTGGGTAATGTTGCAGCAGCTTTTTTATGATGCATCAAAGGGCCAGACAAAAATAATTGACAGAGTGTCGGAAATAGAACGTAACCGCGAACAATTTCAAGCCTCGATAAAAGGTATCCCACAATCTAAGCTTAACTCGCTTTCCAGCTATGCCCTGATGCATGCGCGCTCCAAAAAGGCGCGCAGAGACACAATACACGGCATGACATTAATTGCAAACCTCGGATTTTCGCCTAGGGATGATATGTTTGGGGTATTACGAAACCCGCGTTCTGGAAGCGTGCCTTTTGATTTTGTAGAGTTGCCTGAAAGTAGTAACCCTGCAAAAAATGCCTATGACTTGTTTCATAACATACTAAAGATTACAAAGAACCAAAATGAGCGTTTGGAGTTATATCAACTAGCACTGCGTGCCGCAAATCCGGAGTTGAATCAGGAGCTCTTGAAATTTTCAGCATCCCCGGCACTAAAATAAATTTCAATTTCTTGCAGGCTGCGGCGCAAGTGAAGAATTAAACTCTGAAAAAGGATTAGGTTTGGAATATTGATGCAAACCTTCCCTCACTAAGTAACTTCTCAACTTCTTTTGGTTTGAAAAGTCGGCCATTCATCGATACATAAACTCCGGGCGACGCGTGAGAAATATTTGCTAAGGAGTAACCAAGATTGAAACCCCCGTCAGAACCTGGGAAAGATAATGAAATCATTGAACCGGTAAAAATTATTACAACACCTTTTCTTTTCAAATTAGCTTCGAGAAAACGACTGGAATCCGGCATTGTATAAGTTCCGTGGGTAATTATGAATAGGGAGTCTGGAGACTTTTCAATTAGCCGGATCATTTTCTTTCTGTCGATGGTATTGATGTGCCGGCTATCTTTCATGCAAATAGTTGTGAACTTAATTTTTTCATGAAGATTCAGATTTTTAATGTAATCAGGAATCATTGATTTTTTGTTTGGAGTAACAGTATCAAGCGGCCCGTTGTAGAATGAATCGATTGTCCCACCAGTAAGAATAAAAGTGGATTGAATCTTTTTTTGGCATGCT
This sequence comes from archaeon, assembly GCA_035289485.1. GTDB lineage: Archaea > Iainarchaeota > Iainarchaeia > Iainarchaeales > Iainarchaeaceae > UBA10205. Next base: position 4,695 of record DATDXA010000043.1, on the reverse strand, counting down.
AGAATCTGGAGGGAATTTATTAAAAAAGCAGTCGATTTGGGCGTTAACCCTTCAGCGCCTTGTAACTTTCATAAAACTTCTTGAGCTCAGCGTCCTTTGAATAAACATCCTTGAACCAGGGCTGGTTCACGATTTTTTCAGCTTCGGAAACAGCGAGCTTTGCCTTCTCCGCAGAGACCTGCGTGCCGCCTGCCGCGCGCTCTGCCAGCAAATTTAAATCTGGAATTGGAACATCCTCAACCCCTGACTGGAAAGAGCGCGAAATGAGCTCTTTAAGAGCGGCAATCACCTGGCTCTCCTCGAGCACTTTCTCATCCATGTAAAAAACAGCCTTCCAGTTGCCCTTTGTTTTCCAAAAATGGGTTGGGTTCTTTCCGGTTTTGAAAAAAGTATCAAGCGGAGCAAAAGATTTCGGAGGAATTATCACACAGTTCTTGCCTGGGCGAATATAAGGAATATCAGAAAGGATTCCCTTGCGGTGGTATTTGTATGTTTTGCCGTTTGATTTGGTTACATTCTGAGTATAGCCGTAGAGCGCGCGAAAGAGCTTCTGATAAGTATATGAAGAATGCTTAGTAGTTTCAGGAATTATAAAATTATATTTTATAAAATGCCCTTTGTACATCTGACACCCCGCACTTCCGCTAATATGCCTTATTATATAAAATAACTTTTCTTATGTATATATTTAAAACATAATATTCTTACGGCTGTTTTTCGTTTTAAAAAAATAAAAACGGGTTTTTAGTATCGGCGAATCGGGTGCCTTGGCGCAGGAGCCTGCTCTTCTGGCTCTTCTTCAACTCTTGAAGAATTTCCGACAACAAGGAAGTCCTTAGCAGCAATCACCCTATTGTAAGGAATGCTTTTTTCGCTAATTATTTTCTTGGCTTCCTGCTTTGTCCTAGCCTTCAGGGCCTCAGTTGTTATTGTCTCTATTCTCCCCTTTTCTAGGTTTATCACAAGGTCGAAAACCTTGCCTTTGTGCTCACCATTGACGTTAACTATGTCCATGCCGAACAATTTTGAAAGTCTTGTAGTCATCTATTATTCCTCCGAACAAATAATTTGTAAAATAATAAATGCCCCCAGATATATAAATCTTCTGTCCGATGCGCGGAAAAAACGCACACAAGCATTAGCAATAGATAATCTACATAACTCATGTGGGTTATTGAAGTGCCCCACCTTAAACAAAGAAGTAAGATGTTACTTATACATAATTCATGTTGGTTTGATCTGGCTGCGCATAAACCATTCAAAACACGAATTCCCCAAAAACAACGGAGTAGCGGAACTGCGGGGGCGGAGGATTGATTCAAAGATTATCCAGTGGGCTTTCCACTTTCTTTAGCTGCTCGGTTGAAACGTGGGTGTAAATCTGGGTGGTGTTTAGGTTGCTATGGCCCAGCAATTCCTGGATGTTTCGAATGTTCACGCCGGCTTCGAGGAGGTGGGTTGCGTAGGAATTGTGCACAACAAATCCATCCGCAATGAAATTCTCAGTACCTGCGACTGTAAAATCATAAACTTTTTTCTCCCCTTCTACATTAAGGATTTTTTTAACTCTGAGCCATTTAAAATTTTGGTCGGTGAGAGAATCAATCGCTTTTTTCTCCTCTTCAAAACCCGGCACTTTTGAAATTTCTTCACTTATTGCAAGGAGTGTTTCTCTTGAAGGAAATATTTTGCCGGCGTATCTTTTCAGGTGCCTTATCCCGTGCTTTGTTTGCAATTTATAGACAAGCCCTCTTACTGCAAGCATCTTTGGGTACATCTTTGCAATGATTTTGCCGGCAGGTATTTTTTCGCCGACAAAATCTGGCATTACCTTGATTTTTTTCTGTGTGGGAATTAAATTTTGGAAAAGCAACTGATCCGGCATATGAATTATCTCAAGATAGTAAATTATATGCCTTATTATTTTCCCCTGCGGAAGTTTCACATTCCTTATTCTCTTATACAAATGGGCATCAATTCCAAGCCTTAGCAAAAGGCTTTGCACATCCTTTAGCAGTTCCTTGCTGGAGGAAAACATTTTAGGTTCGCCCTCATTTCCATCAGCATCGTAGTAGCCTGCAAGAAATGCGCAGATTTCATCAGTGGATGCCCCAAACAGCTCCTCAGGAACACGCTTTTGTGGGGCCCTAACCATCATTCCCATTCCCTTAAGCTGCCCGACAAACGCTTTTGAATAATAAACCAGTTCGAAACTGTTGCTGCCCTTGCATTGATTGAGAAAAGGCGCTTTGCCAAGTTCTTTTTGTGCCAACTGCTGGTAAAATTCTGCAAAATATGGGTTTTTGTCATTGATTATTACTCCGCGGCGGCTCTGGCTTACTGTCCCATCACCCAAAATATAACCAATAAATCTCCACCATCCAGCCGGCGCAACAACTTTGCTTTCAATGGCGGCTTTTTTTACACCAAGCACATAATCCCCGACTTTGAGGTCTTTTGCGCAGCTTTCTGCAAGCCCGTGCGCGCTAGAAACAAAGAATCTGTGCTCTGGCGTACTGGTAATCCAATACCCATCAGCCCAAATCTCAAGCAGCCCGTTTCGCTCCTGCTCTTCTTTTCCAAGAAGAGGGGCGCTAACAAGTGCATTAGTGCCCCATTCAAATCCCTGTATTTTTGAGGTTGGGTTATTGTAAAGCTGCTTTGCGGACAAAATAGTGTTATCTGTAAAAATTCTTGTGCCAGCCTCAACACAATGCCTTAGCGTGTGCGGCGTGACCTCTTTTTGAATCCCTGCCTTCTCCGCCGCATCCCTTACAATTCTCTGGACTGTGTCAGGTGTTAGCTGCTTGCCGTTTTTCTTTGAAAAGAGAAAGGGGCTTTTCACTTTCTTGCGGTCGAGGTATTTTTTTGCAAGCCTGCACCAGTTTTTTGAAAGGATGATAATGCGGTCCTTGTCGCCTTTTCCGGATTTTACTTTGCCCATCCTTTCTTTGAGATTGATTTCATCGGCTTTCATATTCACGGCTTCACTTACGCGCACGCCGGACGAATAAATGAACTGGAGAATGAGCCTGTTTCTTCCAAGTTTTGTAGCCTTCAGAAGATCGCGCACCTCATCTTTTGTAAGGACCACGGGGAGGTGCTTGGCTTTTTTCGGGGTTGTGATTTCTTCCATTATTGGCATTTTGAGGTAGTTTTTGAAGAAAAAAGTGAGCGCCGCATGAACAAGGCCAAGCGTTGTATTTGCAGAGCCTTTCTCCTTCTTTTTTGCAAGGAACGAAACAATATCGCTTCTTTCTATTTTTGTCGGGTCCTTATTAGCGGATGCGAGCAGTGCCTCCACATAAAGAAGATACATCTTGATTGTGCGCTCGCTATAGCCCGCAATCACAAGCTCCTGCCGGAACTTTTCAACAAACGGCTTCCAAATTGGTTCAGGTGCCGCGGCACTTTCATTTCCCATGCAAGGTTATACGGGATTTGGGAATAAAATTGTTCCTGTGGTCTAATCCACCAACTCATATGTAACGTTTTTTTGATAGCGTGCGGCATTTTCAATCGGAATCCATATTCTTCTTCCCTTCATTGTTTTGCTCTTTGGGATTGCATTTGGAAATACCCTCGGTGCCACTTTTATTAGAATTGGCAGCATGAATTTTGTATTGACATTACCACGTACTTCCTCACCCCTTAGTTTTTTGATTGCGAACTGGTTGAACGTTTCATCGGCAGATTCTATCAAAACCCCCTTCACACCCTCCCGCCTCAATTCCTCCATGTGCTCGTTTATGAACTTGCTGAACCCTTGTAATGCGATAAGGATACTGCGATTATTTTTCCCGTGTATGTGCGGCCGTAACATTTTTCCGCCACGTGACAGAACAACCGTTCCATCAAGTGCTACAACCGGCTTGAATACGGGCTTCATTTCCGCGAACAAGAATGCCCCGCCAGAGCGGAGCAGCACGGATTTTTTCCCGACCGAAGTCCTTGTAAATACGGGTTTTTCTCCAGTATTTACAACCATTCTAAAATAAGGAGTAACCGATTCGCTCACCCATTTTCTGACCGGATTTTTTGCAGGGCTGTCCTTTAACTTCACCCATATTCCACGCCTATTTCCAATCGGTGTCATTTCCTTGCCATCCTGCGCTTGATTTTCTTATAGGCAACACGCGCTCCAAGATACGTCCACGGGGCAACAGCCGAGACAATTTTTGCCCCCATCCAAACTTTTGCCAAAATTTCACTTTTGCGCGCTATTACAAACGGTAGCAAGGGGTCGGCTGCGGCACCTAATGCGGCTCCAGATATTAGAACTATTGCCGTTTCCTTTGGCCCAAGTCCGTGTTTGAGCATTACGGCCTTCATTTTATCATAATTGCGCCTTTGCAGCTTCCATATGCGAGGGCCCCTATATTTTTGCAACCTCTCTTCGTCGCGTACCAGACGATTCATTTTCAAAATATCCTTCTCCCCCATCTCGGAGATTTTTTTAATGATTACGGCTTTTGTTTTTTCCGGTATTTTTACGTTTTGCAATCGTGAAACAGCCGCCTCCTATGCATAAGTCATTTTCAACACCTTATCCAGTTTCACCAAATACTCAGCTTAAGCTGCCCGCCAGAAACATCGATTGCGTGCTCTGTGAGCTTTGAGACTTTTCCGCTAAAGCCTGTGAGAAGTCCTGAGAGCAGCCCCTTGTAATAACTATAAGTTATTTTGTCGTAAGGC
>DATDXA010000042.1:0-4161 GCA_035289485.1 archaeon | reverse complement strand
TTGACTTTTGCAGGTGCCCGGCACCTGCCATAATTGACACACCCGCAATTGCGGTCACAACAGGATGCCTTTTCACAAACCCGATAGCCCTTTTTACAAAACCCATTCTCTCAATAAAACTGATTGTTTTACGGGATATAATAAGTTTCCGCCATTAAAAAACGCCATTTTGAGAGGAAATTACCCCACAAAATCATCAAGAGCAGACTGCCCATTCCTTGAAAGCGGCCTTGCTGGAATTCCAAGCTTTTTTGAAACGGCGTCCGCGAACTCATCTTCAAAACCATGGGTTGTGAGCACAAGCTTTGGGGCGCTCTCTTTTACATAATGCATGAGCGAGCTGAAATCCGCGTGGTCTGAGAGCGGGAATGTCTTGTACTTGGAGTGGTTGTTCCACCCTGTTGCAATTGCAACGCTCACTTTCCTTTTGAGCTGGTGCTGGAGCGCAAGAATTAAGTTATCATCAATGAGGTGCGGGGGCATTATCAGAATATTCGCATCGGCGAGGTTGTGGTTTAGCTCAAGATACGGCCCGAGCTTCACGCCGTGCGATTCGTAAACCCTGTTCTGCTCAAAAATCTTCTTGTAAACGAGCGGTGTTTGCCCAAGCATTTCGGTTGCAATCTTTGTTAGCTCCTGCGCCTTTCCCGTGCTATAGCCTCCGAACACAATGAATTTATTTTCCTTTAGCGCTGCGCGGGCCCAAAAAACCATATCCTCATACACCTGCTCACGCTCTGGAAAGCGGTATTGCGGAGTTCCAAAAGTCGTTTCAATTACAAGAATTTCGGAAGGAAGAATCTCCGCTCCGGGAAAGAGGATGCTTTTTTGCAATTTAAAATCCGAAGTGAGAACAGCGTGAGCGCCGTTAGAAACCTCAAGCTGGGCCGAACCCAGAATATGCCCGGAAGGATGAAAGCGGCATGAGAAATCCCCGACATTGAAATTTTTTCCGAAAGGAATTTCGTTTACCTTTAACCCATTTTCCTGTGCACATATGAGCGCAGAAGTTTGCGGCGTCATATAGTAAGTGTTTGTAAGCGTGGCTTTTGCGTGGTCAGAATGCGCGTGGGTTATCAGCGCCTGCTTTTCGCGGATGCCGGAAGCGTCCACGAACAAGTCCTCTTTTGACCTGAAAACAATCCCGCCCTTGTGGAAAATGTGCATGAAAGCAAGTAAGCGGGGAAGTTGTATATAAGTGCTAGCCCCACAAAAAGCCGTTTTGAGGCCAATTGGCATTATGTCCCGTCGCAGACGGGACGACCTCCGCTCCCTCCCGAGGAGCATGCTCGGGGGCGGGAAGGAATTAAAAACTCTTAAAGAGTATATTAAGCATGCCAGAAGTCAGGCAGCTTTGTGAAAAAATAGAAAAGCAGGTCGCGTACATAAGGGAGAAAGCGGGAGCGCGCCCATGGGGAAATTTCTCAAGGCCGGCGTTTGTTGGCAATCTTGCCCAGATAATTCCGGAAATGGAAGAGCTCTATTCATTATTCTTGCTCGCGCGCACTGAAGTTGAAAAAACAGCGCAATCACCAAAGCCTGATTTTGCAGAGCACATAAAGGATATGGCCCAGCTTATTACGGTTCTAAAGCGCAACAGGGAAATGGAAGAGGGGCGGCTTGACAAGCTCAAATCCGAGGGCATAAATTCGATTGCGGAAACTATCACAGTGCCCGAACTTTATTCTGATCTGGAGCAGAAAACGCTTTCCGCACTTCTAAAGAGCACGTACGCGTCCGAGCGGCTGCGCGTCTTTGACCGCAGGCAAGAGCCAACGCTCCAATCAAATGGCAGCCAGAAAAATATTCTTGAGCTTCTTGAAAGAAAGGAAAATGAACTTGAGGACCTGCGAAAAAAGTATGAGGAGAACAGGAAAAATACTTTTTTGGGGCTTGCGGAAAAAGAATCCTCAATTGAAATTGAAAATGAATTAAATGAAATCACGCGCAAGATGGAGGCAAAGACCGCTCTTCTAAAAAAGCAGTTTGAAATTACAAAGGAAAACTTCGCTCAAACGGAGAAGAAGTTTTCGGAACTGCAGGAGAGGCTCTTGGGGGTTGAAGAGCTTGAATCTCAGGCCACGGGAAGGACGTTTGAACTAATGACCATGCTCAAAAAGGAGCGGGATTACGCTAAAAAAATGCTAATAGAAATCGAGCACGAAACAATACAGCTGCGAAACACCTATTCAAAGGAACTTCTAGGAATGCAGGAGGAAAAAATAACCCTCAAGAATTCACTGGAGGATAGGTACATGAGAGAAATAGATTCGCTAAAGCGCGAGGTTGCTGACAAATCCAAGACCATAAATCATTTGCAGGAAATGGTCACTTCGCGCGAGAAAAGGCTTGAGCACATTGACGAGGAAAACCACAAATTAAAGCTTGCGAACGCCACTTACCACAAGCACCATACTGTAAAGACGCATTTTTTGAAGAAGGGAAAAAAGCACAGCAAGTAAAGCAACAGGTTCGTTCGCGCACTTCATATTTCAGTAAAGCTTCTAAAACCCGAACTTGAGCTTTTTTTCGAAACCTTGCCAAAGAGCTTATCCAGAACAGCATCTGCAATCTTTTTCGATTCTGTCTTTTCATCCGCTTCCTCTGAAGGAGAGATGAATTTTAGCGTGGCGCTTCCCTTGAGGTCGAGGTCAACCAGCTTTTCCATAACCACTTTCACATCGGCGGTTTCCTTGGCATAATAAAGCGCCACCACTACGAGGCTGAATCCCTTGAGTGAGGAAATAATTTTTGGAATGTCAAGGTTTGTGTCGGCACTCTTGCTTACAACTTCTACGCCCTTTATGCTTTCTGTGAGGATTTTTGCAACGCGCGCAGTCACCTCAAGCTCGGAGGATTTGGAGGAAACAAGGGCTATTTTCATAATGTAAAAATAGCCCGAAACAGTTTAATATAGGTTTCAATATATTGGATGCAAATGAACGACAAATACGACAAGCCGCACGAGGACGAAGGAGTGCAGCTCTATGAGGAAAGCCCCATGGACAAGGCTGGGGAAATCGGCGGCTCGGCACTTGATATTGTAAAGGAGCACTGGAAAAAAATACTCGCGGCAATAGTTGTAATCTTAGTTCTGTTTTTTGCTTATGACTTTTTTATCGGCAGCGTAAAAGAGGTTTCATTTAGCGCGGTTGATACTGAAGGAAAGCCCGTTAATGCCGCAATCAGGGTTTTGAGTGAAAGCGGCCAGGAAATCAAAAGGATTAGCAGCGCAGAGACCATAAGCCTCAAGATTGGAAACTACAAAATTGATGTGCAGGCGCAAGGGTACAAGGCGATACGCGCAAAACCAATTACGGTTTCTGAATCCTCTGCAATAGAGCAGGAGCTTGAAATAAGCAAGGACCTAGAACTTGCAGGAGAATTCCCCCCAAGCTTTGCTTCAGGAGAAGCAAAAGAAGTAGAACTTATAGTAACGAGCAAGGAACCTGATGCGGTAGAAATGGGGCTCGTATTAGAAGGCGATGCGAAGAGCGCCATGACGATTGAATACGAAAAGCCCCTGATGGTAAGGCCTGGGGAAAATACCATTACAGCAACGCTCAAGGTGAAAGCGGCTCTTGAAAAGAACTCAATTGGAACCGCTAAAACCGGAACTATTAGAATACAGGGGCTTTCTTCGAAAAGCGCAATCGTGAGCGGGAAGTACTCACTTGTGCAATTCGACCAGAAGAATGTAAAACTAACAATCGGGAGCTCGAATGAGAAACTGGATTATGGAAATGTAAAGGCAGGGGACCATGTTGAGAAAACTTTCAAGATTAGAAACGATAACTCCTTTGAAATTGAAAATGTTTTGGCAGCCGTGAAAATCACCCAGGCAGAATCTGGGGAAATTTCTGAAATACAGAAATGGTTCAAATTCAGCCCGGGAAACACCCTGAATGTTGGCGCGAAATCGGATGAAACAATTACACTAATTGCAGATATTCCTTCAGGTTTTAGGTTTCCGCAAGGGAAAGACACTTCAGTAATTGACGGAGTGATAAGCGCGAGCACTTCCTACTTTGAAAAAGATGTGGATTTTAGGATGGTTGTAAACAGGCCAAAGGCAGCGGTTACGGTTAGCGGGATACAAGAGATTGTAACGCTTTCCAAAACCGCGGGCGCTTACAATAAGATTACGCAGTTTCTAACAAT
>DATDXA010000041.1:0-2133 GCA_035289485.1 archaeon | reverse complement strand
AACGCCCCGATTTCGGATGCGTTCACCTTTTTTGCCCTGTTCGCGCGCATTATCCTGCCGTTAAAAACAATCACTGTTTCTGCAATATCGGAAAGCCCTGCAACAGTGATGGCATCGCGAAGGTTTATTCTCGCGTCCGATTTGAGCTGCGTTGAATCTATTTTAGAGCCTGTGAACACAATCGGGATATTGTTGTTTTGTATGAGAAATGAGATTGCGGTTGCCGCATACGCCAAGGTATCCGTTCCAATTGTGACAACAATGCCGTCATACTCGTTCATCTTGTAATAAATCGTATTTGCAAGGGTTAGCCAGTTCTCAGGCTTCATGTCCGAACTGTCCATTCTGAATACATTGGTTGCCGTGACATCGAAATGCTCGCTTATTCTTTTGGTGGTTGAAATCAGTTCCTGTATCGGTATTTCCCCATACACCCATTTTCCTTTAACAGGCTTTGCGCTGATTGCGCCGCCAGTTCCTATAACCAGTACCTTCGGTTTTTGCTTTGGCACTATTAACTTGCCCAAAGGTCTTTTTTTAACCATTTCTAAGCCGATTTTTGGTTATAGGTTTTTGATTTGCTCCTAAAAGAACACCTGCGCGCAAATAAGGTCGAAAAGGACCTCTCTAAAATAATCCTCCTTATCGCCGAAAAGAGCAATGCCGTGCATAAGGCGTTTCACACCCACGGCGGAATTACTAATACAAAAAACATCCACGGCGAGCAGCAGATGGAACTGGATAAGTACGCCGACCAGCTCTTTTTGAAGGCAATGGAAAAATCAAAGCTTGTGAAAACCGTTGCCTCTGAAGAGCAGGATGATATAATTGAAATCGTGAAGGCAAAGGGAAGCTACGGAGTTGTGCTTGACCCGCTTGATGGGAGCTCTCTTATAAAAACCAACCTTGCCGTGGGAACGATTGCGGGCTTTTTTAATGAGGGGGATGTGATGGAGCGCGGCTCGAAAATGGATGCGGCGCTCTATATTCTATATGGACCCATAACTTCTCTTGTTTACACGGCAAAGAACGGAGTGCATGAATTCATCCTTAACCCGAAAGGAAACTTCGTTCTAAAAAAAGAGAACATTATGATTCCACAGGAAGGAAAGCTCTACTGCCCAGGCGGCCTTCGCAAGGACTGGACAGCGCAGCACACAGAATTCATTTCCGATTTGGAGCGGCAGGGCTACAAGCTTCGCTTCTCTGGCGGGTTCGTTCCGGATTTCCAGCAGATACTAACATATGGCGGTATTTTTTCATACCCTTCGCTCAAAAATGCGCCCGAAGGGAAGCTCCGGCTTCTGATTGAGGCAAACCCGATGGCGCTAATTGCCGAGCAGGCGGGCGGCGCCGGAACCAACGGAATTGAGAATTTGCGCAGCATAAAACCGCTCTCTCTTGCGCAGCGCACACCGCTTTATTTGGGCGGGAAAAAAGAAATTGAGCTGGCGCGAAAATATCTTTTGCAGAAATAAATTAGTGATTACGCCGGATTATTTCCACCATAGAGAACTTCATCAACCGTTTCACTCGTGTTTTTGTTTTTGCCTTTGAATGGCTTCATGTCAAAAAAGCTTTTTTTGGGCTTTGCCTTTGAATTTACTGTTTTTCCATTTTCAGAATTATCCTTGATTTGTTCTGCACCAGCCATTTTCTTCACGCCCTTTCGCGGTTCCAGAGTTCAACTAGGCTGCTATAATTCTTCGCAACCTGCATCGCTGCCTCTTTGCGTGAAACCTTATTCTCATGCAATTGCTTCATAGGTTCCCAGAACACCGTGCGCCCGACAGCAAACCCAATAATTCCCTTCACTTTGGCGCCCACTTTAAGCCACTCTTTCACTTTTTCCGCGTCCTCTCCGCGCCCGAGAGTTATAATTCCGGCCTTACGCCCGGCAATTCGCGCCTGCGCAACAAGCGCTTTAGAATCCTCAACCCTTTCAACGCCTTCAACTTTCCAGATATCGGGTTCAACTCCCGCATTTTGTATTTGCTGCATCGCGCTAACCATTAATTTTGGCCGCAGTTCCAGATCATATTTGGCCTTATCGCCATTCACTTTGGCAAGTTGCGAAGCGGTTGCGGGCACCAGAAGCTCGAACATGAATTTCTTTCCGATTTCGTGCGCAAA
>DATDXA010000040.1:0-8199 GCA_035289485.1 archaeon | reverse complement strand
GTTCTTCCAATCGGTTACAAAGATGTGCGCGTGTTCCGGTCCGAAACCCATGCCGGCTAGCTGCACTTTGAGTTCCGCGGCTATTCCGCGGAACTGGTGCTCGCATTCTGCGAGCACATCTTTATCTTCAAAAATGTGCCGTCTGTATTTTGGGGTGAACTGCAAATGCAGGTTTGACTCGCCTACGGTATGCGCGTACTGTGTCAACTTGATTTCTGCTCTCATTTTTTCATCTCCCGAAGAAACAGAAACCTTTTTGATAGCTACCGCTACACAAAATAATACAGTAAGGTGCGGGCTGCGCGCGATAGCGCGCCCGCGCCGTTAGGTCTCTTTTCTCAGAAAATATTATGCAGAATTAGCCCGTTTAATGGGAACATTTCGCTGTTCCCCTTAACAACCCCTTCACGATAGCCTCGATTCAACTGCGGGCTCTACAAGCCCGCGAGATTTCTCTCGGCACTATTTTAAATGGCATTCAAAATCAAAAAAGTGAACACAATGGTAAAACTGAAAATAAAAGGCCACGAAATTGAAGTGGAAATGGCGAAGAATTCGTTCAACCGAAGAGCCGTGCAGCTGCAAAACCGCATAATCACAACCCTGCAAAAAATCGGCGTGAAAAGGGATTGCGTAGATATCGAACTTGAAAGCATGGCCGGAAGAAAAGCAAAAGCCGGCGCTACATGGTATGGGCACGGCTACCGGATGCACTATAGCAATAATTCGCAGGCAAAATTTGTGGACAATTTGGCGGTTGTTTGCAAAATAATAGAAGTTGAAGTAAACCGCGTGCTAACTGAAGAGAAAACGCTGCACGAATTCATTGAAGAGTTCAAGGAGGACTCTGACATTGATGACAAGAGAAAGGAGGCGCGCGAGTTTTTCGGGCTTGAACACGACGCTAAAGACATTGAAATTATAAATAAAAAATACAAGGAGCTTGCAAAAGAGCTGCACCCCGATACGCCAACAGGGAGCACTGAAAAATTCAAAGAACTTAATGCGGCACACAAAATACTGAAAAGGGAATTGACTTAATTTTTGCCTGGCTCTTTAGATATGGCAGCTATCCAGACCGCGCTTCATCAGATATTTTTGATGGTAATCTTCCGCAAACCAGAACTCCTCTGCTGGAACTATCTGGGTTACAATCTTGCGCCCTGCCCATTTTCCGGATTTTTCCTGCGAAGCTTTTGACTTCTCCGCGAGCTTTTTCTGCTCCTGCGTGTGGTAAAAAACCACGGAGCGATACTGCGTTCCTATATCCGGACCCTGGCGGTTCAATGTGGCAGGGTTATGATTTTGCCAGAATAAATCAAGAAGCTTTTCGTACGAAACCTGCACAGGATTGAACTTAACCTGAACGACTTCGGCGTGGCCGGTTTTATCCGTGCACACATCCTCATAAGTGGGCTTTTCCTTTGAGCCGCCCATATACCCGACAGCGGTTTCCTTAACTCCCGCAGTTGTGCGAAACATTTCCTCAACGTGCCAAAAGCACCCCGCGCCGAATGTGGCGGTTTCAAGCTTTGAAGAAGATTTTTCTTTCTGTGTTGATGTGGTTTTCTTTGCCATGATAAAATAGGATATCTGAGGCTATTTAAGGATTTTCCCAAATGAAAGCTGCAGGTCATTTCAACGGCGCTTTTGCTGCCGGTGATGAAGGAGAAATAAGCAAAAAATAATCAGGCACGGGATGCACGCGCATCAGTGTGGCACAAATCAGATGAAAAGCGGCAGCAGAACGAGCGTGAGGGTTCCAAGAAGCTTTATGAGCACGTGAAGCGAAGGCCCTGCGGTGTCCTTTAGCGGGTCGCCGACAGTGTCTCCAGTAACCGATGCCTTGTGAGCCTCCGAGCCCTTTCCGCCATAATGCCCCTCTTCAATGTGCTTCTTTGCATTGTCCATTGCGCCGCCAGCATTGTTCATGAAAAGCGCGAGCAAAATGCCTGCGATTGTGCCAACCATCAAAAAGCCGCCAAGGACTTCCGCACCAAAGAGCATTCCAACAGCAACAGTCGTGGCAACTACAAGCGCGCCTGGAAGTATCATCTCTTCAAGCGATGCCTGCACGCAGATGTCAACGCACTTCGCGTAATCCGGCTTTGCCTTGCGCGTCATTATGCCAGGTATTTCCTTGAACTGCCTGCGAACTTCATTGATTATTGAGTATGCGGTCCTGCCAACTGCCTTGATTGCAATGGAACTGAAGAGGAACACAAGGCCGGCGCCCAGCATTGCGCCCACAAACACCGAAACCTTTGAAATGTCAATCGCGGTAAGGTGCGCGTCTACCATGAATGCGGAGAATAGCAAGAATGCGGCAAGCCCGGCTGAACCGACAGCGTACCCCTTTGTAAGGGCCTTTGTCGTGTTGCCAACGGCATCAAGCCTGTCAGTAATCATCCTAATCTTTTTGGGCTGGCGTGACATCTCCACAATTCCGCCCGCGTTGTCGGTAATGGGCCCAAACGTGTCCATTGCAAGTATGTACGCCGCGGTTGAAAGCATTCCCATTGTGGCAACAGCAGTGCCAAAGAGCCCGCCGCTGGGTATTCCGCTCATCTCACCCAAAGTATAGGATGAAATGAGTGCTGCTCCGAGCACAACCACAGGCGCTGCAATGCATTCAAGGCCCACTGCAAATCCGGCTATGATGTTGGTTGCATGGCCTGTCTGTGAGGCTTCGGAAATGGATTTGACCGGGCCATAGCCCCTTTCCGTGTAATAAACGGTAATCCAGACAAATAGGATTGAAGTTGCTATGCCAATGAGCCCTGTGTAGAAGAAATAATCGTTATTGAGCAGGAAATGGGTCACAATGTAAAAGCCAATTGCCGCAAGCGCCGCAGTGAGGTAATAGCCCCTGTTGAGTGATTTCATGGGGTCCTCCTCTCCCTTGACGCTCACGCTCATGATGCCTATTATTGAAGCTATGAGCCCAACTGCCCTTGCAACGAGCGGAAAAAGTATCCCATTTAAGCCAAAAACAGGGTAAAGCGCGACTCCGAGTATCATTGCGCCAATGTTTTCCGCGGCGGTTGATTCGAATAGGTCCGCGCCCCTTCCTGCGCAGTCACCGACATTGTCCCCGACAAGGTCCGCAATAACCGCTGGGTTTCTTGGGTCGTCTTCTGGAATGCCCGCTTCAATCTTGCCAACCAAATCCGCGCCGACATCGGCTGCCTTTGTGTAAATTCCCCCGCCAAGCTGGGCAAAGAGGGCGACAAAGCTTGCCCCGAACCCGAACCCGACAATCGCAAATGGTATTTGCTGCGGAGTGAGGCCGAAAAACGAATTATAAGCGACATAGAGCAATGTGACGCCGATTAACGACATTGAAACAATCGTAATTGCGGAAACCGCGCCCCCACGCAGCGCGACCTTGAGAGCCTCGTCCGTGCTCCTTGTGGATGCGGAAGCAACCCTGATGTTCGAGCGCACCGATATCCACATGCCAATTATCCCAGCAAGCCCCGAGCAGAAAGCGCCGAACATGAACGCTATCGAGGTCTCTATCCCGATTTTCAGGTTTCCTGTGAAGTAATAGGCCAAAAACATTATGACTGCGAGCGCCACAGTGAGGCCTGCAATTGTGGTATACTGCCTCCTCACAAAGGCATTTGCACCTTCCTTTATTGCGTCGCTTATCTCGCGCATTGCCTCGGTGCCGGTGTCCTTGCCTAGAACCCACTTCGTGAGCAGGAAGGCAACAATCAAACCGCCAACCGAAATGGCGGCGACAAATCCAATCAAATCAAACATCTACCATTTTTTCCAGGGATAGTTATAAATACCTTGTGGTGAAAATGCCGCAGAAACAGAGGGCAATCATCCGGAGCGCAAACACCAAGCCGATTGTTGGCTTGGCAGGTCGCACCGTTTGATATAAAACACTTTCTGAAGGAGCGCTATATAAATGAAGAAAATAATAATCGCATTGGCCATTTTGCTTGTTGTTTCCGGCTGCGCGCAGCAGCCGGCCGCGCAAACAGGCGGGCAGGCAACAGTTACACAAAACGTGCAGGGCGTTGTGCCTGCTGAAAAGGAGAGTGGGAACATGAATACTGTTGAAACTAATGATACGGTAAAAGTTGAGTACGTTGGGACATTTACTGATGGAAATATTTTTGACAAAAGCGAAGGAAGGGGCCCGCTAGAATTCACAGTTGGAGCTGGACAAATGATAAAAGGCTTTGATGAAGCGGTAGTTGGCATGAAGCTAAATGATGAGAAGAACGTAACGATTCCGCCCGAAAAGGCTTATGGAACTGATGCCGATGCCCAGCAGGTCGCTGTGCCGATTTCACAGATACAAAGCGATGGAAATGTGGCAGTCGGAACTGTGCTTTATACTTCAACCGGAATGCCGGCAACTATAATCGACATCAATGGCGACACGGCAACAGTTGAAATCAAGCACCCGCTCGCCGGCAAGACCCTGAATTTCTGGATAAAGGTCGTCTCCATCACAAAGGCCGGGCAATGAAACAATTTCTGGCATGCAAGCCATGCAATCAGGGGCGGCAAATTCCTATAAAACAACTTCGCCCCAAAAATATTTCATGAAAATAGCGCAGGCTAACTGCATCTTCTGCAAAATCATTTCAGGGCAGATACCCTCTAAAATAGTATATGAGGACGAAACCTCAATTGCGTTCCTTGATATTTACCCTTCCGCGAAATGCCACACGCTCGTGATCCCTAAAAACCACCATGCCACGATGCTTGATATTCCTGAAATGGAACTAAAGGAAATAATAGGAGTTGTGCAAAAAGTAGGCGCTGCCGCAATGCTCGCAACAAAAGCGGATGGATTTAATGTTGTGCAAAACAACCGCGAGGCCGCAGGGCAGGTTGTGCACCATCTTCACTTTCACATCATACCACGGTTCAAGGATGACGGCCTGAAAATGTCACTTGGCTCTCGCAAGGCAGAAGAGGAAGAGCTAAAAAATTGGGAAGCGCTGATTAAAAAGCATATTTAGCCAATCTAGCATTTAATGGCCGTGATTTTTAATCCCTATAAACTATAGGCACGCCAAAAAAATTCGCAACCCTTGCCGCCTCTTCTTTTGTGAAATGGCCAAAGCGCACTTTTGCAGCTGACCGGTCATCAAGAAACCAGAACATCATGTCAACGGTTGTGTAAATGGGCGGGAACTTGAGCTCCGCGCCATTTCGGAAAACGAAATAAATGTTGTAATAGAAATTCGCACCCTTCGAGAAAAAGTCGAAAAAAACCTTTGAATACGCGACATGCGCAAGCTCTGAAATCACAGGATGGTGCTCTCGCAGGAAAAAAAGGTTGAGGTATTTTTTCACCGTGATGGGATTTGACATCATGAATGATTTGCCGTCGGATTCAATGGTGACTGCGGAAAAAATATCCTTGAAGAAGGCGAACACCGCGGCCGCGAGCATCATAATATAAATTACCAAAAATATCAGGAACAGGGAATTGATTTTGGAATCAAACACGGAGTAGGAAAGATCCACTGCAGATCCAACTGTTAAGTAGAGGAAAAAAAGGAGGATGATTCCTGAGAACGCGGAAACAAAACCTGTGAGATAGGATTGCTTTGAAACCCACACCTTCCAGCCAGGCGCAGTTTCGAAATAGGAATGCCAGAAAAAGCCTTTTACCAAATAGTCCCTTGGCAACCAAACACCACTACACTAAGGCAGAGGTTGGTTTTATAGGTTTGCACGGAACGGGGCGTGTACGAAAAGTAGGTGGCGTGGGCTTCTGTGCGAAAAGTGCCCTTAAATAAAAAGGATTGACATTTTTTGGAATTGCCACTAATCGGCGTTATCTTTTAATCTTCACCTCGCTCCAAAAATTCTAATAATCTTCGAGCAGCGTCGGGATTTTTAGCAGCAGCCCTATTAATCGCATCTTGCTTTACTTTATGCCATTGTTGTTGTTCAGACAATTGAGGTTTAGCCCTTGCACTTCTCTTCGGTTTTCCTCGTGACGTTTTTCGCGGTATTCTCGGCATTTGGTCACCTCCGTTTCGTAAAATCAAATAGAGATAGACGTCAGGTGCTATATTAACATTTCTTATGAGTTTTCCGCAAAATCAGCGCTAGCCAATTCTCTTTCTTTTTCTCCACTCTTTCTTTTTCGTTAACGTTTTTCTTTCTCTGGAAGAGAAAGAAAAAGGTTATGCGGGAGGGCAGATTTGAACTGCCGATGCCACTAAGGCGCCAGCCCCTCAAGCTGGTGGAATAACCGCTATCCGACCCCCGCAACTATTGCGTCAGTTGGGACCGCACCCAATCTTCGCTTTGGCTCGATTGGCTTTGCTCCACAACTTAATGCAGATACTAAAAAGCGCCGGAATAACCTTTTAAAATCAACTTCCGGCCGCCTTGCGGCATCGCTCCCTTTAAATTACCACATCCAGCAGAATTGATTTCATGTCAGGGCATGGGCACGATTCTGGGCATGGGAAGGGGCATGGCGAATCCCATGAAGAGCATGAAGAATCTGAAGAGCACTCAGATGAGCACGAAGAATCCCATGAAGAGGAGCACGAAGAGCACGCCCATGAAGACCACGGCCACTCCGAGCACAAAGAGGAAAAAAAGGAAAAGATTGTGGAAAAAAAGGAAAAATATGTGAAGAAAAAGAGCGTCGGCGAGATAGGGATTTTGACGCTCATTTTGATTGCGGTTGTGGTGCGCCTAGCCACAAACTATGCGTACATCTATTCAGTTGAGCCAATAATTCCAATTGCTGTTTATGCGGGGCTCGCTTACGGCTCTGAAGCGGGAATACTTGTGGGTCTTGTTTCATACCCGCTCTCGAACCTGTTTTTGATTGGCGGCGCTTTTGGCCTTTGGAGCTTTCTGCAGGGAATCGGGGGCGCAATCGCAGGGTGGCTTGCGGGAACCGCAAAGAAAGTGACAAAAAGCGGGCTTGTAACATATACAATAATCGGAACACTCATATTTGAAGTAATAATGAACTTCCCAAACCAGGAACTTTTGGTCTGGCCATTCTCAATAACACACATTGTCTCAAACATCGTTTTTGCCATAATAATTGGCGAGCTGCTTGTAAAGGAAAAGTGATTTTGAAAAAAATATGAGCCGGCTTATCCCCTCTCAATAGAGGGGCGTCGAACCCATCCCCTCACGGGGATTCTGTGGTTTTTGTGAACCACCGAAACCGACGAAACGGTTGAGGAAAAGTGATTTATATCACAAAAGCGTTGGTTTAATCATGGACGAGAAACTGCGCTCAAACATCATAAGGGTTGGAATACTTGGAGTACTTCTTGTCGCGCTTCTTGGCGTTCTGATACTCACAGGAATTATGGGCTGCAATGTGGTTCCGGGCGGATGCGAAGTTTACTATCTTGCTGTGCGCGGAGGCTCACCTTCAATACTTGTGGTTTATTCCGATTACGGCCTTGGAGACCCGGATAGGCTTGTGCAATACCTAAATGAAAAGGACATTATCAGGGCGCATGCAAAAACAATGGACATTGAAAAGCTCACATACGCAAATGTTCGCGATTATGACCTGATTGTTGTTGAGCGTGCGAAAAAAATCTGCTCAAGCAAGCTCAAAATTTTCCAATATTATGTCGCCGCAGGAGGAAGGCTTGTCTGGACAGGGGATGCCGGAACGGAGCTGTGCTCTGGCTTCCAGCCAAATGAGAGACTTGAGCAGAATGATAAATACCTGCTTGAAAAGGAACACATCGAAGGCGGAAGCGATGCAATCATCGGCCCTTGGGCGAGAAAGGATTTTGGCCAGCAGCTGCTCTTTGATGAATTTTTAGGAGTTGAATACAAGGGAAATTACTGCGATTTTTCAACATGCCCTCCGAGCGCAGAAGTTGGGCGAATTGAAGTTACTAATAGCGAGCACAAGCTCGCATACGGGCTAAGCCCTTCGATCCCCTACAAGGGCGACTTTGCAGTGGTTGAAGTGATAAAGGATTCGGATGCGCGAATCGTTGCCGTGCTAGATTATGGGGCGAATCTTCTCGGGAAAGGAACAGGCCAGCCATGGCTGGAATCTGGAAAACAATATAATTTTGGAAGGCAGCTCCCATTCATTGTATCCACTCAAGTTGGTGAGCGCGTGGCATACTACTCCGCCCCAATAGAGTCACTTGTCGGGGACGCGCCGGAAGCGAGGAACAAGGCGCTACTTGAACAGATGTATTACGGGATGCT
>DATDXA010000039.1:0-6130 GCA_035289485.1 archaeon | reverse complement strand
CTTTTGCGGCTCAACAGCATTTAGATTTATAAAATATGGCGCGTGGCATGTGAGCACCACCTGTTCAGCGTCAACCACCTTGCGGATTTCCGGGGCCTTTTCCTTTGTTATGAAAACGCTCTGCACGAATTCGAGCTCCATCGCCCCGAGCCCGAGCTTATTTATTTGTTTTATTCCATTTGCGGTGTCGCGCGGCTGCGTGCTTGTGGGAATTCCGGGAGTTGCAAAGAGAAGTTTTTGTGGTTGAATCATATTAACCTGCAAGTATATATTTCGAAATGCCATTTAAATTGAATATGCCTATTTACAGGACGGGTAAATTTGTTACAAAAGAACAGCGCATAACCGCTTTAACAGGACATAAAAAGCGCTCTTTTATTAAGAAAAGCTTTTTGAATTTAGTGCAAAACGCACCGCTTGAGTTTGTGGAATCCAACCTCAGTTTTCCAATAAAAAGCCATGTTAAAAATCTGGCAAGAAAAATCAATCCAGTAGTAGTGGATTTTGGCTGCGGGAAAGGCCAAGCCAGCGCAGAAATCGCCAAGGATGTGCCAAAGTCAAGAGTTTACGGTTTTTCGGATACCTCTTACAGAAACTGGAATCGCATAATCAACGGGAACACAGAAAAGGGAGTGCCGCCCAGGCACAACATCAAATTTATCCATGCCGAGGCAAAAGATTTCCCAAGATACTTCAAGGACAACTCAATTGATATTGTATATTCCCATCTCGGCCTCATGCACACCCCAAACCAAATGGAATACCTTAGGCAACTCATACCAAAACTAAAAAAAAGCGGCATCATAGTAACCGACATAGATTGGGATATACAAAATTTTACCCCGCTAATAGGAAACCAAAAACCAATAATAGAAAAGAGAAACGAACCATTATATGAATACCAAGTCGAAATCTATAGCCAACCAAACTACAAAGTGGAAATCAACAAATATCGCAGCACAATAATAATCAAAAGAACAAAATGAACCCCTCAACCCGAGCCAATACACTTAATGAATAGCCATTAATACTCCACTCCGAACCTTGCCGGAATGCCTTTATCGAAAGGATGCTTGTGCTTTTTCATTTCCGTGACCAAATCCGCGCGCGCGAAAATCTTTTCAAAAGGCTTGTGAGAACCCGTGAGAACGAGCTCGGTGTTTTTTGCTTTTGAATCAATCAGGCGCAGCACATCTTCTTCTTGCAAAACGCCAAGCTGCACGGCGTAGAGAATCTCATCTACGATTACCAGATCATAATTTCCTGAAGAGACAATTTCCACAGAGTAATCAAGCGCCTCTTTGCCCTGCGCGATGTGCTCCTCACTTGGCTTTCCGATAACCCACTTTTTCACGCCGAATCTTTTGTGAGAAAAATCCTCAAAATTCCTGAGCGCCTTGAGTTCGCCGTATTCCTCAAAATCCGAATTCCCCTCAATGCCGCCTTTCATGAACTGCACCAAATGAACTTTTGCCCCTCTTCCGAGAGCGCGCAGGGCAAGCCCTAAGGATGCGGTGGTTTTTCCTTTGCCGTTACCCCAGTAAATCTGGACAAGGCCAAAGGAATTCACATCACGCGGCATGGCAGAAAATGAAGTGGGAAGTTAAAAAGAAACTATGGTCTGAGAGTGTGAATTCAACATAATATGCGGCGGTTTGCACTTATTTTGGTGCCTGGCAAAACACCCAACCAACCCTTTAAATTCTGAACGGAAGCAAAATCTATCATACTTTTTTTACATGCAATAATGCGTTTTTGAGGTGCTAAAATGTCGGAAGAACAGGCAAAAATGGAACAGGAACAGCCGGTTGCGGCAGCAGAAGAGGAAGCAGGGGAAATTGACGAATCAAGGCTCCCGTTTCCCAAGGCAACCATTGTAAACATGCTCCGAAAGCACCTCTCGGCAGGAAAGCAGATAAAAGGCCAGGTAAAGGACGAGATGAACCTCTGGCTTGGAAAAATGGTCGAAAGGATTGCCCAGAAAATGGACACATACCCATACACTTACGTTGACGGCTCAATGCTTCGCGAAGCAATAGAGCCATATGAGAACATACAGGACATCGAGAAGGAAAAGGAGCGCATAATAAAGCAGCTCGAATCCGTGAAGGCGGCATGCGATGTGCTGATACTTGAAGTTGACAGAAAGTTTGTGAAATAAGCGTTAAATACAACTAATCTCTAATTTATCAAGCATGAAAAGCGAAAGCGGCGCAATACTCATCGGAGTTGCCCATTTTGGAGCCGACAATGCCAGAAGGGTTATTGTCCACATGGAAAAAAATGGGCTGAGAGAGGGGGATGTTGTAGCCGACGAGCAAACCCAAAACGACATAGAAGAGGAAATAAAAAAATCCATTTCCGGAGAACATGAAAGGACACTTGAAAGCCTCAGAAAAACACTTGCAAACTATGAAAGGGTGCTTGCAAAGCCCATGAATGAACAAGAAAGGGAAAGCATAGAAAGGAAATATGATTACGCAAGAGAAAACTTTGAAAGTTTGGAATATAATTTTACACTGCTCAAATATCTCATTAAGAAAAAAGCCCGCATTGTGGGTTTTGAGGGAAGAGAAATAGAGAAAGCCAGGCAAATTAAGGACGAAATTTTAAGGGAAAAAGAACCGAAAAAAGTGGAGACTATTTAGCCTTCTTGCAACACCAGTAAGAGAAAAAAAGTATGAGGAAAGACTAAGTCAGATAAAACCAAAATTCATACTGATTGGAGCCGTCCACCTTACGCACCTCAAAAATGTTTTGCCATATAAAAGCAGCATTGATTTGTCCGGAAGAAGCGGCTTTCAAAGAGTGACAAACAGCATATGGGCAGCAAATTCCCGAGCCAGATATAAAATCAGAAATTGGGTCAAACGCATGAAACGATTATATGCACGGCGTTAATCAACCTTGAAGCGTTTCTTTTATTTTTTTTATAATAGCAGAATTCTTGCTCCTAAACAAAAATGATTCCAATACTTTCACATTGTGAACCTTGCGCGAGCGCGAAGCTTTTTCAAAATCTATTATCACTGGCATTGCGCCGCGCACGAGAATATTTTTCCCTTTTCCAGCGAGCTGGCCGTGGTCAAGACCGATTTCATCAAGAGCGCGCGCCTGAGCAAAGAGCGCATCAATGAAATTTTCCAGTTCCGATTTTGAAATCTTCCCAAAAACCCATTCGCTGAAATGGACGCCATCAATAAATTCCATCATCACGATGTTGCGCGCGAAATCCGTTTTGAGCCAGTGTGGGCCGATGCCAACTGAGTTTGCGAGTTTGAGGAACTCCGTCTCTTTCTGAGACATATGTCTTCTATTTGACTTTGCGTGCAAAACCTTGAGCACAAATTTACGCCCCTTTGTATCCTGTGCAAGGAAAATGTCCGAAGACCAGCCCTTGGAGATTTTTTGCGCGCCGGAGAGGTGATTTTCCGCGAGGAATTCTTCCAATTCGCCCATGGAAGTAACCTCGCTGCGAAAGGTTAAAATCAGGTTCACCCGGAAGCGACACATGCACACAGGTGCCTGAGGCATACAGGGCGCAGTGCGAAGCGGCATACGGATAAAAAAAATATTTTGGAAAGGGCATAATGCCCTTCCCTTTTTATTTTTTAAAATTATAAAGTGGATGACCTATCCCGTCACAAAGACGGGATAGCCGTCGCACCCAACAGACGAAACTGTTGTTTTACTTGAATGTCGAATCATCAACCTCTAGGAATTCATATTGCGAGAAATCCGCATCACCCAACGAGGATTCCATTTCCGTGAGGTCTGATTCCATTCCCGTTATCTGCTCTGACTGCGCGGCTGACTGGTCGGCACCGGCATTCTGAGCCGGCTGCGCAGCCTCATAGCCCTGCTGCGAGGCGCACCCCGCAACAAGAAGAGATGCTATGATTAGGCCAAATAATATGGCTTTACTCATTCACATCACCCCGAACAGTTGTTTCTGATTCGGCTATTGCCTGGTTCAGCTCCGAGGTTAGCTTGGAGCTGAGCTCTGCTGAGGCATCTAATTCGCGCGTCGCATTGAAAAGCGACTTCATGAGCCTGAAGTCCACCTGCAGCTGCTTGTGCATGCGTGCAAGGAGCTGATGCGCTTCGCGGATGGTTATTTCCGAATTCACATCCGAAGATGCGTTCAGGTCCGCCTCAACTTTCGCGCTCACATCCTTGAATAGGGCAATGTCGGCATTGAGCTTTGCAAGGCCCCTTTCAAGAAGCGATGTGTCCTTGCCGTCGACCTTGAGCTCTGCAATCTGCGCGGCCACCCTTGCCGAGAACTTCTCCGCATTGGCTATTATGGCATCAAATCGGGCGATTAGCTTTTCGCCAACGTCCTTTTCAACGCCCAGCCTGTGCGTGCGCCAGTAATCCCTTATCTCAGCTGATGTGCTGATGAGGGCTTCCTGGCTTAGATTTGTATCCACAAGGAGCTGCTGCTTTGCCTCAAAGAACGCCCTTACTTCTGCGTAGTTGTCTGGCGCAACCTGCTTGTCTTCGATGGCATCAAGGTGATTGATTATCGCGTTCACCTGGTTTAGGAGAACGTGCCGGGCCGTGGTTTTTAACTCCGCCCTTATCCTTGATTTGTCCACAGAAGCCGCAAGCCGCAGCCTCGCCTTTATTGAATTAAATTCATCAAGGCCTTCTTTTGCATTTTCCCGGGCCTCGATGTATTTCTCCCTTGCTTTTTCATATCTTTCCTTCACAACAGCACCGATGCCAAGGCCTATTCTTGCCCGGACAGCCGCTTTGCTATCGTCCTGTGACTCGATTTCAGTTTCCGAGTCCGCCTCCGCGGATGCGTCCACAGCCTCTGAAGCCTCCGCATCTGCCTGCGCACCAACGCGCACGCCAGCATTTACAGCAAGGCCGGTTGCAGCATTTACTGCACTGCCTTCACTATCTTCATTTGCCAACACAGGCGCGGCTGAAAAAATCAGCACCGCAGCAAGCACGGCAAACGTGATTGCATTTGCATATTCTTTACTCATAGGCTTTCCACCTCCGAAAAGCAATTTTCACCTGTAGCTACCTCGCCGTTTTTTCTTTAAATAGATACTGCTCCGTTAACGGAAAATAAAGCTTTACAAGCCCTTATTTTGCCAGGAAAATGATTATTCTGCCGCCTAAAACTTTACGAAGAGCTTAAAAGGATTTAATGCAAAGAGGAAGTAGGCGCATGATAAAGAAACTTTTGTTCATTGCGGCACTTCTCGTGCTTTGCTCAGTTGCAAATGCCGCAACTGTTTCAGGAACTACATTTGAATGGTACACGCTTGAGCCGCAGGAAAATACCATCGTGGAAATCAACACCGTGCCAAGGCAGGTGCTTGTTGCAGAAACCGGAAGATATTCATTTGATGTGCCTGCGGGAGATTATAACATCATTGCCGAGTATTTTGAGAACAACAGGCTCAAGTACACGGCGCGCGAAACCATACAGGTGAAAGCTGATGGAAACTTCACGCTTGATTTGATACTATTTCCAGCGCTTGATGACGAGGACTATTTGTTTGATGATTTCAACCAGCTAACGTTCCCTTCGGATGCGAATAGCACTGCGCAGCCGCAAAATGAACAGGGGATTTTGGGAGTAGCCCTTGCAGCAATCGCATTCATCCTGATAATGGGTGGAATTATTTTTGCGGCAAAAAAACTTGTTAAGAAAACCACAGGGCTTGAAACAGAGAACATTGGAATTGAGCAAAAAATGAAGATGCATGCAGAAATACTAAATGTGCATGAATCGGAAAATGCGCCAGCACCTGTGGCTTCTCAAAAAAATGCCGACAAGGAAACTGCCAAAGCCATTGAAATACTCAAAAACTACGGCGGAAGGCTAACGCAAAAAGAGCTGCGCGAAAAAATGCCAGAATATGGCGAGGCGAAGGTTTCACTGATTGTAGCCGAGCTTGAACAAATGGGCGTTGTGAAAAAATTCAAGAAAGGCCGCGGCAATATTATCGTTCTAAAGCAATGAGCGCGCACAAATGCAAAAATACAGGAATCTAAATTAAAAAAATGGTAAAAGCCCGGGCGCTGAATTCACGCCTCGTGGAACACTTCTTTTGCCTTGGGCTTATAGAAAGCCATGAACCCAATCCACGCAAGGAACACGAAA
>DATDXA010000038.1:0-14851 GCA_035289485.1 archaeon | reverse complement strand
AGTACTACAACGAACGCAGACCACACATGAGCCTAGAAAACGGCTCACTCAGAACGCCCATAAGGGCGTTCTTGGACAAAGCATAAAAGGACGATGACCCAACATGAAACACAGAGAGGACATTAAATCAGGACAACACATTTTGGTTAGCCAATCTGTTCTCAGGCATTGCGTTTCCACTTCTTGGGTTTTGCAATTTTCCAGAGCAAATTGAAGTACTTTCTATAGGCATCCGCAGCATCGGGGCTCTCAATTATAATGCCAATAAGAGGCTCGGTCCACATTATCATGCACACGCAGTTTCCTGCTATGTGTATTGCGGTTGGGTTAAAAAATTCCTTGCTAAGGAACCTGTAATGGCTTGTTTTCCCGCCAACAAATGCCTTCATCTCCTCGCTTGAAATGACACGTTCGTGCAATTTTTCCTTCTCAATTGCCGCAATGTATTTTTTGATTTGCACAGGGGCGTGCTTTACATAGAGCGCGTCATCAACACCCAAAATAAGCTCTTCGCCTCCATACTTGCGCAATTTCTCAAGGGCGGTTTTTATCACAGTCCCAACAACCTCCTTTCCCCTAATGACGCTGATATTGGTTTGAGCCTGTTTGGCATCTGCAAGTGCTGAAAGTTCGGGGAGCAGCGATTCTATTTCCTGCTTGCGCTCCTCTATTAGCTCAAGTATCTTTTCGGGGCGCGAAGCGGAATATATTTTCTTTTTGGATTCTACTACAAAATTCACAAGGCCCTTTTCAAGCAGCCTCTCAAGCGTATCATACACATAGGGCCTGTACATTCCTGATTTTTCCGATATTGCACTCGCCGATGAAGGGCCGCTTCTTAAAAGAATTGAATAAAGCTCCGTTTCGTTTTTGCTAAGGCCGATGTGCTCAAGTGGCTTTAAGTCCATGCAGCTAATTCACCCCCAAAAGCGTTTTAAAAGTGTCGTAAGAAAGACGACAAATCTCTAATAACTCCGCGTGCAGCTATCTCGTAAAAGGGGGTTTTAGAAAAATGGGCAATATGAAAATTTTCGCGCTGGCGGCTTTTGCAATCCTAATTGCAGGATGCGCAGGCGCGCCGCGTGAGGCAACAGGGCTTGTAGTTGTTTCGCCAACATGGGTTGGCTATGGCCCGCTCTATATTGCGCAGGAAAAAGGCTTTTTTGCGCAAAGGGGTATTGATGTTAAAATACTTGAAATTGAAGGGCAATCGGAAGTTCGGGCAATGCTTGCAGGCGGCAACGCTGACATCGTGCTGCACACGGTTGATATGGGCATAGTCGATGTTGGGGCAGGCAGCGAGCAACGGTTCGTTTACATGTTAGATGAATCTCTCGGAGCAGATGGCGTAATTTCAAAGCAATCAATTGCAACGCTAAAAGGCCTTGAGGGGAAAAAAGTTGCGTGCCAGATTGGCGTTCCCGCATATTTTTTCCTGCGCAGCCTGATGGAAAAACAGGGAATTGAAAAAAACAGTGTGCAGTTCCTTGACATCCCGGCAGATGAAGCGGGCGCGGCTTTTTTCAATGGTGATGTGGATGCCGCGTGCACCTGGGAGCCATGGCTTTCAAAAGCCGCCGCAAGTTCCGGGGGCAAAATACTTGTCTCAAGCGCAGATGTTCCCGGAAAAATTGTGGATGTTGTCGCTCCAACTCCTGCTGCGTTGCAAAACAAAAGGCCTGCAATAAAGGCATTCATTGAAGCGTGGATAGATGCGCAGCAGTACATTGCAACAAATCCAGGCGAGTCATACCGCATAATGTCAGCGCATTACTCCATGACGCCGGAGGAATTCAGGGAGATTTCCGCAACACTTAGATGGAACTCGCTGCAGGAGGCAAAGGCCTTTTTCGATGGGCCGATTTATTCTCTTGCAGAAGAAATAAACCAGATTGCGGTGCAGGATGGAATGATTAGCGCCCCGGTTGATGTAAACGCGCTAATAGACCAATCAATTGTGCGCGAACTTGGGAAGTGAGTTCAGTGGAAAAAACCCAGGGCACGCAGGCAAAAGGCCAGGGTAGCAAATTTTATTTTCTTGGCCTTGCCTGCATGCTCACTTTTTGGGGAATTTTTACATTTTCAGGAGCCATAGCGCCGCAGTTTTTTGCATCGCCCTGGGACACGGTTTCAGAACTCGCCGCCCTTTTGCTGCAAGGTAATGTCCTCTCAGATGCCGCCACATCAATTGCAAGGCTTTTTGCAGGTTTTATTCTCGCAATGGCTGTTGCAATTCCGGTTGGAATACTTTCAGGCAGTTCAAGAAAACTCAGCAATTTTTTCGAGCCGCTTCTTAGCCTCTTTCGCTACATTCCATCGGCTGCAATTGTCCCGATTTCAATTCTCTGGCTTGGCCTTGGAGAAGAGCAAAAATATTTCATAGTGTTTTTCGGAACTCTTCCATTTGCAACACTCTACATTTCAAATGCCGCAGCTTCAATTGAGAAAGAATATCTCTATGTTGCATATTCACTTGGCGCTTCATGGCATGATGCGCTCATTAAAGTTGTTTTTCCCAAAATTCTTCCAGATCTTGTCGAGATTATACGCATTGAACTGGGCGCAGCATGGGCCATTGTAATTATGGCAGAGGTTGTATCGGCAACTTCCGGGCTTGGCCATCGCCTAATTCTTGCACAAAGATTTTTGCACACGGGCGAACTGTTCGGGCTGCTGCTTCTGACTTTGCTAATTGGCCTTGTTATGGACAAATCATTGCGGTTTGCAAATGCATCGCTTTTTGGCTGGGCTGAAAAGAACAGGGTGATTTAGATGCTGCATATTTCCAAGGTTTCAAAGCACTTTAGCAGCAATGGCAAAAGATTCACAGCCCTTGATGATGTAAGCCTGCGCTGCAATGAGGGAATCACCGTAATTCTCGGGCCAAGCGGCTGTGGCAAATCAACCCTTCTTGGGCTTATTGCGGGTTTTTCAAAGCCGGATGAGGGAAAGGTAATTTTCGAAGGCGCCGAAATAAAAGGCCCTTCAAAATCCGTGGGAATAGTTTTTCAAAAGCCATCATTGTTCCCGTGGATGGACACAGAGTCAAACATTTCATTTGGGCCTTCCCTCTCAGGGGAAAAGGCCGACCATAAAAAACTCCTCTTAGAAGTCGGGCTCTCTGAATTTGGCAATCATTACCCTTTCATGCTCTCTATCGGGATGCAGCAAAGGGTTGCTCTTGCAAGGGCGCTTGCAAATAAGCCAAAAATTCTCCTGATGGATGAGCCCTTTGCGGCGCTTGATGCCATAACGCGCAGGAAGATGGCTAGCTTGATGCTTGAAATACACAAGGTGGAAAAAATGCCGATAATACTGGTTACCCACGACATCGAGGAAGCAATAACCCTTGGCGACCGGATAATTGTGATGTCAAAAAACCCCGGGAAAATTAAGGCCATTTTCAATAATCCGCTAAAAAAACTTTCGCGTGCACGTGAAAACAGGGAAAAGTTTTTTGATTTTTCTGAAAAGCTCTCAGTGCTCCTAGAGCCAGAAATCGCCCAATAAGTGTTGCTCCGGCTTAGGCGGGATTTTCGCAAGGAAGGATTGGGAGTTAAGGGGGGGTGAATTAAAAGCAGTCTGGTTCCCCCTAACTCTTTCCCACCTATATGAGCCTAGTGGTACTTTGGTTTTTGCGCGAATATATTGCTTTGCAGACACCTCGGTGCCGGTGCGGCACTGCGTGCTTTTTAATAACCGGAAAAGCGTTATTTACTCCATATGCCAAAAGGACTTTTCTCCCAAGCAGCAACAGAGCGCAATGTATTCTTAGATGAGCGCTTTCTCTACCCGGAGTTCATTCCAGAAAAGCTCCCGCACAGGGACAATGAACTGGATTCGCTTGCGTACTGCTTTAGGCCAATACTTCAGGGAAGAAAGCCGATGAATATCTTCCTTGCAGGCCCAACAGGAGTTGGAAAAACCGTGTGCGCAAAGTATGTGCTCCGTGAGCTTGAGCAATCTCACGATCGCGCAAAGAGCATATACCTAAATTGCTTTGAGTACAATTCCCGCCCCTCGGTTCTCGCAGCGATTGCAAATTTCATCGGGGCGGTTGTCCCGCGCCGCGGCCTTGCAACCGATGAGATTTTCACAAAGCTTGTGGAGTCCTTGCGCAAGTGCAGTTTCACTCCGATTGTTGTGCTAGATGAAGTCGACCAGCTTATGCTCACTGAGGATAATGCAAAGCTCCTATACGATCTTTTGCGCATAGTAGAATACGAAAAGCTGCGCCTTGGCATTGTGATGATTTCAAATGATTCAGAACTCACGGCAAAGCTTGACCCGCGCATACGCAGCTCTCTAGCCGAGCAGACACTTATTTTCGAGCCTTACACTCCATCGCAGCTCAAATCAATTCTATCGGAGCGCGCAGAAAAAGCGTTCGTTAAAGGCGCGCTTGAAAAGGATGTGATAGGGGTTGCTGCCGCTAATGCCGGAAAATCCGGCGGGGATTGCAGAGTGGCGCTTGAATCGCTGCTCAAGGCCGGAAGGGCAGCTGAGCGCGCGAACACCGGAAAAGTTACGGTTGCGGACCTCAAAGGCGCGTTCGCTGACGTTGGCGCTGTTTCGCTTCTAAAAGGGCTCAAGCACCTTGCAAAAGATGAGCTTGAGCTCCTACGCATAATCGCGCAAAGCCAGCCGGTGCTCTCGGGGAAAATCCACGAAATTTACTCCTCAAAAAAAGGCAATGAATTAAAGGAGAGGCGCCTTCGCGAAATCCTTGCAAAGCTTGAAAAGCAGGGGCTTGTTTTAGTGCGCGCAATTTCGCTTGGAAATATGGGCAAATCCAAGGAGTACTCAGTTTCCGCGCCGAAAGATATGCTGCTAAAGGAAATCGATTTGCAAAGCAAATGAATTCCCTTTTATTGCTTTTCACGCCTTTTTGTTTCATGGCGCAGATGTGGACTGAAAAGTATTTTCCCTCTTCTTTTGATGAGTTCATTGGTAACTCCGAAATTGCGCAAAAGGCCGAGGAGTGGGCAAAGAAGTGGAACGCGGGTGAAAAGCAGCCGCCTCTTCTTCTCTGGGGGCAGACCGGCTCTGGGAAAACCTGCCTTGCATACCTTATTGCAAAGCAGTTCAAGTGGGATGTAGTTGAGCTGAATAGCTCTGATTTGCGCTCGAAAGATTCGATTGAGCGGATTGCAGGGACCGCTTCGCAGAACGCCTCAATGTTTGCCTCACGAAGGCTTGTTCTTTTAGATGAAGTTGACGCTCTCACTTCACGTGATAGGGGCGGAGCCTCCGCAATCGCTTCAATTGTTAAAAATGCGCAAAACCCGGTAATTCTCACCGCAACCGACATTTTTTCAGACAAAACAATTTCAGCACTCCGTTTTATCTGCAAAGCATTTGAATTCAAGAAAATAAATTACTTATCAATTGCAAAGCGCCTTGAACAAATTTTAAAAATTGAAAAAATCACTTACGACCCAGAATCAATAAAAGAGCTTGCGCGAAATTCTTCAGGGGATATGCGCTCTGCTCTTCTTGACCTTGAAACTCTTGCGTTCGCGGGAAATGTTTCAATGGAAGATGCAAAATCTCTCTCCTATCGAGAGCGCCAGCAGAAAGTTTTTGGCATAATGAAAGCCATTTTCAAGGGAATGGATTTTGCACAAATTCGAAGCATGCGCTCGCAAAGCGATTTGAGTAACGACATGCTCTTTCAGTGGGTCGAGGAAAATATTCCGCGGCAGTATTCAAATGCCGATGATGTGGCTCTCGCGTTCGACAGGCTTTCGCGCGCGGATGTTTTCAATGGCAGAATTTACAACAGGCAGCATTGGGGCTTTCTCAAGTACTCAACCGAACTCGCAGCCGAGGGCGTTGCTCTCTCAAAGCAAAAGCCTTCGAACGATTTTGTGATGTATCAGTTTCCGGGGCTTCTCTCGATGCTCTCTAAAACTTCAGGCCTTCGCAACATGAAAAAACAGCTCGGCCTCAAAATAGGAAAATTGACAAACTCCTCATCGCGCAAGGTGATTTCCGCGGATTTGCCATATTTGAAAATGATATTTGAAAACCGAGAGAGTGCGGTTGCGCTCACAGCCTCTTTTGGCCTTGAGGAGAAAGAGCTTGCGTTCCTGCTGGACACCACGCCCGAAACAAAAAAGGTGCAATCAATTCTTGCCGAGGTTTCTGAGATTTTAGGCCAGAACGCGCGGCCAAAACCCGCTCCATTTGCAGAAGCTAGCGAAGTGAATGAAGATTTAGAAGAAGTGAAAAAAGAGGTTCCTGATTCGGATGATGAGCCCGCAGGGCCGCGCACCGGGAATCAGACAAAGCTGTTCTGAAAAGCATGGTATCTGGCAATTCAATTCTACTTTTTATCATTAGATGTGACTCTTGCTGTTGATTTCTTTGGTTTGAGTCGCAGATACAAATGCGGTTTTTTCTCAGGAGAAAATTGTATGTGACCATATCCGATGAAATCCCCTATGCCTAATCTGTCAGTAGGCTTTCGCATAGAAGAATGTCCAATTGGTTTTCTTTTCATTATGTAACTACCGATTTGGCTTTATTAATTCTTTTCCTTTTCGGGTTAAACTTCCATTTCCAGAACAACAACCGCATTCTCAAGTCCGAAGTTCTTCGCAACCTGCTCTGAGAGTTCTCCGAGTATTCCTTTCGAATCTCCGCCGATTGCTCCGCGCCTGCCATCCTTAAGCGAAGGATTGCTCGTTGCGCTAAGTGTGCATTTCTTTCCAAGCTCGTGGCAAACCGCCTCGAACACCGATTTTATCCGCGTGAACCCGAACTCGCGCCCGGACATTACAATGCAGAGCTTATTCATCTGCCTTGTCTTGATATCGCTTGAACTGTCAAGTGCGAGCGCTGTTCCCACTTCAAATATCCCCTGCGGGTATTCAGCGTGCTTGTTTTTGGAGAGAAATTCCAAAAGCTCGGGGTAAATATTTTTGCGCAGTATGCTCCAGTTAGTTGAAACAGGGTTTGCAATCTCAACAAACTCCTCGCCCTTTAGTAAAACCATCTTCTCCTGCTTTTCGCGCGAAGTCAAATTGAACGTGAGAACTTCCTGCAATCCCATTCCAACACAAACATCACGGATCTTGTCAATGTATGCGGTTTGCTTAAGCTCTTCACCTACGACCGCAAGCTTTGGCCTTTGCGGGACGATTTTGTTGTAATCATAGCTAATTAGCATGTCCTCAACAACATCAACTGGGTGCATTATGTCATTGCGAAAGTCAGGGTACTCAAGTTCGAGTGATGCGCCCTTTTTCTTCACCGAGTATCTCGCGCGCTCAAGCAGCGGCACGAGCTGCTTTTCCGTAAGTT
Source organism: archaeon (assembly GCA_035289485.1). GTDB lineage: Archaea > Iainarchaeota > Iainarchaeia > Iainarchaeales > Iainarchaeaceae > UBA10205. The sequence goes on along the minus strand of DATDXA010000038.1, from coordinate 7,543 downwards.
CAAGCCCGGAGACCTGCCTGAAATAATCTATGGGCACGGTGATTTTTTTTGTGCCAAAAAAGGGCGTTTCAATCGGCTTTTTTGGGTACGTTTTTGTTTTCGGGAAAATTATTTTAACGCCCTCTATTTTTCCGCCCCTATCTGCAAGGGCCATGCATATGACCTTAAGCGCAATATTGACCTTTTCCCAATCATATCCTGTGGATTCGATGAAAATGTCTTTTGTTTTTTCCGTGATTTTTCCTGTGGCTTCGGAATTGATTATGGGCGGCATGGATGCCACTACTCCAGCCGAATCAATCACAATCGGATACCTGTCAAATCCTTTCAGCAGGTGCCCAAATTCTTTTCCTTTGGGGTGCTGAGAAAGTATTTCGCTTGGGCGCATTTTCACCTTGTATTCGAGCGGGACGTATTCTATTTCCTTGTCCTTATAACCCCTGTAGAAAACCGGCGGAGTCATCTTTTCAAAATCGTACAATCCAATTCCGGCCTCTTTTCTTTTTCTGCCAAAGCTTGTTCCCACTTTCTCCTGCAGCTGTATCATCTGTATAAGAAAATTTTCCGTAACTTTTACGTTGCGCACTATTGCGCAGGCAATAAACGGCCGCACATTTTCAACTGTCTGATCTATTGTGCAGGAAACTTTCGCCTTTGCAACCTTGTAATCCGGGAGCCCTTTTTGCATTCCCATCTTCGCTCGGAGTTCGCGCGCGATTCCTTCGGTGCTCCAAAGATCCGGGCGCAGGGTTTCCTTAACATCCACTTTTATGCTGTCCCCTTCTGCGCCGTCAATTTCCCCCTTCACATAAAGCAGCGCGTCCGCAAGCTCCTGCATTGAAAGTTTTTTTCCAAGAAGGGTTTCGAGATCCTTTTTGCTGATATTAATTGTCGGCATCAGATTTCACCTCTCATTCAATCACCTGTGGCGTCCGAGCTGCTCCTCGGAAGGGAGCGGACTTGTCCCTTCTGCGAAGGGACAGAGGCAATACCATTTCCTGCTTCATTCAATCACCTGAGGAGTTTTGCGCAGCCACTCAAGGTTATCCGAGAAGAGATATCTGATGTCTTTTATCCCGAGCTTAAACATCGCAAGGCGGTCAATTCCTATTCCCCATGCAAAGCCCATGCAGTTTATTCCAAGGTTTTTGAGAATTTCCGGGCGCAGCATCCCGGCGCCTCCAAGCTCAACCCATCCAAGCGTTGGGTGCTTTGCGGAGAGCTGCACAGAGGGCTCTGTGAAAGGATAATAATCCGGCAGGAATTTTACTTCCTGCGCTCCCGCGATTTCCTTTGCGAATTGCTCAAGAACGCCGAGCTGGTGGCGGAAATTGAGGTTATCTCCAAGTATGAAGCCATCTGTTTGGTTGAATTCAATAAGGTGCGTGGCGTCCAAAACATCGGGCCTGAAGCATCTTGCAATTGTGAAGTACTTACAAGGTATGTCTTTTTGTGTGATTTTTGTGAGCTGCCTTGCCGTGTGCGCCGTGCCATGTGCCGCTGGCATAATTCTTGATGCAATTTCCTCGCTCCACCTATACCCCCATCCGCTCGAGCCTGAAACTCCCCCGTTTTCGTGCGCTGCCTTAATCGCCTGCACCGCTCTTCTGTCGGCTAGTTTGCCGCTGTTGGGCGCCTTGAGTTGGTAAGTATCGGTCCATGTGCGCGCGGGGTGGTTTTGCGGCTGGAAGAGCACATCAAAATTATAAAACTCGGGAACAATTAGGGGCGCCTCCATTTCCTTAAATCCGAGCTCCGTGAGCTTTCTGCGGATGGTGTTTAGGAACTGGATATATGGCTGCTTTTTTCCTATGTGAATTTTTGGCACAGGGTCTTCGATATTGTATGCGCGCTGCGCTGAGAACTCCTTTAGCTCAAGAACATTCTCCCCCTCCTTAGTTGCGCTCATTTTCCATGCAGATTCTTCCTTCTCCTCTGCAAGCCCGCGCGTAATTAGTTCTTTTGCAAGTGAAGCGTCGGCTTTTCCGGATTTTGAAATTTCCAAAAGCGCCTTTTCTTCTGGGGTTTTCTGCGGGAGGAATTCCTTTCCGACTTCAGTAATCTCAATCTTCGGGGGCTGAGAGCGCAGTATTGCAATGAATGCCTTGCGCTTGTTCACTCCAAGTGCTGCGTTAAATTCCTGCTCTCCAAGGCCTGTTTGTTCCTTGGCTGAGAGAAAATCAAGCGCGCCTTTTTCAGAAAGCTTTTGCAAAAGCCTCTTTTCCGGAAGGCCCCGATCAAGCGCGTCCTTCCCCGCAGATGTCAGAACAAGTTTTTTCGTTTTGTTTTCGTCTGTTTTAGCAAGTCCCTTTTCAGAAAGCCATGATGATGCGCGGCGCACCGAATCAATCCCTATTCCGGCCCTAGAAGAAACCTCTTCAAGCGAAGCCGGCTCTTTTGTGAGCGCGCGCAGGGTTTTCTTTTCAATGTCACTAAGGGCCGCTGCAATTGCCTTCAAATCCATGCAAACACTTCATATTAGTGCATCAATAAAATTAAAAGCGTTCAACAGCCTCTTCTAAATGGCAATTGTGATGATTTACCTTCTTGACGCCTCAGCGCTCCTAAATGACGAGCTTTTCTCATTTGACGCCAAAAACAAGCATTACACCACTTCAAAGGTGTTTGCGGAATGGCGTGATTTTCGAAGCCGCCTCTTGGCGGAAAATGCCGCGTCCACCGGTTCACTCATTATTCAGGACCCCTGCCCGCTTTCGATACAGAAAACCACCGAAAAGTGCGGGCAGTCCGGAACCCGCCTAAGCGAAGCCGACATTTCCATTGTTGCGCTCGCCTCGGAGTTCAAGGGCCGCGGGCAAAAATTCACCGTGCTCACGGACGATTACAGCGTCCAGAACATCCTCAAAAAAATCGGGGCGGATTTTTCAGGGGCGATGCACGGCGAGATAAAAAAGCACAGGAGTTTTAAGAAAAAGAAAAAATGAATTCATTTCCCGAAATCTATTTCTATTTCCTCGGATTCGCGCGGCTTCATTTCCGAGTGGTTCACAATGTAGTCCTCAACAATCTTCTCTATTTCCTCGCGCTTGGCATATGTGCCGATGAGAAGCAGCACCGCAAGCGGCGCGAAAATGTATGTGTTGGAAATTCCCTGCACTATTTCATCGCTTTTCGGCGCTATGGGCTTTAACAGGCTGTATTGTATATTGATTGAGTTGCTTTGAATGCCGTTTAGAACTATCTGATTGCCAAATGCCACTTCAACTTTGTCCGGGAGCTTTTCTGTGTCAACTTCCGTGTTTTCCGGCAGCCTTATTACTATTCTCGTATTTTCAGGTATCACAATTGTTCCTGCAATGTTGAATGCCGCAAGCGCGGAATCCGGAATGGAATATGTGTCGCTTCTCTGTTCGCTTGTCAGCAGGGTTGCGAATTTTTCCGTGAGCCCGTATTTTAGCTGGAGCGTCTTTGATGTTTCATCAAAAATTATTCCAGATGATGTGATTTTGTTCCCGGCGGATTCTGTGAAATGTGGCTTGAAGAAATCATAACTGGCTTGCCAAACGCTCAGGCTTGCCGAATTTTTGTTCGCATTCTGCTTGAAATCATTGAATTCAAAATCGCTTATGAATGAGAGGAAATAGTTTTCAGTAACGGATGCAAAACCCTCTCCATCAACAACCACTTCTATCTCGAGCTTGTCGACTTTTAGAGCCGCTGCCACTTGCGAGAGCAAAATAATCAGCAGCACTATTGCCATTCTTTTCATGCAATTATTATTGCCCCGCTTGGCTATTAAATGTTTATTGGTTTGGCAAGGTTCGCCCCTTGGTTTGGCATTTTGGCAGGCGCGGAAATTTTTCCGGAATAGCACAGGAAAATATTTTCATGCGCTCCCCAGCTGCATTTTTTCGTTTTTCCCACCGGAAACACTTAAATACCACAGAACTGTTACTCTTATTGTGGAATGATGAAGGTACAATACCTCTGGCACTCTTTTTTCAAAATTTCTTTTGACGGCGTGAATATCCTTGTCGACCCTTTTATCGGGCTGCCAGAAGGAGAGACTACCTTCAAGGTGCTTGCAAAGTGCCCGCTCAGCGCGGACAAGATTACCGGCATTGATGCCATCTGCGTGAGCAACGAGCACTTTGACCATTTCGACAAGGCAGCGGTAAATATTATCGCAAACCGCGATAAAGCAGTTGTCGTTGGCCACGAATCCGTTCTGAATGAGCTTGATTTGCCAAGCGAACTAAAGCACAACGTAAAAGTGGGCGATTCATTCAACCTGCGCGGCGTAAAAATCTCTGTTAGCGGGGCTCATTATCCGAATTCTTTCTATCCTGTAAGCTATATTTTCCAAAAGGATGATGAATCGGTTTTCTTCGCCGGAAATTCCGCGCTTATGGATTCTTTTTCAGAAATAAAAAGTGACATTGCAATACTTCCGATTGGCGGGAGTTCAACAATGGATGTAATTGATGCCGTGCGCGCGACAAAGACAATGAAGCCAAAATATGTAATCCCAATGCATTACAATTCTTTTGACACTATCCAGGCGGATGCGAATGATTTCAAGGCGCGCATAGAAAAGAGCATACTCAAGACAATTCCTGTGGTGCTAAAGCCCGGGCAGATTTTCAAAACCCCCTGATTAAAAAATTTTATTTGGGAAAAATCGCCTCATCCATCTGGTTCGCCATCTTGAGATCCTCAATGTCTGAAATATCCACGCACTTGTCCTCGCAGCGCACGCAATCAACCCTTTTTCCCGCCGCAATATAATTTCTCATCGAATCCACGAGCTCGTATTCCCCGCGCTGCGAAAGGCCGGTCGCCATCACCGCGTCCATGAAATCCGAATCGAAGCGGTAAATGCCAGCATTCACAAGGTTGCTTGGCTCCTTGTCAGGGTTTGGCTTTTCGACAATGTAATCGACCATGTTGCCCTTTGTTTTGATCACTCCGTATTTCCATGGCTCGGGGTCTTTGCGCGCGAGCACAAGCCCATTGAACTCCTCATCCTCATCAACCCGAATAAGCCTTTTGTAATCTCTTGTGCTTGCAAGCACATCCGCATTGGCAACGAAGAATTTTCCTTTGATGTAATCCTGCAAAAGGCTCACGGCGTGCGCTGTTCCCTTTGGCTCTTGCTGGACAAAATAGGTTATTTTCACGCCTTCAAATTTCGGGCCGAAGTGGTCCTCAATGATTTCCTTTTTATATCCCACAACAAGGTTCAGTTCCGTGATTCCTGCAGAAATCACGCTTGTGAGCACGCGTTCAAGAAGCGGCTTGCCCTTTACCGCTACCATGCATTTTGGAACCCTTTCTGTGATTGGCCGCAGGCGCACTCCGCGCCCCGCCGCCATGATTATCGCCTGCATGAGAAGAAATTATAGCGAATGGGGAATAAATAGGTTGCTCAGCACAGATTTATTGCGCGAGACTGATTTCGAGGGTGTCGTATTTTGCTTTCAGCAGCGCAGTTCGGCCCTTACGGATTTTTTCAATTAGGTTCCAGTGCTCCAGTGCGATGGCATCGCGGCTCACTGCCTCCTGCTTCCTTTGAGTTTTCCTTGCTATTTCGGTAATCATCTGTGGCTTGCCATTGTAAGAGAGCAATAAACGGAGCATCTCAATTTTCTTTGGCGAAAAGAGTTCATAAAGCTCTTTGGTGCTTTTGATGTACAATGCGCGGGTTCCAGGTTCGCCCTTGGATGGGCTGCGCAGTATTTCGGAAAAATCCCTGGCTGCATCGCCGCCTAATTTGATTTTCAGTTTTTTCATTTGAATCGCCTACTAAATTGACTTATACTGTTATATAACTTTATCGGTTATCTTATGATTTTCCTTATATTTGCTCAAATATTCGTGCCAGTTTGCCCTGATGATATTCCAAAGTTCAAGGGCGGTTTCCGGGGTTTTTTCCAAATCAAGGTAGTGCTTGGTCGGAGGGTTATTGTAAAACCTATGGACATTAACCTTTTCTCTTATAGAGCAGTCAAAACGAATTATCTCTGCGGGTTTTTCATTTATGATTGAAATCAGCCCGATAGAGAATGCTTCAAATGACAAGTAGTCTTGCGTGAAGACAATCCTTCCAATAATCTTATTGCCTGAGTCTATTATTTCTTCAATGAGTTGTTCCCTATCTTTTCGCATTCATGATTTTGTTTTAAGTTTGGTTTATATTTCTCAGCAGGGTTCGGTGCCGGTGCCAAGCCCGACCTGCTTGTCGGGAGGAAGCACCCCATCTTCGTCCTTGAGGACTCGATGGGCTTGACTTCACAGCTCTATTTCCATCAAATCTTCCGCAACCGCAACGTTGTGAAATTCCGCACGCGCCTCGTTCTCGAACTTTTCATCGTCCTTGTGCCGGGCGCTCAGATGGAAGAGCACAAGCTTTTTGCACCCTGATTGCTTTGCCGCAAGTGCGGCATCGCGCGCTGTCGAGTGCATGGTTTCGTGCGCGCGGGCCTTGAGCTCTTCAAGAAACGAGGATTCATGTATCAATATATCCGAGTCCGCAATCGCCTTGTGGTATTCTTTTGAGGGCGCGGTATCAAACACCAGTGATATTTTCCGCCCCTTGCGCGCCTTTGATTTGTCCATCACATCTTCAGGCTTCACGGTCTTGTTCCCGATTTTTATTTTCTTGCCGCTTTGCAGCTCGCTAAAGAGCGGGCCTACCGGGACTCCGAGAGCGAGTGCTTTCTGCCTGTTGAACTCTCCTTCCTTATCTGTTTCAGTAAACACATACCCGTAGCACTCCACCTCGTGGCGAAGCGGCGTTGCTTCGACGCTGAATTTTTCCGCCTGCAGAACAATGCCTTTCTTCACGCGAACGCATTTCACTTCAAAGCCGGGCGCGAGCATCGCAAGTTTCATGCTCATCTGCACAACTTCCTCAATTCCCTTAGGCCCGTATACTGTAAGCGGCCAGTCCCTGCCGTGGATGTTCATTGTGGCAAGCAATCCTCCAAGCCCGAGTATGTGGTCTGCGTGCAGGTGCGAAATAAACACATGGTTGATTTTAAGGTAGCTAACCCCCGCCTTCATCATCTGCCTCTGCGTCCCTTCCGGGGCGTCAAAGAGCATCCACTCGCCCATGAAGCGGATGGCTACGCTGCTAAGGTTCCTGTCCTTTGTGGGCACGCTAGCGCTTGTGCCAAGGAATACGATTTTCATGGGTTCGCTCATAGGACTAAATTAGTATTATTGGTTATTTTAAGGCTCTTGGTGGCGGCCCCGAGCCTCAAATCAGGGTTCCGGTTTTATTATATTCAAAATACAATTCTACCCGAATTAAATACTCCAAAAACATAATTATATGTGGTAATATGCCATCACCCGATGTACGTGCCCTTCATCGTGCCTACTATGCAAACACCCGGTCGAAAAATCCTCTTAGCCTGGCACGATTTGGCGACGTAATTGTTTAGTGACAGCGGATATGACCCCGCTTTGAAGTAAGGGTTTTGAGGTGGGAACTCCATCTTTTTGTTTGGAAAAACAAGGAGGAGTTCCCAATGATGTATAGTAACGATTTTGTTGAAAAGATAGTCGATAGGCTCAT
>DATDXA010000037.1:0-11695 GCA_035289485.1 archaeon | reverse complement strand
AGAGCACCCCCTGATTTACAGGCAGGTTCCTGCCGGGTGCCAGGTGAGCGCGATTGCAAAGCCAAAGCGCACCGAGCTTCCGGCGCAATATTCCGCTCTTGGAGTTGTGCCTGTGATTACGCAGGTTCTCATGAACCCGCCCATTATGATTGATCCTCCTATGAACAAGCGCAAGGGGGAGTTCGCGCTCGTTGATTCCAACCCGCTTGAGGGCTTGAAGTTCAATCCGGATGAATGGCTCTGCTTTCCTGCAAAGGTCGGGGACCTTGTGGTGTATTTGTATTTCCACAACTTTTACACTGGGCTTTCAATTGCGACCGCAAACCTTTTTGAACTCTGCTCGGATGCGGATTTGAAAAGAAAGCCCGATGCGATTTACGCATACGGTGTCCCGCACGAGGCGCTCAAAAAATACGCGCCTGAAAAAACGGTGTTCTATAATGATGAGAAAAATAAGCTGATGGTGGGAGCGATTCCGCTCGGAGAGGAGTTCGCATACTTTGGATACATCAAGAAAATGATGCTAACGCTTCACAATGCCATTATGATAAAGCGCGGGCGCCTGCCAGTGCACGGCGCAATGGTTCGTATTACACTTAAGAGCGGCGAAAAAGCGAATATTGTTTTTGTCGGGGATTCCGGAGCGGGAAAGAGCGAAGCAATTGAGGCTTTCAGGATTCTTAGCGGAGACAATTTGAAGGAAATGAAGGTTGTTTTTGATGACATGGGTTCACTTGAACTCACAAAGGATGGGAAGATTCGCGCTTATGGAACTGAAACCGGGGCATTCGTGCGCCTTGATGACCTCGAGGCAGGGTATGCGTTCGGGCAGCTCGACCGTTCAATTATTATGAGCCCGCACAAAATTAATGCGCGCGTTGTTGTGCCAATTACAACACTTAAAGAAGTTCTGCACGGCTGGCATGTGGATTATTTTCTTTACGCGAACAATTATGACAAGGCTGATGACGGAGTATATCTTGGAAAGTTTTCAACTCCGCAAGAAGCAATGGATGTTTTCCGCGAAGGAAAGAGGATGGCTAAAGGCACAACGCAGGAATCGGGAATCACCACTTCATATTATGCTAATATTTTCGGGCCCACGCAGCTCAAAGACGAGCACGACCCTCTTGCTGAGAAATATTTCAATGCAATGTTCAAGGAAGGAATTTTTGTCGGGCAGATACGCACGCAGCTTGGAATTGACGGCATGGAAATGAAAGGCCCGCAGCTCGCCGCCAAAGCGCTCATGGAAAAGATGCTAAAGAAGAAAAATGAATAATATACAAGTTGTAAAATACAGCTAATTTTTTTGCAAATTGGAGCCTTTTAGCAATATTTTTTTCAACTGGGCAACCTCTTTTTTCAAAGCCCCCAGTCTTGTTTTCTCACTAGCAGAAAGAGTGGAAAGTCGGCTTTCAAGGTAGTTTATTGAATCGCTTTGAATTTCTATTAAAGAATGAACGGAATCAGGGTTCAGAAATTTTACTTTGGATGCGGAAGCTCTTTGAGTCTTATGCTCTGCCCGCGAATTAGTTGACAGGCTGCGCATTACTCTTACAGCCGTTTTAACTGGGCTGGAAAAATTTAGTCTAAGCTTCATGAATAATAAAAAAGTACGCCGCTATTTAATACTTTCCCGTACGCTTTTCACTTAAAATTTGCCAGATATGGCAGTTTCTTTGCGTTTTCCCGCGTTTTTGGGAGCGCATCAACTAGCAGCCCCAAAGTGTTCCAAGAGCCCGCGAGAAGGTTTTTGCGCCGAGCGTCCGGAATTGAAACAGGAATGTTTTCATCGTCATAACTTAGCACATTCTCTTCGAGATTTAGATTTAGCAACTCTTCCTGGCCGCCGTTTTCAAGGAATCCCTGCAGAGCCCTAATTTCCTCTGGCTGGGCGGTAACACAGGGAATTCCCATGAGCTGGCAATTCCCTGCGAAAATCTCGGCAAAGCTCTCGCCAACGATTGCCTTAATGCCAAAGCGCATGAGCGCCTGCGGGGCGTGCTCGCGCGAGGAGCCGCACCCGAAATTCCGGTTCACAATGAGAATCGAGCCGCCCCTGAACTTTTCCTCATTGAAAGGGTGATGCAGTGGCTTTCCGTCAGGGCCAAAGCGCGCATCGTAGAACGCGTATTTGCCCATGTTCTCAAATGTAATCTCGGTCATGTAGCGCGCGGGAATTATCCTGTCAGTATCAATATCATCTCCACGCAGTGGAATGCCATTTCCTGCAACCTGTTTTACAATGCTCATCTACATCATCCCCCTAACATCAGTCACTTTTCCATTTATTGCCGCGGCGGCAACCATCGCAGGGCTCATTAGCAATGTGCGCCCCTGCGCAGAGCCCTGCCTTCCTTTGAAGTTTCGGTTTGAAGAGGATGCGCTTATTTGATTGCCGACAAGTTTATCCGGATTCATTGCAAGGCACATCGAGCACCCCGCAAAGCGCCATTCAAATCCGGCTTTTTCAAAAACCTTGTGCAAGCCTTCCTTCATCGCCTGAACGCTCACCTGCTGAGAGCCAGGAACCACAAGCGCTTTCACTCCCTTTGCAACGTGCTGCCCTTCAACGATTTTTGCGGCCTCGCGCAAATCCGAAATGCGCGAATTGGTGCAAGAGCCAATGAATGCGACATCTATTTTCGTGCCCGCAATCGGAGAGCCGGATTCAAGCCCCATGTGCTCTATCGCTTCCTGCGCTGTCTGCCTCTGGCTCTGTGGTAAATCAGAGGGATTTGGGATATTTTCCTCAACTGAAATGGCCTGCCCCGGGTTTATTCCCCATGTGACCATCGGGGCAAGTTTTGAGACATCCATTTTGAAAACATCATCGAATTTCGCGCCCTTGTCCGATGCGATTGATTTCCACCACGCCGCCGCACGCTCGAACGCCTCGCCCTGCGGAGCGAACTCGCGACCATTTATGTAATCAAAAGTTTTCTGGTCAGGGTTTACATACCCCGCACGTGCCCCTCCTTCGATGCTCATATTGCAAACGCTCATGCGCTCTTCCATGCTCATATTCTCAAAAGTTTCACCGGCATATTCGTAAGCGTATCCGATGCCGCCATTCACTCCGAGCTCTTGGATGATTTTTAAAATCACATCCTTAGAGTACACGCCCTTGCCAAGTTTTCCTGAAACATCAATCTTGCGCACCTTTGGTTTTGTTATTGCAAGGCACTGTGAAGCCAAAACATCACGCACCTGCGAAGTCCCAATTCCAAATGCCACGGCGCCAAATGCTCCGTGTGTGCTCGTGTGCGAATCGCCGCATGCAATTGTCATGCCGGGCTGAGTGAGCCCGAGCTCCGGGCCGATTACATGAACAATTCCCTGCTTCCCAGAATCCGGGCCAAAAAATGTGATTCCGTATTCTTTGGCGTTGCGCTCAAGTGCCTGCATCATCTGCTCTGCCATTGGATCCGAAAACGGCCTTTGCTGGCTTGCAGTCGGGACGATGTGGTCAACTGTTGCAATTGTGCGCTGCGGGAAAGCTACCTTGAGTTTCTGCTCGCGAATCATCTGGAACGCCTGCGGGCTTGTGACCTCGTGGATTAGATGCAGGCCGATAAATAGCTGGCTCTCGCCATTTGGCAGCTTTTGCACTTCGTGCAGTTGCCACACTTTGTTGAAGAGATTTTCGCCCAAAACTTGACACCTTTGAATAGGATAAACTGGATTGAAAAGGGTTTAAAATTCCACCAAATTGGCAAAATTTGAACATTCACTTTTTGAAGTGTGCAATGCACGAAATCTCAATAAGTGCGCCCAGAGGCAGCGCCGCAACCTGCATTGTCTGGCGCGCGGGCTTGTGCGCATTTGGGAAAAACGAGCCATAAATTCCATTTACCACTTTGAAATCGGCAATGTCTTTTAGGTAAATTTCACACTTTATCACATCGTCAAATCCCAATCCAGCGTCTTTGAGGATTGCGCCAAGGTTTTCCATAACCTGCTTTGTTTGGGCGGCAATGCCGCCTTCAACTATTTTTCCGCTTTGCGCTTCGTTGCCAACATGCCCTGAAACAAAGAGGAAGTCGCCAGCGAGGATTGCCTGTGAATATGGGCCAATCGGCGTTGGCGCGCTTGGGGAATTGATGCTTTTCATGGCACCACCAGCTTGACATAATCCACCTTTTTGAGCGATTCAAATGCCTTAACCATTTTTTTCACCTTATTAGAATCTCCCGATGCGACAAGGATTTCAAGGCACTTGTCCTTTGCTATATGGCTATGGAGCTGCGTCCTTATCATGCTTTCGAAATCATGCCTGATTTCTGCAACCGCGTGGGTGGAATCGTGCTTGTGCACAACAAGTAGCACACAATCAATGTTTCCAGAAAGGGACGATAGTTCCTTCTGGTCCGAGGAAAGCTTCTTTATGCCCATGCGCATTATCTCGCTTCGCCCTGAAATGCCAAGCTCGCGCTGCAACGATTCTATCTCGCTTAGCTCCTCGCTGCCAATTGAAACGCTCACAATGCCCACACAAACACCCCTAAACCATTATTATCCCATATTTAAACTTGCCAAGGAATATTATTAACAAATAGGTTTAAAATTATTAACATTCACTTTTAGGCTAATGGAAGCATGGATATATGCAATCGGAAGCGTGCTGCTAGTTAGCGCGGTTTCGATTGTTGGGGTTTTACTTTTCCCACGAGAAAAGAAAGGCGCAGAGAAGTTCCTCATTTACATGGTCAGCTTTGCTGCTGGGGCACTATTTGGGGATGCATTCATACATCTTCTCCCCGAGGCCGCAGAAATGGAAGTCTCGGGAACAAGCATTGGAATTTATGTGCTCTGTGGAATCGTATTCTCATTCATAGTTGAAAAGTTCATCCGCTGGAGGCACTGCCACGTGCCGACTTCGCATGACCACCCTCACCCTGTGGCGATGATGAACCTTCTTGGGGATGTTTTCCACAATTTCATTGACGGAATTATCATCGCGGCGAGCTATCTTGTGAGCATACCTCTTGGAATCGCAACCACAATTGCAGTATTATTCCACGAAATCCCACAGGAGATAGGGGATTTTGGAGTGCTCTTGCACGGCGGCTTTACGCGCGCAAAGGCAATCATGTTTAATTTCCTTGTGGCGCTCACGGCAGTTGCGGGAGCGGCGATTACGCTTGTGATTGGGAGCGCGGCAGAGCAGGCCGTTCCTTTCCTTGTGCCATTCGCAGCAGGTGTTTTCATATACATTGCGGGCTCTGATCTGATTCCGGAGCTTCACAAGGATGAGGCGAATTTCTCTGAATCCGCAATACATCTTCTCTGGTTCGTTTTGGGAATTGGCGTGATGCTCGCACTTTTGCTGCTCGAGTAAAGTGGTGCACAGCCATGGCCGCAGGATTCAATGAAAAGGTGTGGGAAAAAATATCGCAGATTCCGAGCGGGAAAGTGAGCACTTACAAAGAGATTGCACGCGCGCTCAAAAGCCCCAATGCTTTCCGCGCCGTTGGGAACGCGTGCAATAAAAATCCGAATGCTCCGCGCGTTCCTTGTCATCGCGTTGTGTCAAACTCTGGAAAAATCGGCGGATATGCATTCGGCGTGAAAAAGAAAATCGCGCTGCTTGCAAAAGAAGGCGTGCGCGTGAAGGGCGGGAAAATAGCGGATTTTGATATTAAGCTCTTCAGGTTCTGATTTTCAAAGTAGTTAATAGATACAGGCTTATCCCATTCACAAGAATGGGATAGCCGTCGCACCCAACCGACGAAACGATTGCTTCATTTCGCAAAAAATGCAAAGTAGCCTATGACAATATAGAGCAATATCAGGAGAAGCCCGATGTAAAAGCCGTGGTTTTTGAACCCGCGCTGCTTTGAAATCATATACCACCAGTAAAGCTCTCCGAGAAGCACCGCGGCGAAGAGAACTTTCAGGACATAGCCCGGAATGCTTTCAAGGGCGGGAGGGTTCTGCTTGAGCGCGTGGAAAATCATGAAAAGGTATGCAAAATATACTAGCCTGTGAAGCGCCTTCCATATGGTTCCGCCGATTTTATGCTCAACCCAGTTGATTGAGGTAATTGCCATTACAAAAAGTATCGGGAATGCGAGTGTCCCGAATACTATCGCGTTCTCAAAAGGGTTGAGGCTTGTGTATATTGATGGGATGTCCCAGTTGAAATAAAAGTGGATTGCTGAAAGGACATGGAAAACTATAAAGATGAAACCCATTACCCCGAAATTTTTCCGGACGAACGCATATTTGGAGAGAAGCGGCCTGAACTTGAAGGCAACACTGCATAGAAGAGCAATGCTGATGAATATTGTGCCAGCAAAAGAAAAGCTCCTTATTATTGGTGCGGTATTTGCAAGAAGAGCAAGATATTCTGCAGGAACCGTAGCTGGAACGCCTAGGTAATACTCGTGCGCGAGCATGATTAGCCAGAAAATTATTGAAAGCGCCACGAACTTGAAATTGAACGCCCAGCTTTTCTGCACCCAGTCAAACAAGCCCATAAGCAACATTACTCCTTTGGTTTCTTGCTCTCATCCATGTAAAATATTTCCCACATATGGCCGTCAAGGTCAAGGAAACTGCGGCTATACATCCAGCCATAATCACTTGGAGGGTATGGGCCCTTTGCACCTGCAGCAATGGCCTTTTCAGCTACCTCATCAGGTTTTGACCTGCTGTCAACTGAAATTGCCATTATCACTTCCGTGGCTTTTGCAGCGTCTGGAATTTCCTTCTTTGTAAACCCCTTGAAAAATGGCATTACAAGGAGCATTGCGAAAATATTTTCCCCGATAATCATGCAGGTCGCATTTTTGTCGGTGAATTCTGGGTTAAAAGTGAATCCGAGCTTTGCAAAGAACGCAATTGACTTGTCAAGATCCTCAACCGGCAGGTTGACAAAAATTTGTTTCGCGACATTTTTAGTTGCGGTGCCTTGATTTTTTTCATCCAACTGGATACCACCTTTTTCTTAGCAATTAACAGGTGTTAAGATATGTTTAAAAGCCAAATCTTGGCAAATGAAATAGATGATTTCCAAAAAATTCTTTTTTGCAGCAGCAGTTCTCGCGCTGCTCTTTGCCGGGTGCACTCAGGCTCCTGCAGGGCAGCCCGGAAACACCGATGGCCAGAACACTGGCACACCACAGGCATATACAATTGAGATAACAGATGAAGGCTACTCCCCCGGGCAGCTCACCATAAAGCAGGGAGATACGGTAACTTGGATTAGCAGGGCTTCAAGGCAGGACTGGCCGGCTTCGGCAAGGCACCCGACACATACAGCATACCCTGGCTCTGGTATTGAGAAGTGCGGAACAAATGAACAGGGAAGCATTTTCGATGCGTGCAAGGCACTCTCGCAGGGTGAAAGCTATAGCTTCACCTTCAACGAGAAGGGCGAGTGGGCATTCCACAACCACATTACTGCAAAGACTTTTGGGAAAATAATCGTCCAGTAACTATTTTGGGGAGCGGCGCGCACCCCCAAACCTTATTTTTACAACCAAATCCACGGATGATTTTTGCATGACCATAACCCCATCAAACTATTCGGTTCTCAAAAAAGGCTCGCGGGCACTGGATTTTAATCTGCCCGGAACCGATGGGAAAAATCATTCGCTTGCAGAAGCCTCAGGCAAGAGAGCAACCCTGATTGTTTTCATGTGCAATCACTGCCCTTTTGTGAAACCGAAAATGAAATATCTCAAGGAACTCTTTGAGAAATATGATGGAAAAGGGCTTGCAATGTTTGGAATCAGCAGCAACGATACAGAAGCGTACGTGGAGGATGATTTTGAGCACATGAAAATCATTGCTAAAGAGCATGGCTTCCGATTTCCCTATCTTTTGGATGAATCGCAGGATGTTACACGCAGCTATGGTGCCGCGTGCACTCCTGACCCTTTCCTTTTTGATTCGCAGCTAAAGCTTGTGTATCACGGACGGATTGATGATGCGCACAAGGAGCCGCATGAGAATGCGAAAACGAACGAACTTGAGCAAGCACTAAAGCAGGTGCTTGCGGGGCAGAAAATCACGGTAAAAGAAGAGCCTTCATATGGGTGCAATGTGAAGTGGAAAATATAAAAAGTAGAATCATCTTGAAAATTCGGGCCCGCGACCTTAACTTCGCTTAGCCTTTATTCTTCTTCTCAGGTTTTCATCAGCGTAGCCATAATCATCCATCAGACCGAATTTTTCCGCATATTCCCTGAGCGTTTCAATTGGCAGCTGTTGCATCTGCGCCAGGGAAAGCTCAAGTGCCGGCTTGTTCTCTTTCCTGTTGCCCTCCATCAGTTTCCATAGCTTATCGGCAATGTTTTGAGTTATGGCATCGTGTAGGTGTGCGGCTTCAGCCCTAAAGTAAGATTGGCTGTAAGACAAATTGGGCGTATACCTTTCGGCATTTGCAAATAATTGTCTAAGGGTCATCTTGAACCCTGTTTTTGCTGAAGGGCCTCCCCGCGGAATGGCAACTTTTGTTCCGATAAATGGGCGTTTCCGCCTGATTTTTGCCGCACGCATGAATATTGAAATGCAATTTGGAGTATTTATTCATGTGCCCCGTTAAAGGCACGCAATAGCCCTGCCTTGTTGCAGGCAAAGTTTTTTATAATCCGGAAGCGTTTTTTTAGCATGGCACCAACAGTTAGAAGATTGATGCAGCCGAAGCCAAAGAGACTGGGTCGCGAATTTCATTTGGAACGAAGAGCTGAACTATTGAGAAAACTTACTGAGGCGCACATTCCTGATACGAGAAGGAGAGCTGCAATTGATGCAATTATTGCAACTCCACTTGACGATCATTTATCGATGGTTGAAATAGCAGAAAGGGCATTAAGACACAGGAACCCTAAATAGAGCAGATAAATTGCATTTTCAAATTTCACGAACCGTATTCATTCCAGCCCTTAATCTCAAGCTGCCCAATCTTCTTCTTCAAAATTGCCCTGCAAAACCCCTGCGCAATCTGCAAATTGGTTATAAGCGGCACATTGTAATCAACCGCCGCGCGCCTCACATCATACTTGGGGTCATTTGCAACCTGCATGAAAGGGTCCGGAACCACAATCGCCAAATCAAGCGTTCCTTTCTGGAAGAGCCCCAAAACATTCGGAGTTCCCTTCTCGTGCATCTTGAACGCCTTTTTCGATTTTATTCCATTGTGCAAGAGGAATTCGTGGGTGTGCTCTGTTGCAAATAGAACAAAGCCTGCGGCAGAAAGGTAGAGCAGCTCATCAAGCATCTTCTGGCGGTTTATGTCCCCAGTGAGCGAAACCAAAATATTTTTTTTCGGGAGCGAGTAGCCGGTGCTAAGGAGCGCTTTGAGGAACGCATCCTCAAAATCATTGCCAAGGCAGCCAACTTCCCCAGTGGATGCCATTTCAACCCCTGAAATCGGGTCCGCGCCCTTGAGGCGCGAGAAGGAGAACTGCGGCGCCTTCACGCCAACGTGCCCTATGTCCATGAATGATTTTCCCAAAGCCGTTGGCTTCTCCCCAAGAATCGCTTTGGAGGCAAGAGAGATGAAATCCTCATCGCCGACCTTGGAAACAAACGGCATGGAGCGCGAGGCGCGCAGGTTGCACTCGATTACCATCACTTCATTGTCCTTTGCAAGGAACTGTATGTTGAATGGGCCCGTGATTGCGAGCTTGCGCGCAAGCATCTGCCCGATAGATTTGATTTTGCGGATGGTCTCAAGGTATGTGCGCTGCGGAGGCAGAACCATTGTTGCATCTCCCGAATGAACGCCGGCGTTCTCCACGTGCTCAAGCACGGCAAATGTGATTATTTCACCGTCGACTGCAACGGCGTCAAGCTCCAGTTCGCGCGCATTTAGTATGAATTTGCTGACAACTACCGGGTATTCCTTGCTAAGAGATGTTGCATTTTCAAGATATTGAATGAGTTCCTTTTCATTGAATGCAACCGCCATTGCCTGCCCTGAGAGCACATAAGATGGGCGAACAAGCAGAGGGTAGCCGGCGCGCGAGGCAAAATCCCTCACCTTATCGATTGTTGAGAGCTCTTTCCAGTCCGGCTGCGGTATTGCAAGCGAATCGCAAAGCGAGCTGAACTTGTGGCGGTCCTCCGCACTATCTATGCTTTCAGGAGATGTTCCAAGTATTGTGTAACCCGCATGCCAGAGCTTGAGGCAGAGATTGTTTGGAATCTGCCCGCCCATTGAAACTATCAGGCCATGCGGCTTTTCAAAATCGCATATATCCGCAACGGTTTCAAAACTCAATTCATCAAAGTAGAGCTTGTCGCACTCATCATAATCAGTTGAAACCGTTTCAGGGTTGTAATTAATCATAATCGAGCGGAATCCCGATTGCCTTGCGGTCTGCGCCGCGCGCACGCAGCAGTAATCGAATTCGACGCTGCTTCCTATCCTATAAGCGCCAGAACCCAGCACCACGACTGATTTTTCGGTTTCTGGCTCGACGTCGTGGGAAATGCCGTTGTAAGTGAGATAGAGATAATTGGTTTGCGCGGGGTATTCGGCTGCGAGCGTGTCAATCTGCTTGATGAATGGCAAAATCCCAAGCTGCTTTCTTCGGTCGCGCACCGCCTGCTCGTGGCTGCCACCCACAATCATCCCAATCTGTTTGTCTGAAAAGCCCTGTTTTTTTGCTGTGAGAAGAAGCTGCGGTGCTAGAGTTGCCATCTCAGATTTGCGCAGCTCCTTTGCAGTGTGAACTACATCATTTATCTTGTGAAGAAACCACTGGTCGATTTTTGAAGCGTTGTGGATTTTTTCAACTGAAACATTCTTCAAAAGCGCCTCAACGACCGCAAAAACCCTCCTATCGGTCGGGTATTTCACTTCATGCGCAAGCTTTTCGAAATAAACGCTGTTTCCCACAAGGCCGTACATTCCAATGTGCAGCATCCGAATGGCTTTCTGCATGGCCTCCTCAAATGTTTTGCCAATTGCCATTACTTCCCCAACGCTTTTCATTTCAGTCCCTATGCGCGTTGAAACATTTCGGAATTTCTGCAAGTCCCAGCGCGGGATTTTCACGACAACATAATCAAGCGCAGGCTCAAAGCACGCCTTTGTCACTTTTGTAATTGAGTTCTGCAAATCAAGAAGAGAGTATCCGAGCGCGAGCTTTGCCGCAACGAATGCGAGGGGGTACCCTGTCGCTTTGGAAGCGAGAGCGGAGCTTCGCGAGAGGCGCGCATTCACTTCAATCACCCTGTATTTATCGCTTTGCGGGTCGAGCGCGAACTGTATGTTGCACTCGCCAACGATTCCAAGGTGCCTTATCACTTTAATTGAAATCTCGCGCAGCATGTGGTATTCGTGGTTGTCCAATGTCTGTGAGGGCGCAACAACAATGCTCTCACCCGTGTGTATTCCAAGCGGGTCAAAGTTTTCCATATTGCACACAGTGATACAGTTGTCTTCGCAATCACGCACAACCTCATACTCAATTTCCTTCCACCCATAAAGTGATTCTTCGACAAGGATTTGCGGCGCGGTCTTGAAGGCGCGCTGCGCCATTTCCCGAAGTTCCTTTTCGCTTTTTGCAACGCCGCTTCCCTTTCCACCAAGTGCAAATGCCGCGCGCACCATCACAGGGTAGCCAATGGATTTGCCGGCCTTGAGCGCGTCCTTTGTGTTCGTGACCGCTTTTGATTTGGGAACGCTCACTCCGATTTTTCCTAGCTCGCGGTTGAAAAGCGCGCGATCTTC
>DATDXA010000036.1:0-4743 GCA_035289485.1 archaeon | reverse complement strand
TGGGAGTAGGAGGATTCGAACCTCCGACACTTGGTGTATAAGACCAATGCTCTGACCAGGCTGAGCTATACTCCCTCAACGATTGCGACCGTTGGGTCCGCGCACCATCTTCGCTTGGGCTCGATGGGGCTGGCTTTGCCACGGCCGGCAATATCCTACTTAATAGGCTTTAATTAGGTTTTTAAAGGTGAATTTGAAGCGGCGTTTAGAGCTCTTTCATGCTCAGGTTATTTGCGGTGTTCACTTCAAACGTTCCTTCCGCAACCGCGATTTTGCCGTATTTTCCGGTGCTAAGGCGAAGCGAGCTGCGGTAAACACTGGTATAAGCATTCGCGATTTTGTAGTATTTTCCCAAGAGCACATTTTCTATTTGCTCATCCCAAAGTGAGAGAAAGATGCTGCCTGTTTCATCTCCCACAAGCGCTTCGCACACGCGGTGAAACATATTATCTGCAGGGAGAACAATCTGGTGCGGGGCTGATTTGGCCTCCACTTTCACCGTGATTTCAATTTTTTTCATTTCCTGCTTTAGTTCGGATACCTTCATGATTGATTTGCCCTCGTAAAGGTTCTTAATTCGGATTCAGGCTTGGATTTTTGCCATCATTTTGTCAATTGCAGAGTGCAACTTCTCCTCTGTTGAATCGTTCTTCAGCTCAATTTTAGCCATATCTAGCGCCTTCTGGAATCCTTTTGAGACAAGGTCTTTTTTGTCACGCTCGAAGAATTCTTTTTTGCCTTTCGGGTCGATTTCTGATTTACGCTCGAACCTTTCATTTTCCTTTGCCGTGATTTTTACAATTATAAGTTCAGGAAATCGCGCTTTGAAATATTCTATTTCCTGTGGCGAGCGCGGGCCAACAAGCAGCACATTGTCCTTTTCCAAAACTTTTTTGGATAGAATTTTTGCAACAGCGTCCATGCCCATCTGCTTGCGCACCGTGTCCCCAAGCTTAATCATTTTCTCTTTTGTTGCCTGTTCGCCGCGCTTTTCAATCATTTCACTGAGAACCGAGCTGAATGTGTATTTGGCATAGCCATATTTGCTTGCGATATAATCCGCGGCAGTGTCTTTGCCCGTGCGCGCAAGTCCGACAATTACAATAACTGGCATAAAGTAGAATTGGGTTGAAGTGTTAAAAAACAATTTGTTAATTACCAGTTCATAACTAATTCTCCTAATCTCCATTTTTTTCTACATTCTGGGCAAAGCCAATGTGTAAAGGTTATCCCGTTCTCGCCTCTGTTATATCTTGCTCTACCTTTTACTCCGCAATTTCTGCAATTACAATCATAAAGCATACTTTTCAATTCCGGTTATATTATGCAGATTAAAAAGCGGAGATATCTCCGCTTTCTATCGCTATCCGCTTATATCCACATTCGTGTGTCTGAATTATCATGCCCTTCGATGCATTTGCCTCATAAGGGAAAGACTTCATACACTTTGGGCAGCTTTTCAAAATCTCTTTCATTTGTTTTCCTCCCATAAATTTTATTTGTGGGGGCTTACATATCCCCCATTCCGCCCATTCCTCCGGGCGGCATCTGCGGCATTTTGCTCTTTCCGCTTCCTGCGATTATGTCATCTATGCGTAGGAGCATTTCCGCAACTTCTGAACCAGATGTGAGAGCCTGCGTCTTCACTTTGAGAGGCTCGAGCACCTTGTTCTTTTTCATGTCCTCAAGCTTGCAGGTGAATACGTTCACTCCGAAGTTCTTCCCATCCTTAGTTGAGTGCTTGCTGCGAAGCGCAACAAGGGTATCTATCGGGTCCATTCCTGCGGTTTCTGCGAGTGTGCGCGGGATTATTTCAAGGGCTTCAGCGAACGCTTCGATTGCTAGCTGCTCTCTTCCGCCGATGGTTTTTGCGTATTCGCGAAGGCCTACTGCGACTTCTGATTCAGCGCTTCCGCCTCCGGAAACAACTTTCCCGTCATTTATTGCAGATACAACCGCTCCGATTGCATCCTTTACCGCGCGCTCGGCTTCATCTACAACGTGCTCTGTTCCGCCCCTTACTAGAAGTGAGACGCTCTTTGGGTTTTTGCATCCTTCAACAAAGACCATGTTATCGCCCGCGACTTTCTTTTCGCGCACGAGATCGGCCTTTCCAAGATCGCTTGCAGTAAGGTCCTTTACTCTTGAAGCGATTTTTGCGCCCGTTGCTTTTGCAAGAGCGTCCATATCAGATTTCTTTACCCTGCGAACTGCTACGATTCCTTCCTTTGCAAGGTAGTGCTGCGCTATATCATCAATTCCTTTCTGGCATATGACAACAGTTGCTCCGGAGTTCTTCACGGTATCAACCATTTTGCGCAGTATTGCCTCTTCCTGGTCAAGGAATGCCTGCAGCTGCTCCGGGTCTGAAATCTGTATTTTTGTATCCGTTTCAGGGCTCTTTATTTCCATTGCCGCATCTATGAGCGCGATTTTCGCATTCTCTACTTTGCGCGGCATGCCTGAATGCACTATTTCCTTATCGATTACAATTCCCTGTATGAGTTCGGATGTGTTCATTGCTCCGCCCACTTTCTTCTCGACCTTGATATCATCAAGTTCAATTGTGGTTTTGCTCCCATCCTTCATTGCAATCTGCGTGACCGCATTCACAACTAGGCTCGCTAGCTCTTCAGCTGATTCCGCGCTCTTTCCTGTCATTGATGTTACTGCTATTTCTCTTAGCGCGGCCTTGTCTGTAATTGAGATATCGTCGGCTGTATCGGTAAAGAGCTGTTTTGCTTTTACTGAAGCGAGCCTGTATCCTTTGATTATAATTGAAGGGTGTATGTCGTCATTGAGAAGCTTCTCTGCTTTTTCAAGAAGGCCGCCCGCGATTACAACTGCCGTGGTTGTTCCATCGCCAACTTCCGCATCCTGCGTCTTTGCAACTTCAACCATCATTTTTCCTGCAGGATGGTCGATGCTCATTTCTGTAAGTATGGTTGCTCCGTCGTTACTAATTATCACATCGCCAAGGTCATCAACAATCATCTTGTCCATTCCTTTGGGTCCGAGCGTGCTCTTCACTGCGTTTGCAACTGCGCGCGCTATTAGTATGTTTATGCGCTGCGCATCCCTGCCCTTTGTCCTCTTTGTTCCTTCTGGAAGGAATACCATTCCCTGATTCATTTCCTGTGCCATTTTCAACTCCTCCTAAACAACCTTTTCTTTTTGTCAGGCCAAAAAGAAAAGCTTGATCAAAAGAAAAAGCCCTTAATCTGGCCGATTAACAAAAAAGTGAATCGTTATTTATTGATGGATATAAAGGCATAAAAAGGTAACTATTTTTTGATGGATATGAGGGTCTATGAGGTGCGTTTTCCCCTCGTAAAATGCGGTTTTTCTCGCGTTTCCCAAATGCCCCCGATTCGCTTCATTTGCCTTTAAGAGGCTTTTGCCCGTCGAATACTAAATGGAAAAAAACAAAGCAGTTTCAGGCAATTCCGGTTCATTTCTGCCGCTCTTTCTTGTAGTTTTCCTTGATATGGTGGGCTTTGGGCTTATAATTCCGCTGCTCGCGCCGCTCATGATTGACCCAGCATCCGCGGTTCTTCCGTTTGCAACTTCGCACGCAGACCGCATTTTCATGCTCGGGCTTTTGCTTGCCTCGTTTTCAATAGCGCAGTTCTTTGGCGGTCCGATTCTTGGCGCCCTTTCAGACAGGTTCGGAAGAAAACCGGTTCTCATGCTCGCGCTTTCAGGAACGTTTGCCGGGTATGTGCTTTTCGCTTTCGGAATTCTGATGGCAAATCTTCCGCTGCTCTTCATTGGGCGCTTTATTGGCGGCTTTATGGGCGGGAGCATCTCGGTTGCATTCTCCTCGATTGCGGATTTAAGCGACTCAAAGCAGAAGGCAAAAAATTTCGGAATGATTGGAATGGCATTCGGGCTTGGTTTCATCATAGGCCCGTTTTTGGGAGGGAAATTAGCTGACGATTCGCTCGTTTCATGGTTTGATTATTCAACTCCTTTCTTTGCCGCCGCGCTTCTCACAATAATTAATTTACTAATGGTTCTTTGGATGTTCCGTGAAACTATTGTTGAAAAATCGCACGTGAAAATAAGCCTCACAACCGGTTTTGTAAACATTGCAAAGGCATTTAGCATGCCATCTCTTCGCACGCTTTTTGCAATAATTTTCCTTCTCACTTTCGGCTTTAGCTTTTTCACGCAGTTCTCGCAGGTGTTTCTAATTGATAGGTTCAATTTCACCGAGCCGCAGATCGGGGATTTGTTCGCGTTCGTTGGGATTTGGATTGCGATAACGCAGGGGCTTCTCACGGGAATGGTTGCAAAGAAATTTTCCCCCGCGCAGGTGATGAAGTTCGCGCCTATAATGCTCGCAGCTTCGCTTTTCCTTTTGGTTTTCGCGTTCAATGTCCCCGCGCTTTATGCGATAATTGCTCTCGTTGCGATTTCACAAGGGCTTGTGTATCCGAACTACTCCGCGCTGATTTCAGATTCAGCTGGAAGGGAATCGCAGGGGGAGATTTTCGGAATCAACCAGAGCATACAAAGCCTTGGGCTCACGCTTCCTCCCCTGATTTCAGGCGTCATTGCTGCAGCGGATTCGACAATGCCGATTGTTGCTTCGGCATTTTTCGTGTTCCTTGCGTGGATTGGGTTCATGGCTTTCTATAAGCCCAAGGCAAAAGAAGTGTTCCACGAGGCGTGAATTCAGCGCCCGGGCTTTTACCATTTTTTTAATTTAGATTCCTGTATTTTTGCATTTGTGCGCGC
>DATDXA010000035.1:0-2243 GCA_035289485.1 archaeon | reverse complement strand
TAGGAAAAAATTCCGCGAAGGTGCGAATGGTTTGCACCGAAAGAATCCTGACGAGAAGCGGAAGGCGACAACAGAAGAATTTGGATGGAAAATTATCTGCTTATTGCCTGAATTTTTTCGGTTAAAAGTTTTATGAGCTTGTCGGCTGACGAAATATTTGCTGCCAGCTTATAGCTATCTGGCACATCAACCTTATGTTCAGGAGTAACGGAAATGCTTGCGGCACCGGACTTTATATCGACAAGCTCGCCTTCAAATGGCCTTCGGTTGAGTGAGAGTATTCGTGAAAGAACCGGTTTACTGCCTTTGTATCCTAAGGTGTAAATTCTCTCCTCTGCTGGAAGCATTAATGCCTCATAGCCTTTCTCGGTTTTGATAATCTCTTTTGGATACTTTTGCCGCATCTCATCCCAGAGCTGAATAAAAGGTTTTTTTATGAATTCGAGGTTTTTACTGCCTTCTTTTTGCACATAAAGCTCGTTAAAGCCGTAATGGCATTGCAACGGATCATGTCTCACATCACCAAGAAGCGCGCCCGCCCTTGCACCTGTTGCCTCAAAGAACGGCGCGGTTTTCTTTCCAGAATTATTTACAAGAAGCTTTGGGGGCACTGCAACGTTTCGCACGCGCATCTGAGAGCCCAATACAAACCCAACCATCAAAAATCCGCCAAGTATCAGCGTTGCCGCGTACACGACATCCGGCATGAACTTAAGCGACCAGAGAACATATGTGAGAAGAAACCAGCCCATCGGGAGAATAAAACCTATGAGGCGCATGTTATCGTCCTGCGCGCGCATCTCAATGCGCGAAGCCTCCATTATTTTCTGCCCATCCCCCGCTTTTGCGGTCTTCACTGCGGGATTGTTTGGGTCCTCCTCATTTGGATAAATCAAAACATCCGCAAGCCGCTGCACTGGCATTATTTCAGACATCGCCTTTGCAAGCATGGATTTTCCGGTGCCGGGAAGCCCCACAAGGAGCACGTTCCTTCTCTGCACAGCGGCCTTTCGTATGAGCTCGACACTGCGGTCCTGCCCAACAATTTGGTCTAGAAGAAGCTTGGGAACGGGAACATCCTTTGTGGAGGCAAGCTTGAGAAAATCAGGCATGAACTAAGAATGGTGAAAAGGCAATTAAATAGTATGCCTATGATTAGGCTGAGTGCTTCCATTTGCAGGAGTTAATAGATAAACAACGTCAGGATTTATGAAAACGCCACCATTAATTAATTTCACAAGGCCTACCCCGTGTTTTTCGCTTATTTCTTCAAGCAGCTTGCCAAGTTCAGGCGCATCAAGATTAAATTTTTCTCCAAGTTCACTTTTTGAAACCCAGTACCCAGGACTCCTGAAAACTTCAAGCAAAAGAGATTTAAGCACAGGAATTTTCCGTTGCAGCATTAACCTTCCGCTTTCAAGCACTGGATTTGTCGGAATAAAATCTATATGCCGGAGCATTAAACGTTCGAGTTCACCGCTTTCCTTAGTGGTTAGATTAAAGATTAGTTTTCCGTTGCTTTTGGGCGTTGGCAGCCTCATCAGCCTTTCCAAATCAGCCTTTGCTTCTGAAAAAATTTCACCCACACGTTTCTGAGTTCTGCGGGATTTTATTCCTACGGCATGAATTTCTTCGGGGGACCTGATTGCGGGTGGAAAATTGTTTGCAGATTCAATAGTGGTTCCGTCCACGCCAAAAAGCCGTGACAATAATCGAATTGAATACCTATGGGCGCCATCTGAATCCGTCAACTCAAGCATTTTGCGCATAAGATGCCGCTGGCCATGTGCCTTCCCGCGGGAACGCATGAGCTTTTGCAGCGTTTTTTTAACCGCTCTTCCAAAAAATCTGTTTTCCCACCTGCTAGCAGTATTGAGCGAAATGCCAAGTAATCTGCTGCATTTTTCAAGAGACATATCCAAAGCCCGTCGCGCATACACAAATGACTTTGAAAGTGTTTCATCCCTTGCCAGGTCTTTTCGGGAAGGAATGGGAATTCTGTGTCGTATAGCTATCCTTCGCACATTATCATTGCTAATGCCCGGAACTTTATTTGAAATTTCGAGCGGAGTGAATTTTCCGGTGGCTGCTAAATTGATTACGTGTTACGTGACAGCGCTTATGGCTCCATTTTTTTGTTTGTCCCTGAACACTTGATTGGGCGTTTTGTATTTTAAGCTGGAGTGTGGCGTGCGGTTGTACTCGCGTCTATACTGCGCGAGCAGTAGGCTCGCGTGTTCGAG
>DATDXA010000034.1:0-8043 GCA_035289485.1 archaeon | reverse complement strand
TGTAGCCGAACTAACCAAAGACTTCACATTTTCACCCCTTTTTATAAAATCCACTTTTTTATTGCTGATAAACGCAAATTAGAATGTGGACCTAGTCTATATATGGTGCAAAGGTTATTAATAAATTGAATTGCCGGATGGGTTTTTGGGTTTATTTTGGGGATTTTCTGCGGCCGCCGAAAGTTTTTGTGTTTTTTTAAATTTATTCTAAAAATATGCGGTTTTGAGAGCCCAATTCACAATTCTACCTCCAGCGCCCCTCGTTTTTTCCTTCGACTGAGCTTTTCTCGGCTTAAATCTTATCTCGGTTTTCTTTTGCCTGGGGCTAGTCTTATTACGAATTGCCCTCTTACGTTTTTGATTGTTCTTGGGAACGTGCTTTTTTTTGTATATTTTTTCCCGAGGTTTTTAACTCCGTATATTATTTGGTTGAATGTGAGGCCTTTTCTTGTGAGTTGAGCTATTGTGAGAAGTGCTCTTGACCTTGCGCTTCTTCTGGCGGTTGTCATGAATTGGCCGTGGAATTTTCTCATGTAATTGTCGACGAGTTCCCTGTCTTTTGCGTTTTCAAATTCGTGTAGAAATGCCGTGCTTTCATTTTCAGATTCTTTAAGGCGGAGGAATGCTTCCATTGCTTCTGCTGTTTCTTTGTCTTCAATGGTCGGACCCATGCCGAAAAGCCTGCTTTCTATATGCCTTGCTTCTTTCACTTCGTCTTTTGCCTCACCAACGGACTTTGGCATAAAGACTTTTTTAGCCCTTATCAGCCTGATTTGCTCGACAATTTCATCAGCAAGCATTGGTATTTCATTATCCATTAACACATATTACTCAAATTCAAATATATAAAACTGAACCCATTTCCGCATCCAGCACTCCGAGTTTTTCCAAAAGCCTCGGTCTTTGTGCGTTTAAACCCTTCCCCTTCTTTGGGAAGGGTCGCTTGGGCTAAGGGATTTAATACGCCCAAAGCCCGTAACCGGCTTTTTAGGAAAAACTCGTTTTCCGCGCTGGAGGTGATTGGAATGAGTTTTCATTATCAAACTAAAGTTTCCCAAAAGGGAAATCCATTCGGTGAGAGCAGGACTTTTGCCCAGATTTTAAAAAACATGAAAGGTGACAGGTGATGCCTTTGCGCTGTATGGTTTTGCCATACTTGACACCGGCACCGAACTGCCTGCAAAGCAATAAAGGTGGTTTGACAGCGGAATCTGAAATGGTTCCGTTGCCGAATTATCTGCCGATGCTGGATGATAATGTGTGTATCAGAGGGATTATTCCAATCATTAGAGACAGTCATTTCAAAACTGGGTTGACTTGTAAGGCGGCAAGCAAGCTTTTAGAAATGTCCGAAAGTCACTACAAAGCCAATCTCACAAACAAGAAATCTTGCTCCTTAAAATTTCTCAGGCGTTTTCGTGACAAAATTGATTCGGAAATTTTCGATAAGGTTTATACAATGCCCGCGCTTTTTTTTACTGCACGGGCTAAAACCATTTTTCTTCCTAAACTACTTGAAAGTGAACTGGCTTATTTTGTTGGGTATTTGCAGGGAGACGGGTGCCTTACTTATGACCAAAGGCAAGTTTATTTTTCAGATGAATATATCTCCCAGATAAAGCAAATGAATCATCTGTCGAAGAAATTATTTGGAGTTGAAGGGCATATATTTTGGTCTACAAGTGAACTATCAACCAAACCTTCTCCTCATTTAGAAATCAAAAATGTTGTGCTTAATTCATTTATTCATCATGTGTTTGGAGTAAATAGGGGTGAGAAATGTAATCTGAAGATTCCAGAAATAATAAAATCCGAGAAACCTTTGCTTGCAAGCTATTTGGCTGGCTTATTCGATTCGGATGGCACGCTACCCAAAGAACCATCAAAAGTAAAACAGCTTTTCATAGATGTCACACTAAAAGATTTGTGTATCATTCAAGAAATCAAGCAATGCCTTTTACTGTTCGGCATAGAAACGCTGAAAATATATGTGCGAAAAAAGAAATCCCCGAGCAGTGACGTAATTTCTTCTACTCATGAGCTTAGAATCAGACGAAAAGGAATGTTGAAAAAATTTCTTCACGAGATTGGATTTAGGCACCCAAACAAAGCCATAAGGGCGCAGAAGATGCTTGAATTATTGAAACGAGCCCGATGGGATTTGAACCCACGACCTTCACCTTAGGACGGTGCCGCTCTGTCCTGGCTGAGCTACGGGCCCGTTAGACAACTAATTCCCTTGCCCAATTTTTATAAAGTGTTGTTTTGGCTGTTTTAAGCCAGTATTGATAGGGCTACAGCAGTAGCAATTGGTATTGCATAGTTGTCATTTAGGGGCAAGTACTCGGCGAGCATGCCAATAACCGCAGCTGCAATAGCTGCTTGCGGAGAAAAAAGCGGCAGAAGTGCAAGCGCTGCTGCAATAGCTCCTGCAACAGTTCCTTCAAGAGTCCTGCTTCCAAGTATTTTTGTTTTTCCGAACGCTTTTCCTGCAAGTGTTGATGCCCCATCTCCAATCCCAAGAACGAGTGCCGCTCCTGCAAGGACCACGCTTCCAAAACTGTAGAATATTATTGCGGTGATAAGAATTCCGAGCGTGAATTCTATTGCGGCTCTTCCCGGCACATCGTTTTCATTTTCCCTCTCCGCTCCCGAGAGTATGCTCTTGAGGAACGGAAAGCCGTTCCATCTTTTGTGCGCATCGGAGACCAAAACTCCAAGAGAAAAAATTATTGCAATCACCGCAATTGCCGCATCCTTCTGCAATATCAGGAATAGTGCCGCGAAGAATATTCCTCCAATGATATGTATTGCCTGGCGTGTGAATTCTTTTTTCATTTCGCGCTCCTCCTTATAATATTCTCAATTTTTCGCAGAGAGCCGCGGTTATCGAACCTTGCTCTGCTTTGCAAGAACTTGCTTGTTTTGCTTTTGAATTTCCTGATTGTTTTTGCAAGAAGCGGCAGCGCCCTTGTGACATTGTCAACTATTGCAATGTTAGATTTGCGTGCAGTCCTGCTTAGCGGATTAAGATCAACCGCAACCACGAACTTTCCCATTTTGCGTAAAAATTCTGTTCGGTCCCCGTCCTCGAGCATTACAAGCACAACATCCGCGCTGTAAATGCCCGCTCCGTGAACAAGGGCGCGCTTTGATTTGAGGCCGGGAACTTTTTTATCGGGGTTTCCCGCAAGCACTGCAACGCCCAGTTTTCGGAATTCCTTTTCAATGAGGCGCACTCGCTTTTGTGTGCGGTAAAAGAGGTTTATTTCAATCTGAGCAGGAATAACTTTTGCGAGCGCAACGATTTCTCGCGCGCACAAAGCAGTGGTGTTTCCGTTCACAGAAATCACTGGCCTTTGCGCAAGCAGCAGTTTTGCAGCAGCAGCTTCTATCTGCCTTTTTGCTTCGCTATTTGTTCTCTCGCCAAGCAGGTAATCAAAGGTTTCTCCCCTTCCGTGGGCTATCATCCCTGCGGCTGCGACAATTCCGCGTGAGAATCCTTCCTCTATTTTTTTGCGCTCCTCAAGCGAATGTTTCCTTGGGTGGTTTTTTGGTATGTTCAGAGCAATCCCGCGCCTTTGTGTGATATTTTTGCAATCATTGTCCTTTTACAGTATTTTGAGAGCACTTTTGCGGTTTTTTCAGGTTCATTTGTGGGCACGAATACAGTTTCTCCAAGCATTGACATGCTTGCTTCGTCCATTTTTTCCATAACTTTGCGTATTTTCTGGGTAGAAAGCCCGGATTCAATTGTAAAAATCCTTGAAAGCCCAATAAAATTCTCCATATTCCT
The DNA here is from genome assembly GCA_035289485.1 of archaeon. Lineage (GTDB taxonomy): Archaea > Iainarchaeota > Iainarchaeia > Iainarchaeales > Iainarchaeaceae > UBA10205. Next base: position 4,247 of record DATDXA010000034.1, on the reverse strand, counting down.
ATTTTTTTGCATCATTTGCATGCAGCTAATGCCTATTTTGTTAATTTTCTTCTTCCATCCCGCGCTTCTTATGATTTTTTTTGTTTTTATCGGCCGGAAAAACCCCATCACAACATATTTTTCGTGGCATTTTATGCGCTCCGCAGATTTCGAAGGGTATGGTTTTTTTCCAATAAGCAATCCAGCATAATTTTCCGCAATTACATCCCCAAGGCCAGTTCCGCATTCTATTTCCGCACGCTTTGCTATTTGCGTGAGTTCATTTCTGCCAATGTTAGTTTTGAAAAATCTGTTAAGTGCGAGAGCAAGGCTCAGCGCTCCCGCGCCGGATATTCCAAGGCCATATCCAATCGGGAATTTTGTGCTGTGCGCGACCTTTACCTTTCCTGCTGCGCCTGTTTTTTCCATGAAAATTTCCAGCACTTTTCGCGAAACCGGCAAATCAGATTTTTTGCCATTAAGAAAGAAAGAATCTTTTGCGGATTTTGAAACGGTTGTTTTCATTCCATCCGCGATATTGATTCCGGCTCCCGTGGAGCCATTTGTGTAAATTACAAAAAAGCCTGTGATATGCCCCGGGCTTTGCGCGGACGCTTGCATGATTCTAATTTTGCCCAAAACCAATATAAATTGCCTTAATGCGCTATTTGCGCTTGCACACAACCATCGCGTGCTCTTTTTCAAACGGCTCGAGATTTACAACCTGCAGTATTTCAAATTCGTTCTCGAGCTTTTTGACTTCCTCATCCACGATTTTTCCGGCAGAATCAACCGAATTTATGGAGCGCGCCTTTACCGCGAGATATCCGTACCCGCCGGCCTTTAGGTATGCGCGCGCGTTCTTGAGAAAAATTTCCGCCTGGTTTTTTTGCGAAACATCCTGAAAGAGCGCATCAATTGAGAAGCTTGCAATGTTTTCCTTATACGTCATGGGCTGCGAAGCGTCCGCAAGTATTGGCACCAGGTTTTTGCGCTGCTCGCAGAGGTAAACAAATTTTCTCATGCTGCGCGCGCTTATGTCAACTCCAAATATTGCCCCGTTTTCGCCGACAATGTCGCTGATATGTGAAATCGTGGTGCCTTCCGCGGCGCCGAGGTAGAGAACCTTTGAGCCTTTGCCGATTTTAAGTTCGTGCAGGCCCTTTTTTATTGCGGCACCGGTTTTTGAGCGGCTCGGGTCCCAGAAGCGGTATTCATTTCCCTCGTAGGTGAAAAGCTCTTCAGCATACACCCTTGTGCCGGGAACCATATTGATAGTTGCAATCTTTCCGCCTATTTCAAATACTCCGGGAGTGATTTCATCTATCCTAAATCCCATAGTTTTCTCGCCGCCTCAAACTAAATGCTCAGAAGTTACTTTCTCCTCTTTATTTTTCTTCCACCGAAAGGGCGCTTGTGGAATGAGTCCTTGCTAAATGGCTTTCTCTCGGAGTGGTGCCCTCCTGCGGCATGCGAATCCCTGTGCTCCGTGCGTGGCTTGTAATCCCTGCCCGCGGTGTGCGGCTTATATTCGGGGCGAGCGCCCGCTGTTTCTCTTGGCACGAATTTGAACCCTTCGCGCTTCTTGAATTCCGGGCGCGGTCCATCAAATGATCTTTTGGGCCTGCTGCCAAATTCGGCTCTTGGGCCATCAAATGTTCTCCTCGGCCTGGGAGTGAACTCCGTGCGCGGCCCGTCAAATGGCCTTCTTGGCCTTTCGCTAAATTCCCTGCGCGGCCTGAAGCCTTCCTCTCTGCCTTCACCGCGGGGCTTGTAATCGCGCCTGAATTCCGAGCGCGGCTTCCACTCCTTGCGCTCTGCAAATCCTCCTGCTTGCGGCCTTGGGCTGAATTCCCTTCTTGGCCTGTCTGAATATTCTCTAAACCCTCTTCGTTCAGGTTCCTGCCCTGGTTCCGGAGCGGGTTTTATTTTAGTAATCTTTCCAAGTGCCTCGATTCTTTCATCGAGCTGTTTTTGAAGGTCCTCTGCTCCGCTTGTGTTGCCAAAGTAATCTTTCTTTGCGGCGATGCAGAGTTTTGCGGCAAGGCTGCGTGCAATTCTTCCCTTCAACTGGTCTTTTGCGCCCTTCACAAGCGGGTGCTGGAACAAATACCCGTATTTCGGGCCTTTTGTGCCCTTGCGGAAGTGCATGAAGAGTGATTTCTCCGCTCCTACCATCTGAATGGTAGATGCCGGCGCGAATGCGAGCCTTTTTTTGCTTCCAAGCTTTGCCAAAATCTTCGCGCCAATTACTGCGCCTGCGAGCTCGGTGTAGTTAGGAAGTTCCTGATTCATTGTTTGCTCAAGATACTTAGTGAGGTCCTCTCTTTCCTTGCGCAGGTTCAGGCAATTGAGCGCGAGCGATTTTATTTCGCCAAGGTCCTTTTCGGACACATTAGAGCCGATTGATTTCTGCGCAGCCTGCGCAAGATTTTTTGCAAGCTCATTGTCCTGCGTGTGCACAAGAATGCTTTTTTCTGAAAAATCCTCCCGCTTCCCGATTCCGGAAACAAGTTTTACATAAACGTCGTTATCCTTCACAAGGTCATTGAGTTCTGGGAAGTGCACGGAGTGCCACTCGCGCAGCTGCTCGATTAGCAAATTGCTTATGGGGTCGATGTCTTCAAGGATATTTACAGATTTTATGATGTGGATATCCTTATTCTCGTATTTTTGTGTTATTTTGCGCTTTGCGGCGTCTATCATCTGCTTTCTTAAGAATTCAATGTCAGCCATTTTGTTTCTCCCCCATTATTTTTTCCAGTTCAGAAATTTTCACGCGCGATTGCTGCATGGTGTCGCGGTCTCGCAGCGTCACAGTTTCATCTTTCATAGTGTCATAATCAATTGTTATTCCAAACGGAGTGCCTGCCGCGTCCTGCCTGCTATACCTGCGCCCGATGCTTCCGCTCTCATCGTAGATGCAGAGGAATTTTTTCTGCATTGAATTGTAAATCTCCATTGCCTTCTCCGCAAGGCCGTCTTTTTTTACAAGAGGGTAGATTCCTAGCTGTATCGGCGCCATTGAAACAGGGAGCCGCAGGATTGTGCGCTTCTCATCATCATCCCTTTCATCATAAACCATATCAAGGAGTGCAAAGAAGGGCCTGTCAACACCGAATGCGATTTCAATAACGTGCGGTGTCTCTTCTTTTCCTTCCGGAGTTCTTGCAGTGAGTTTTGCGCCTGAGAATTTTGCGTGCTGCTGCAAATCATAATTCGTGCGGTCGCTTATTCCGCATATTTCAAGCCATCCAAAACTGCGAAGCTGCACTTCAATGTCCCATGTGTCATCCGAGTAGAATGCGCGCTCATCGCTGTGGTGCTGGCGAAGCCTTATTTTTTCTTTCGGGATTCCAAAGCCCAAAAACATTTTGTAAGCGAAATTGAGATGCCAAGCGTATGCCTTATTTTTGAGAACTTTCTTTTCCATTGCCTCGTGCAGGGTAATTTCCTTTGGCTCTTTTTTCCCTTTTTGCATCTCCTCAGTCCATGCAGGGATTATATCGCCCTTTACTTCATCAAATTTAGGCCAGTTTTGCTTCATTTCAGGAAAGAGAAATGTCTGGCTCTCGGCCTGCGTGAATTCACGGCAACGCAAAAGGTGCTGGCGTGGTGAGATTTCATTTCTAAAAGCCTTTCCAATCTGGAACACGCCAAATGGGAACTTGTCGCGGAAAAATTCGAGATAATTCTTGAACGGAAGATAGGTGGTTGTCGCGGTTTCTGGCCTGTTGTACGCCTCGATTCCAGTTCCTATTGTTGTTTTCATCATGAGGCTGTGCCTTTCGATTTTGAGCGCGAGTTTTTTTCCAGAAGGCGCCTTGATGTTATTTTCCTTTATTACGCTTAGCAGTTCCTCATCTTTCATGTGGTCTGCCGCAGTTCCAATCATTTCCTCGATTAGTTTATCCGCGCGGTATGATTCCTTTCCATCTTCTGTAAGTATTACGGGGTCATTGAACCCTCCCAAATGCCCAGATGCCTGCCACACGATTGCGGGGGCGATTATTGGGTATTCTATTTCATAGAACCCTTGGGTGTTGAAGTGCTTTCTAATCACCGCTTCGATGTTGTTTTTGAGCCTCTTTCCTAGCGGGCCATATGAGTAAAATCCTGAAATCCCGCCGTATATTTCGGGTTCTGGCCCGTACACATACCCCTTTTCCTTAAGGTATGCCGTGAGCGTATCTGAGAAATTGTCCTTGGAAGGCATAAACACTAATTTGGAAGGCAAAAGGATTAAAATGGCTCCCAGACCTGGTTTT
>DATDXA010000033.1:0-4387 GCA_035289485.1 archaeon | reverse complement strand
GGGAAGCTTATTTGCGCGGGCGCTAAAAATGAGGAGCTTCTAAAGAAAGGACTTCGCAAGGCTGCGAAGATGATTCGCGAAATCAATGCACCGAAGGGAACGGCAAAGAAAGTTTCCAAGAAAAAGGGCGCAAAGGAAGAGTAAATATGCCGCGGCAACGCCCAAAACCACAGGTCGATAAATTAGTCCATGAGCACATGTCAATGGATAGGATTCATGATTCTAGGCGTTTTTTCAGCGGGGACAGGATTACATTAGTTGCAAGGGAGCGAAGTGAATTCGTTTATCCAAAGTTAGTAGAAAATAGAAAAGAAAAATTAAAGGGGCATAGATTAGTAGGTTCAATGTTCAATCATAGAACCAGTAAAACAAGCCATTTTCATGTTTCAGAACGATACCCCAAGCCTTAAAAACCTTCCAATAATTAAGTAATACTGATTAGCGGTCATAGCGGCAGGGTCACACCCGGTCTCATTCCGAACCCGGAAGTTAAGCCTGCCAGCGATGTCGTCCGCACTGTTCTTTGAACGGAGCGGCTTATACGCTGCTAATCACTTTTTCTTTTTCATTTATTTTCTTGCTACTGGGAGCTTTGACAAAACTTTGCTCGCTCTCGCAAAATTTTCAGTTCTCCAAAAGCCGGTGGCATTGAAATATTCGTTGTCCAGTTGCCTTGCCTGCTTTAATATTCTTTTTCTTTTGTCCAAAGGCCTTGAAACTGAAGCGCGCTCCAAAGTGCTAAGCCACCGCAAAAAGGCACGCTGTTTTGCCATAACTCTTGATAAAGCAGGAGATTGATTTTTGCCAAGCCCGATTACAAACGGCCTTTTAGATTTTAACCTTTGCATTATCCGTTGAACCGGCTTTTTTCTGGAAAGGCGACGCGATTCCAGGTTATATGCAGCAGCGCTTCTAGGTGTATTCTGACCGCGAGGAATCATGAAAGCCAGGTAAATAGTAATTAGGAGCCTAATAATATTTTCTTTTAGAAATCCGGCCTGCAAACCCAGCCCTCTTACGATGGTTTTGCAAACTCGGAGTTTGCCAAACCGGCGCAACGGTTGTTTTAAATAAAACATTGTGCATTTCTGGTCTGGATGGCGGACGTACTCACAGTTTTCCTTTTCATTGCCCTCACGGCATTTGCCGGCTTTCTTGGCGGCGTGTTCTTCAAAAAAACGCGCTTTTCGGATTTTGTCCTGCTAATGGTTATCGGGCTTTTGGTCGGGCCGGTATTCAACCTGCTTGGAACGGATTCGGTAACCTTTCTTCGCGGCGTCACGCCATTTTTCGCATCGCTCGCGCTTGTGATGATAATATTTGAAGGCGCGCTGCAGCTCAATTTTTACAGGGTGCTCCAGGAGCTGCCGAAAAGCACGCTCTTTACCGTGCTGATTTTTCTAATAACAACGGCCCTTGTAACAACCGTACTCGTGTTTTTTGGATGGGACCTTTTGTTCGCAATACTTGTAGGGTGCCTGCTTGGCGAAACCAGCTCGGCAATTGTTGTGCCGCTCGCCCGCAGCATCATGGTTTCAGAAGAGACCCAAACGCTTCTCACGCTCGAAACAGCATTCAATGATGCAATTACCATAATTGCCACGATTGCGGTTGCGCAGATAATAATTGCGCAGAATGTGAGCATCCAGATAGTTTCGCAAAACATTCTTGCGGCCTTTTCTATTGCGGCGCTTCTCGGGCTGGTATTCGGCGTTCTCTGGCTCAAGGTCATGCGCGATTTTCCCTCAACAAGGGAGTATGATTACGTGCTCACGCTTGCAACGGTGTTCTTTTTGTATTCAGCAACGGAATTCTTGGGCGGAAACGGGATAACATCCGCGCTTGTTTTTGGGATTGTGCTGGGGAATGCCAAGGACATAGGAGGAATTCTGCGAATGCCCGATGTGGAACTCGATTCCAACATCACGCTTTTCCAAAAAGAGATATCGCTTTTTGTGACCACGTTCTTTTTTCTCTACCTCGGAATAATATTTGACATGGCCTCGATGACCATCGGGATTCTTGCCGTTGCCCTCGCAATCACGATTGCAATTTACCTTGCAAGATATATAGGCGTTGAAGTGCTTGCAAGGGTTAGCAAAAAGTTTGAAGTTGACAAGAGGGCGATACGCTCAATGATGGCAAGAGGGCTTGCGGCGGCCGTGCTTGCAACATATCCCCTAAGCGTTGGAATAGACAATCCGCATGTGGGAGAGCTTATGCAGATAGTTTTCCTCGTGATATTGTTCACGAACATACTCAATACAATAGGGATATTTGATTTTGAAATAGAAAGGCGCAAATACGGATTTGTCCGGCAGGCAAGCGGGAAGCCCTAAAAGAGCCTAAAGTAGAACATCCCGAAAACTGCCAGTGAGATTGCAGCCTGCGCACCGAGCAATGTGAACACAAGCTCTTTTTCGCCCATCATTTTCCAGCGAAGCAGAAAATGCGTAAGCGAGCCGCCGCGAGGGTCAGGCGCAAGGCGCCCGTCCTTTTGGGGAATGCCGAATGATTCGCTCTGGAACCTATGGCGAGCTTTGAATGCAAGTTCCACCCAGTGAAGCGCTATTAGGGAGATGCCGATTTTTTCCATGTTGCCGATTATGGAAATTGTTGCAACGCTCGCGCCTATCATGAGAGTTAGGGAATCCCCGCCAAACACTTTTGCAGGGAACCAGTTGTAGCGAAGGAACGCGAGCAGCGAGGCAAGGATTGCAATGCCAAGTATTGCGGCCTCCGGCCTATTTGTTATGAATGCGATTGCGGTGAGTGTTGTAATTATTATGGCGCCAAGGCCTGCTTCCAGCCCGTTAAAGCCGGCTAGCATATTGAAGGCGTTGCTCGCACCGGTGATGCCTAGCGGAACAAGGAGCAATGAGTAAAATATCCCTATGGAAACAGGGCCGATGAATGGAAGGACAAGGAAATCGGTTCCTGCGTTGACCGCCATCAGCGGAAGCGCGGCAAAGACAGGAAAGAGCGCATGCTGCCACTGCCTTATTCCCTTTTTCCAGCCAATTATGTCGTCGATTACGCCAATGAAGCAAACGAGGAAAATAGTGAGAAAGGATGCGAGAAGTATTGTCAGGTTGATTGTGAGAATATTGAGGTATGTGGCGATGAAGATTGCGATTATTACGCCAAAGGATATGCCAAGCATCGGGCCTATGCCGCCAAGCTCTGCAACTTCCGGCTTGTTGCCAAGCTTGTTCATGTCCCTGCCTGTGAGGCCGCGCGCCGACATTTTTTTTATGAGCGAGGGCAAAACCAGGTATGTGAGAATGAATGATGCCAAAAAAATGGTTGCCATGGACAAAGCTAGCTGCAAGATGGGACACCCCGATTTACTTTACCCTTAAGATTCTTATCTGCTTGTTTGAATATACGAGGTCGAAATTCTTGATGTTGTCTGAGTCAAAGAATATTTTCGTGACGAAGGCGTCATTGGCGGCCTTGTTCATTATGAATATTGAGTCGTTGGACGGTCCCCTGTAAACAAACGCCCTCTGTGTCTGATCTATTACCTGATTTGGCTCGGCGACCCATTTGCCCGGAAGGGCCAAGAACTGGACCTCGGAGAGGGCATTGTTGCCGCAACGGTAGGTGATTTGCTTTGAAAGCTGGTCGGTTGATTTGGAACATTTGATTTGCTGCGAAAAATAATCGTCAATCCTTGGGTCGCTTGTGCCAAATGCATATAAGCCAAGGGAGTTCATTTTCCCGACAAGGTCTTCGCTCACTATTGCATAATCCGAGCCGTACTTTTTCACGATTGCGGTGGATTCTTCCTCCGAATTTGCGAGGAGAAACTTTGCAACCCCGGCATTTGAAGGCAAGGACATGTTCCTATTGTCAGTCAGCACATTTCTTTCACCGATGAATGAAATCCAATGCCCCTCATCCCACCAATTGAACATTTTGGCATCCTTTGGTGTGTTGGCCTCTATCCAGTATACGGCCTCCTTCCACCCGGTTGATGTGTCCTCTATATGCGGAACGTTCTGCGGGACAAAAAACATGCCCGCAGCTATCCCTATAAGAAACATAAAACCCAGGCTGAAAGCGATTGTTTTCTTTTCAAAACTGTGCTTTGGCCCCATAAACTCAAGAAATTCATTCAGGACAATCCCTGCAGAAATTGCTACTGGTATTCCAAAATAGAAAGTGAACTTGAGCTTGGTGTAGGCCATGACCATTGTGAGAAGTATCCAAAAGAGAAGTATTGGGGAAACCAGGTCATCTTTCTTTCGCAGCATGCGGTAAAATAGTAACGGTATTGCAATGAACGGGAGAATTATCAGGGCGCTGTATTTGTTGCCCCAGAACCGAAAGCCCGGCTGCTCTTCACCGACTGTTATGGAATACACACTTGTATCGGCAGGCG
>DATDXA010000032.1:0-38675 GCA_035289485.1 archaeon | reverse complement strand
GTGAAAGAAAAAACTGCGATTGATGATGTGCTTTATCTTCGGCATAAGTTCGGCCTCCAGCCCAAAATAATGGTTGCATATGAAAGGCAGGCGTTTTATGACTCCGCAAGCCATAATACAAGGCTGACTTTTGACCTGAATGTCGGCTACAGGACAGTTGACCTCAGGAATCCTGATCCGCAGACAAGCAGATATGCGATACCCCCAAACCTGGTTGTGCTTGAGGTCAAATACAAGAAATTCATGCCGGTCTGGGCAATGAACATGATCAGGATTTTTGACCTCCGGCTGACAACGGTTTCAAAATATTGCGAAGCTATGAACAATTCACTGCCTGAAAAAGATTTCTAATGTGGTTCATGCATTAATGATGCAAACCGCTTGCCTTGTCGCATAACCCGTGACTTTGCTAAGCCAGTTTCCTGCGTATATTTATTAACATTTGCCAATGCTATTTCAACATGGCCTGGTTCGATGACCCTATTTCTGCCCTTGGCGCAACTGAAAACGTGTTCGGCATTTCGGATATTTTCCTGATACTTTTGCTCACAACCGCCCTTTGCCTTGTTATTGCGCGCACATATAGGCTGACACACAGCAGCACCTCTTACTCAAAGAGTTTTGTGCAGATTATCGTGGTTTTCGGCGTTGTCGTCTCCATGGTGATGCTGATAATAGGGACCAATATCGCAAGGGCATTTACCCTTCTTGGCGCACTTTCAATAATCAGGTTCAGGAACGCGGTTAAGGATTCGCGGGATGTCGGATTCATTTTCCTAATGATGGTTGTTGGCATGGCAGTTGGAACCCGTTTCTACATTCTTGCAGTAATAATGACCGCCTTTGTGTGCCTTCTCATTATTGCAATGCATTGGATGAACTTTGGCGGCTCTACGAAAAAAGAGGAGCTCCTCAAGGTCATGCTGCCGAGCAAAACTTCCATTGAGGGCACATTGTCCAAGGTCTTTGCATCCTACCTATCAAATTACCAGTTTTTGAGCACGGAATCAACCGGCAAGAAAGGATTTAACTGGTCGGTTTTCCTCGTAACGCTCAAAGACAAGGCCAAGACAGGCGAATTTGTCGATAAGATAAAGGAAGCAACGGGGAATGAAGTTTATCTCACAGAAACAGACTACCTGGTGAATTGAAAATTGGAACTCTTGGATAAGAATTTTCTAAGCCCGCATTTTTTCCGCATTTTCTTAAATTGCATTTGTTTTCCTGTAAATCGGTGCCGCCAGTTCCCTGATTTCCTTTGCGATTACGTGTTCCCCTTCCAATTCAAGCCTTTCAATTATTTTGTTGCACTCCAGCTTGACTTCCTGCCAGCTATTTGTGCCGGCAATTACTTCCATGATGTTTTCAACACTTGTGCCACTTTTGCTTTCGTTTTCGGTTATAAGCCGTTCCGATATTTTTTCCCCTGGCCGAAGGCCGGTCTCGAGTATTTTCACATCAACTCCCGGCTTTAGTCCCTGCATTTTAATGAGTTCAACCCCGACATCATAAATCCTTATCTGCTCACCCATGTCAAAAAAATAAGTGCCGCCTCTTTGAAAGGAGCACACACGCAGCAGCAATGCCACTGCCTCTTCAATTGACATGAAATACCTTGTCATTTTTTTGTCGGTGATTGTTATTTCCCGCCTTTCCTCTATTTGCTTCATAAAAAGCGGAATCACACTTCCCTTGCTCCCGAACACGTTGCCAAACCTTGCAATGAATATTTTTGTGCCCTTTGAATCCGGCTGCGCGTTCTGGCAAATCCACTCCGCAACCCTCTTAGTCGAGCCCATAATGCTAGAGGGGCTCACTGCCTTGTCCGTGGAAATAAAAACAAACCTTTCAGCGGAATTTTCAATTGCCGCATCCACCACGTTTTTTGTCCCAAGGATGTTATTTTTCACGCCTTCGGCCACATTCTGCTCAACTATAGGGACCTGTTTTGATGCGGCCGCGTGGAAAACTATCTGCGGCTTTAGCCTATTAAAAATCCTGAAAACCTTTTCCCGCTCACGGATATTGGCAACCACTACCTCAACTTTCACATTCGCATTGTCCCGCCGCAGGTCCACCAAATTAAAATACAGGCCATTTTCATCAATGTCAAGCAGGAATAATTCCGCAGGATTTGTCTGCACAAGTTTTTTTGCAAGCTCTGTTCCAATCGACCCCGCGCCTCCGGTCACAAGGACCCTTTTTCCGCGGAAAATCCCCTCAACTTCCATGATGTCGAATTCCGCGGTTTTCCTGCCAAGCAAATCATCTGCCTTAACAGGCCTGATTTTGTTGATTTCGACATTTCCCCGTATTATTTCAAAAAGGCTCGGCAATATCTTGAGGCTAACGCCGTTCACTGTGCACTCGCCAATGATGCGCCTGATATCGCTGCCCTTTGCCGAAGGAATTGCAATTATTATTTCGCCAGCGCCGAGCTCTTTTGCCAATCTTGGCGCATCCGAAATCCTTCCAAGCACTTTTGCCCCAAAGTGCTCCTGGCCAAGCTTTGCCGGGTCATCATCCAGAAAGCACAATACCACGTACTCTTTTCTGTTGTCCTTGCCAATTTCGCTGAAAACCAGTTTGCCGGCATCGCCAAACCCTGCTATGATGACTTTTTTTGGCATATACAGCATTCCTGCCCCGATTTTCTTTAAAATACTTCTTACCACATGGTCAAGTGTTGAGATGGCAAAGCTAAAAGTCGGTATATTTACCTGGGATTTTGAGCCAATAGCAGGAGGCATAGGGATTCACGCCTCTGAACTTTACAGGGCAATGCTTGAAGACCGCAATTTCGAGCCAATGGTATTTTCGCCAAGTGAAACCCGCCTTCCTGGGCACATAACTGTAAAAAGGATTCTTAGTGGGCAGTTTGGCCAGCTTATTTTTTCATTGCAATGTGCGCTTGTTTGCGAGAAAATGATACAAAAATATTCGCTTGACCTAGTGCATTTCATGGGAAGTTCAGGCGGTGTCCAGCTCCTCAGAAGGGCATCAAAGCCTGCAGTATACACCCTAAATAACACCTATTTTTACCTTAATAGAAAATTCCCGTCAATAAAATTCATGTTCATGAAGTTCCTCGAAAAACTCTCCTTGCGGAACTCGAGCTTTCGAACGGCAATATCACGTGGCATTGTGGATGAAATAAATTCGGATTACAAATGTGACCTAAGAGTCGTATATATCGGCATCGACCAAAAATTGTTCAAGCCATCCGGAAAACCAGGGGCGAATAAGGCAATATTGTATGTCGGGCGCCTCGAAGAGCGCAAGGGTGTAATGGACCTACTTGAAGCTTTCGCGCATCTAAAAGACAAGCGCCTGCAGCTTTGGTTTGTAGGGGAAGGGCCTGCGGGGGAAAAAATTCCGCAAAAGGCAGTTGCAATGGGCGTCGAGGGCAATGTCAAAATTTTCCCAAAAGTTCCAAGAGAAAAGCTTCCGGAATTTTATTCCAGTGCAACTCTAAGCGTGCTCCCTTCATGGAGCGAGGGCTTTGGGCTCACAATTGCGGAGGCAATGTCATGCGGCTGTGCTGTAATCGGCTCTGATATCCCGGGCATTCGGGACCAGATTGACGATGGGAAAAATGGTTTTCTCTGCAGGCCAAAAGACCCAGCTGATTTGGCAAAAAAGCTCAGGGCTGCTCTCGCAATGGGCAACGGGCTCCAAAAAATAAGGGAAAATGCCATAATCAAGTCAAAGAATTTTACTGTTTCGAAAATGATGTCCGATTACGCCAAAATATATTCAATGCTGGTGGAAAAATGAGGCTATCTGCCGTCAAATCATTTTCGGAAGTGATTGCCAAGCTTTTTTTTGCCGCTGGGATTTCCCAATTTCTGCTCCAAAAAAGAAGGGGCGCAAAACTTACCCTGCTATACCATAACCCGCGCCCGGAAATTTTCAATGCCCACCTTGAATTCCTGAAAAAACATTATGCACTGCTCCCTCTTGCGGATGCTAATGCGGCCGATGGCGCCTCTGTTTCCATAACATTTGACGACGGATACCGGAATAACTACCTGCAAATTTACCCAATCCTGAAAAAATACGGTGTGCCGGCGGCAATTTTTGTCCCGACCGGATACCTAGGACAATTTTTTTATCTTGAAGCCGTAAGGATTGCGCTGCAAAAAACCAAAATAAAAAAACTCAATCTTCCGTGGGACTCAAAAAGCATAATCTTAGGCAGCGCGAGTGCCGCCCTGGACGCATGGCAAATCATTTCAAAAAAACTTGCAGTACAGCCCCCGTCTGAACGTGACAGGGCCGCAAGGCAAATAATTTCAATTCTTGGAATCGGGGAAAATCAGCTAAGCGACGCAATGGTTTGCACAAAAAAAGAGCTCCGTACAATGCTGCCCCTTATAGAGCTTGGCTCGCACACAGTAACCCACCCAAACCTGGCTTTTTCAGCAGTCGAGTCTGCAAAGTCCGAAATCACAGCTTCAAAGAGTGCAATTGAAAGTATTTCAGGCAAAGAATGCGCTTTTTTTGCTTATCCATTCGGCACCGCAAAAGATTTTTCTGAAGAATCGCGAAAAATGGTTCGCTCCGCAGGATACGGGCAGGCATTCACCGCAATCAATCCCTTTGGCGAAAAACGGGATCCTTGGCGCACCGGAAGAATAGGAGTTGGGAATTCCGATTCAGTCGAACTGCTCTGCCTCAAGCTCAGTTCAGTGTGGCCCATTCTCACATTTTTTGGCGGTACCTGAAAGGCAAGGCACTTTAATAAATGTATTATGGCTCAATAAATAATTCTGGCTGCGCACACGGGGTATTACATGACAAAGTTGCATCTATGCTGTGGTTTTGATTACAAAAAGGGCTTCTTGAACGTCGATAACCTCAAAGGCGGGCCGCAGGACATCACAGCCGACCTCAACAAGCCGTGGAAATTTGTGCAGGACTCAAGTGTGGATTACCTGTTCATAAAAGACGGCCTTGAGCACATGGATTCGCTGGACTTTTTTTTCAAGCAGGTTTCCCGTGTCCTAAAGCCGCATGGAACGGCGGAAATTTGGGTGCCGCACTTCAAGTCCCCTTCGGCCTACAAGATTACCCACACTTTTTTCTTCTCCTGGAGCACATTTGACAGCTTTCCCGAGCCGCACGACCCTGTCCAGGACCTTAGGGCAATTTCAAATCGGCTTATTGTTGAGGGGCGGGTTTTTCCATTCACCATCCTGAATTTTTTTGCAAATTTGCACCCAAAATTCTGGGAGCGGCTGTTTTATGCTTCTGGCATCCGTGTTATCCTGGAAAAAGTTCCTCTTAAAAATGGCTGAACCATTATGGCAGATGTCGCAGTTAATGATGAAAATCGAAGGTCAGACTCCGAACTTGCAACCGGGGTCATTGAAAGCACTTCAGTCATAAAACAATACCTCCCGCGCAATGAGGATGTGCTCGAAGTCGGGTGCGGTTATGGCTATTTTACAAGCATCCTGATTGAATCGAAAAACAGGGTCACTGCAATTGATATTTCAAAGCCTGCAATTGACTATTGCCTTGACAAGTATTCAGGAAAGGCCCAATTCCATGCCGCGGATATAATAGGGTTTAGCACAGATAGAAAATTCAATTCAGCCCTTATTGTGAACGTTCTTGACCAGATTCAGGATGACACGGGCGCGTTGCGAAAAATCCGCTCCCTGTTAATGCCCGGAGGCAGGCTCATTCTAGGCACCCCGATTTCCAAGATGCGCTACATCAAGGCGTCGGTGCACAGGTACAGCGAGGATGAGCTCCGGAAAAAAATCTTCGATTGCGGCTTTGTAGTTGAAAAAACAATATATGCCGGCGGCACGCTCACGACATTTGCAAAATTCCTCTCGGACAAATTCAGGTTTCCAAAATGGCTTCTCAGGGCATTAAGGGCGCTCCCTTTCTATAGGGGCGTTGTGGAATTTGACGCGAAGGCGGGCCTTAGAAAAGATGCCATTGTCATGATTTGTAAAAATCCGGCTTAATCTCCTGCCTGTCGATTTTCCCAACCCATATAAATGCAATCAAAACTCCTGCAAAATAATTTATCGCAAGTGTCAGCGCCTGTGTCGCAAGCGCGGTTTCAGCGCCAATCCCCACAAGTGATGCGAGGTATATGAAGCTTATCTCAACAATCCCAAGGCCTGAAATTGTTATCGGCATGAGCGCGATGATTGCCGTCACGGCTATTATGAACACCATAAAAAAAAAGTCTATGTTGCTGTTGATTGCCATAAACAGGAATATAGAATTAAGGGCCATTATGCCAACCCTAACGATAGTAAGGGCCATGTTTTCTGCCAGCAGCTTTTTTCCGGAAGAAAAGAAATCAATGAAAGTTTCACGGAATATATTGAAATTATTGCTGTGCTTTGAGGCAAAATCATTCAGTTTAGGAATCGCTTTCACAAAAGGCAGTTCGGAGGGATTGACTTTCACAAGAATCACGGCAAAGGCCGCGAGCCCCGCTAAAAGAATGGCCGAGAATGCGGCCAGCGGAACATTTGAAAGGCCAAAGAACAAGAATGTTCCAGCTATTGCAATGGCCGTGAACGCGAGCAGGGTAGTTATTTTGTCGACCAATATTATTGCAAGCGACCTGCTGTATGGCATGCCGTCTTTTTTCAAAAAGTATGAGGCGGAGAATTCCCCTATCTTTCCGACCGATACAAGGCCGGCCGCCCACCCCACGCAATAGTAATAAAGCATGCGCCTAAAGCCTATTTTTTTTTCCTTGAATTTAACCAAAATCCATACTTTGTATGCGCTTATTGCTATCTGTGCCGCAAAAAGAATGGCAGAAAGAAGGAGGAATTCCAGCCTTGAGCCCAATATTATTTGGAGAGTTTTTTGCAAGTCTATAAATTGGACTACAATAAGAATGATGGCCGCACTGACAGCCGCCTTAAAAAGAAAAACACGGTCCACCAAAAGCCACTCAAAGAAATGGGATTAAAGGCTTAATAACAGTTTTGGCGCGGGAATCATTTTAAATTATCTAAAGTGCCCTCATCTGGTTATGCCAATGCCCAAAACCATTGAAGGCGTGCAGATAATCGGCATCAAAAGCCATGATGATGAGCGCGGATTTTTCAGGGAAGTTTACAAGAAAAGTGCAATAAACGTTTCAGCGCGCCAAGTATCACTCTCTCTCACAAATCCCGGAATAATAAAGGCATTTCACTGGCACAACAGCCAGTTCGACATTTGGCACCTGGTTTCGGGCAGGGCACTTGTTGTGCTCTATGACCTTAGGAAAAACTCCGCCACAGCCGGCCTTACAATGTCCTTTGTCATGGACGAGACGGATCCGAAGCTGATTGTAATACCCAAAAAGGTGGCACATGGTTACAAAGCGCTCGGGAAAGGCCCGATGCTAATGCTATACATCATGGACAGGGAATATAACCGCAAAAAACCGGATGAATGGCGCATGGATTTTGACGACAAGCGCATCGGCTTCAACTGGGAATCCGAAAAGTGAATTCAGTGCCCCTGTTCAAAAATTTTCTTGTTCCATAAAAGCCCTTCCCTAAACCCCGACATCTTAAGGCCCATTTGTTTCGCAAGTGTTATATCAAGGCCGGTATTCAGCGGCCTTTTTGCATCCAATTTTGAATTTTTGCTGTCAGTTTCCTCAATGAGATCCTTGTCAAAGCCAAATACTTCGGCAATTTCTTTAGCCGCCTCGTACATTGACAATTGCTCAGACCCGGACAAATGCAATATCCCGGATTCATTTTTTTTGAGCAGAAGGGCAACATTCTCATTGAGGTTTTCGATTAGGGTCGGGGATCTCACAAGATCGCCAAAAGCCCTGATGCGTTCCCCATTTTTGAGTTTCTCATAGGCATAATTCATGAATTTTTTTGACCGCTGCGCAAAACTATAAGGGGTCGATGTCCTGACCACAAGATGATTTTTTACCTTCTTGGCATATGTTTCGCCATCAAGCTTTGTCTTCCCATAATAATTTATCGGGCTCGCCTTGTCAGCCTCGCCATAATTCCCCTTTTCCCCGTCAAAAACAAAATCCGTTGAAAAATAAATGAGCCTCCTTTCTTCACAGGCTTTGGCAATATTTTTGGCTCCAAGGGTGTTCACGCCGTATGCGTGCCCTTTTTCCCTCTCGCACAAATCAACGTCTGTTTCAGCCGCAAGATGAATCACTATTTCCGGATCATCCGCCCTTAGAAAATTCCGGACTTCATTTTTTTTTGTAATATCAAGCTTGGCCAGCCCTTTTTTTTGGTTTGAAGTATAAGTCCCTGTCACCTCATTTTTTTTCCTGAGAAGATTATAGAGGGGAAAACCTATGAATCCGCTTGCCCCCACAACCAATATTTTGCTCATAATTCCTCAGCCCCTGACAATACCCTCATTTTTGGTATCGGGACAATGTACTTGCCAGAGCGCTCCTGATGTTTTGCCGTCTTTTCAATTATTTCCTTGGCAAAATTCCATGCAAGAATGAGTATATACTCCGGTTTTCTTTTTTCAAGCTCGCTCGCCGGGTAAATCGGGATGTGATTTCCCGCATAGAGCATATTCTGCTTTTCAGGGGTCTCATCAACTATGAACTCAACAAAATCCGAGCTGATTCCGCAGTAATTCAGCATCGTGTTCCCCTTTGCCGAAGCGCCATATCCGGCCACCATTTTTCCTTCCTTGTGCAGCCTTGAAAGAAGGCTCAGGAGCTCAATTTTTATGTCAAGCAGCTTGCTTGCAAATTCAAAATACGCCCCCGCGGAATAAAGTTTTTCCCGGCTCTCAAGCTCTAGGAATGCCTTTATATTTTCGGGATTTGCTGCAAAAGAGGTGTTGCCTTTTTTTGTGGCAAAAAGCCTTATGCTCCCGCCGTGTATGTTGTACTCTTCAACATCCCGCAATTCCATGCCATTCATTTCAAAGAGCATTTTCAGGGGCTTTACAAGAAAATATGAAAGATGCTCATGGTAGATGGTGTCAAATTCGGAGTGTTTTATCAGGTTGAGGGCATATGGCGCCTCAATAATCAGGACGCCCTCATCAGAAAGCGCAAGCAACACATTCCCCAAAAAACCGTGCACATCATCGACATGCGCGAATACGTTGGTTGCGGTGATTGCATCCGCTTTGCCATGCTTCTTGATGATTTCAAGCGCTACGCTTTCCTGCCAGAACTCCGGAATTGTTGCAATTCCTTCCTTATTGGCCTTTTCCGCGAGGTTCTTTGCCGGGTCAACTCCGAGCACTTTAAATCCTTTTTTCCTGAACTCCCGCAGAAGGCAGCCATCATTGCTTGCGATGTCTAGCACAAAAAGGCCGTCTTTTCCGCCAAGGCGCTCTTTGACCCCGATTGCCATTTCAAGGCAGTGATTCTGAAACGTCCTTGAAATTGAGGAGTGGTAGACATAATTGGAAAACATTGCTTCGGGACTGACAATTATGCTAAGCATGGAAAGCGAGCAATTTGAGCAAAGCACGACCTCAAGCGGGAAAGCATTCTCCTTTTCATTTGACTTGGGGTCAACATACGAGTTGGCAAGAGGCATTATCCCAAGGTCAAGGTATTTTGTGAGCTCCGAAGAGCCGCAAATCCTGCATTTTTCGACTTTGGAAAACATCATAACAAAGGTGTCCTTAATTGGGATGCAGATGCCTGCCTTAAATTAATCTGTGGCTATAAGCATAAAAAAATGCCCCCCGCTTGAGCCTAGTGTATCCAGCCATTTTTTTAAACTTAACTATATTGACTTAAGTAGGTATTGCTAATGGGGCGTCTTCTGGTTTTCTCTTTTCTCATTTTCCTTTTTGGGGCATCTATTTATTTCATATCCACCCTTGGCTGGCTTTATGGAAAATTTTTTGGCACAGTCTCGCCCGTTTTTTTCCTCTTTGAGTTCGCCAATGCAGTTCTGCTAATCTCAATTGCAGGTGCCCTGGCCGGATTTGCATATTCCTCACTTTCCCCAAAGAGGCGGTCTGTAATGGTAAATGTTGTCGAAAAACCCAAAGTAAGTGTTGGCATGACCGCCTACAACGATGAGCTTTCGATTGGCAAAGCCGTTTCTGAATTCACAGCCCTCAAAGAAGTTTCCGAAATCATAGTGGTTGACAACAATTGCACTGATGCGACCGCCGAGGTTGCAAAAAAGGCCGGTGCAAGGGTTGTTCCGGAAAAAGTGCAGGGATATGGCGCTTCATGCATCCGCGCGCTCAAGGAGTGCAGCAAGTCAGGCAATCTTGTCTGCCTTGTGGAAGGCGACATGACCTATTTTGCATCAGACCTCAAAAAGCTTCTTGCGTACATTGAGAATGTTGACATGGTTGTTGGCACACGCACCACGCTGGAAATAGTGTCTTCAGACTCACAGGTCACCCCGTTTATCAAGCTCGGAAATGTCTTCATTGCAAAGCTTATACAGATGCGCTACTGGGGCCAGCTCCGCCTAACTGACGTTGGGTGCACTTATAGGCTAATAAGGCCGCAGGCCCTTGCAAAGATAATCGGGAAACTCAAAGTAACCGGAAACCATTTTTCTCCGCATATGATAATGGTGGCGCTCGAAGAGGGCCTAAAGGTCATAGAATGCCCAATAGCTTTCCGCAAAAGGATAGGCCAAAGCAAAGGCGTTGGCCAGGATGTTGTCAAAGGCCTCATAAACGGGTTCCAGATGATTGGAATACTTCTGAGGTCATAGGCCGGTGCCCGACTTGAAATGCCACATCTGCAGCGCGCATGATGCCGGATTTTTCATGAAAGTCCGCGATTTTGAATTCCGCGACAGGGAAGTGCAGCTGCATAAATGCGCGCAATGCGGAATAATTTTTATCAGCCCAATCCCAAGCGCCAAAATGATGGAAAAGTATTACTCCGGGCAATATTACCAGAAGCCTTCCATGATTTTCAGCATGATAAGCGACCTGAGGAAAAATCTTTTCAGCCGTGAAAGGCCGGGGCGTGTTCTTGATGTGGGATGCGGCGCCGGAACATTTTTAGAAGGCATGAAAAGCCTTGGCTGGAATTGCCATGGAACGGAAGTTTCCGAATCATCCAAAGAATTCACACGCAGGCTCGCCTCTAAGGGCATTGAAATAAAATACTGCGACCTGAAAAAGGCCGGCTTCAAGGCATCTTCATTCGACCTTATTACGTTTTGGCAAGTGCTTGAGCATGTGCAGGACCCAACGGATATCATACGTTATTCTGCCAGGCTGCTCAAGAAAGACGGCGTTCTATTCATATCCGTTCCAAACATTGAAAGCGCAGGATTTGCCGTTTTTTCAGGCAACTGGTTTCACCTTGATGTGCCAAGGCACATTTACCATTTTTCCCCTGCAAGCCTCTCATTGCTGCTTGGGAAAAACGGCTTTAAAGTAAAGGAAATTTCACAGTTTTCATTCGAATACGCTCCTTTTGGCCTGATGCAGTCATTTTACAATTTCCTGGGTTTTGAATTCAATCTTCTTTACAGTATGCTGAAGAAGAAACCTCTGAGAAAAGATGCAAAATATTTCATCCAGTTTGCGGTAATTATTTTGTCCGTGCCGCTTCTTTTCCCAATCTTTGCAGCCCTAGGCTGCCTATTTGCCGCAATGCGGAGAGGGGAAGTTGTGCAGATAAAGGCATCCAAGGCATGAATTCGGGTTTACTTTTTTATTTTTGCCAACACAATTTGGCATTGCAAAAATCAATTAAATAAGGTTTTCCCATACAATTAACCTGTGGCTTTAGAAAAAATTACTATGCTGGGGCCTTTTCCGCCGACAAGCGGAGGCATCAGTGATTACTGCTTTGAACTTGCAAGTTCCCTGGCAAAAAAAACGGGGGTGGAGTTTTTAACCTTTAAGGAAATCTACCCAGAATTCCTCTACCCCGGAGGCGCAGCAAAAGAAAACACCCTTGATTTGGCAAGGCATTTGCCGGAAGGCTTAAGTGTAAAACCGGTCCTCTCATGGTATAACCCAGTTGGTTGGCTTAAGGCAGGGCTTGAAAGCAAAGGCGATGTGTTCCATTTCCAATGGTGGACTTTTTACCTTTTCTTCCCTATTTTTGCCATTGCGCTTATTTCAAAATTCCGAGGCAAGAAAATTGTCTGCACAATTCATAACGTTCTCGGGCACGAGTCCGGATTAATCGACAGGTTTTTTTCATCGCTGATTTTTTTGCTTCCTGACAAATTCATCGTGCATTCGGGGCAAAACAAGGCACAGCTGCAAAAAAATTTCAATATCAACGAATCCCGGATAAGTGTAATTCCGATGGGGGTTTTTGGACTCTATCATGGGAAAGGCATTTCAAAAAGTGGCGCGAGGAAAAAACTTGGCATCCCGCCAAAGGCTAAGGTCGTGCTGTTTTTTGGCATAATCCGAAAATACAAGGGTCTTGAGGATTTGGTTGAGGCATTTAAGATTTCCCGCAAGACTGTGGGCAATTTGTTCCTATTGGTTGCCGGAAAACCCTGGGAAAGCGAATATGAACGCTCCTTGCCCAAAAATCTTGGCGGCATAGAAAACAAGAAGCTTGTATTAGAGCACATCCCATCCTCCCAAATAAAATTTTATTTCAGTGCCGCCGATTTAGTCGTCCTTCCTTACAGGGAATTCTCTGCACAGAGCGCAGTTGGCAGCACCGCACTATCTTTTTCCAAGCCAATATTGGCCTCAGATGCCGGGGGGCTGCCAGAACTTGTTCTCAATAAGGGCATGATTTTCAAGGCTGGCAATATAACTGAAATCGCATCAAAATTGAACCAGATTTTTTTGACAAAAGGCCTTCTGCAGGGCATGGCGCTTGATTCGAAAAAACTGGGGCAAAAATACTCCTGGAAAGGCATTTGTGAAAGAACAATCGGGCTCTATAACGGCCTTTTTCCCTGAACCGGCATTTTTTTCATACCAAATTCTTTATAAGCCCGGGCAAATCCAATTATATGGCAAGTTCCCCATGCGGTGTTTGTTATGGATTTTTTGTCAGAAAACAATTTTGTGGCCATTTGCCTGCTTATTTTTGCCGCCATTTTTCTCATTTTTTTCCCGCATATTTACACCTCGATTGACGAGCACACATTCCTCAAAAATGCGCTGCTTTTGCGCGGCGGTTCTATCGGCGAGCAAGACCCGGAACTGGCCTGCAGGTCAAATCTTTTCACAGGCGAGGGCTATGTCGGAACGCAATTTATAGGAAAATCAATTTTTATCATTCCATTCACATTTTTTGGCCTCGATGCCGTAATGCTCTCAGGGCTTATTATACATATTATAAATACGGTTTTATTTTTCCTGATTCTGAAAAAACTTGGCATTGACGCGAGGTTTTCCGTGCTTTACATTTTTTTTCCCGCAATGTTATGGGCAAGCAGGACGCTCAATAGCGAACTCCTTGTCCTCACCACTTTTTTAGCGGCGTTCTACTTTTACATGAAACAATCAATGCATGGCAATGTGGTGGCAGGATTTTTTTTGGGCCTTGCGGCACTTGTGCGCTATGATGCGGCGGTTGGTTTTGCCGCATTCGCCTTGCCGTTGCTGCTGCATGAGCGGAAAAAGCTCTTCGAAATGCTTCTGGGCTTCATCCCCGTTGTTTTGCTCATACTTTTGTTTAATTCCATCGCATATTCGGGCCCGTTAAATGCCGGTTATGGCCCTGGCTTATCAATTGCTTCATCCCTTGTAAAAATCAACCCCATAACTTTGCTGGCCTACATTGGAATACTTGCGGTATTGATTCCGGGTTTGCTCGCGTCCCCTTTATTCTCATCCAAAAAAAAATATTTGCCGCAATTTATCCTGCTTTCCATTGCATATCTTTGGCTAACTTCCAGGTTCACCGATATTACCGCGTTTCCGCTCACAATTGACACCCTTTTTACCGCAAGGTTGCGTTACTTGGTGCCCTTTATCGGATTGCTTTTGATTCCTTACTCTGAATTGCTGGAAAAAATTGCCGAAATGGCCAAGGTCAGGAAAAATATTTTGTTTGTTTCATTGCTCTTAATTGCAACAATAGGCGCAGTTTTTGCCTCCTCATTTCACGCAAATTTTACCGACTCCAGATTTGAATCATTCAGCCAGATAAAGTCCAATATCCCGCAGGGTGCGCTGCTCATTGGAAGCTCTGACAACTGCATTTATTCCATTACACCAAGCCTTGAGAGGACAAGATACCTAAATATTGTCCCGGAATATGATTTGGGCCTTCAAGGGAAGGGCATTCGCCTAAATGAAAGGTTCGCAGGCGATACATATTTTATGGACCTAAGCTACGCCAACCGTTCTTTGAATACAAGCCAGCGGCAGAACAACACAAACTGGGAGAGGCAATACATGGAGGATTTCATTAAAAATAATTCCGGCAATCTTGAGCTTGTCTTTGAAACAGAAAACCCAAACAGCATAAAAATTTACAAATGGGGCGGCTGAGAGGCATTGAAGGATTTTCCGGAATTGAAACATATGCGGATTTGGCCTGCGCCTTATTTTTTAAAGTATTACTCATTTATACTGAAAATGGCCACATGCAAGCCATTGCAGACATGAATATGCGATAAAAATGGTGAACCAATGTTTGATCAAATCCGCAAAGAAAATCGCACAACAGTCTTCCTGTTGGCATTGCTTGTTCTTGCAAGCCTGGCGCTGTGCCTTTCACTGATTTCCTGGGGGCTGCCCTATTACCTTCACCCAGACGAGCAGTTCGTGGTAACAAACACCATGCGCATGGGTGAAAATCATTTATTGCCCGTAAATTCCATTTATCCGCCGCTTTGGTTTTATACACACCTCACGATGTATGGCTCGTATTTCCTGGCACTTAAGGCAGGCGGCGAAGTTGAAAGTTTGCAGGATTTTGCGGATTTTTACCACTCGAATACCGGCAATTTTTTCATGATTTCAAGAGGCTTAACCATTCTTGCCTCAATGCTGATTTTAATTATTGTTTTTATATTCGCCAAAAAAATTTCAAACAGTTCCTCTGTCGGGCTTTTGGCCTCCTTCCTTTTGGCCATATCCCCGGGTTTTTTGGCATCTTCTACACTGGTAAAAGCGGATGTTTTTATCGCCCTGTTCCTTTTACTGGCACTGTATTACCTTATCACAAAAAATCAAAAAACTTTGTGGATTGCATTTTTTAGCGCACTTGCATTCAGCCTGAATTATTACGGGGTTTTCATAGTCCCGATAATAATTGCAGGCTTTTATTTGCTAAAACAGCAAAATTTAATATTGCCTTACCTGCAAAAAGTAATCATTTTTGGCATTGCCCTAAATTTTTTGCTTTTGCTGAACTTTACGCAGGGCATTAGTGATATTTCACATGTGCTCAGTGTAGTAAATGGAAGGGATTCCACATTGTGCATCCCTTTTTGGGAAGGGAGCCAATTTTCCAGCATATTGGGCGGCCTTGGCATCCCGCTTTTATTTGCGGCCATCGGGTTTATTTACTTTTGGAAAAAGAAGAGGGCAGATTACACTGTATTGGGAGTTTCATGCTTCCTGTTTTTATTTTTCCTCTTTTTAATATCTGCCAGGGGAACCAGATATTCCATTGCGATTTATCCGCTAATTGCAATATTGGCGGCAATAACCATAATAAAAATTTATGAATACCTGGCCGGAAGATTCAAATCAATCTTGCCAAAGGCCGCCTTCATTATTCTTTTGGGTTTGCTGCTGATTCCCACGGCCCAAATGACATATGACCTCGTGTCAAACAAGGATCCGCGCTTTGTTTCAGCCGAATGGATAAATGAAAATATTTCCACAGACAAAGTTATAGCAACTGAAATATTCGGCCCGACCTTAAACAGCCAGTTTTACTACACTTTCGGATACACGGGCAAAGATCCGCAAACGGGGGGCGGCTATTACCTGGTCAAGGGATATTATATGGCCGATATAAATTTTTACAGTGCCGATTACCTCGTTCTCTCAAGCCTTGCATCGGATAAAACCAAGTATTTTTGCGACAAGGCCGTGATTGAAAAATACGACGCAATCAGAAGCTGCCCCCTCATAAAATCCTGGCGCGCAGAGCCGGCAAATTTTTGGCACCACAACCCTGTAATTGACCTTTACTCAAATTGCCTGAAAACAACCTAATGGCGTTCTCCAAATTTCCATTTGCCGCTTGGCAATGCGAAATTTTCCGGAAAATCAGTTTTATTGATTGCCGATTATTTTAACTTCGGGCAAAGGGACAATGAATTTTCCGCCGTTTTTCAGGAAATCGGCCTCTTTTTTCAGTATGGTTTCTGTGTATCCGCCATAGGCCAAAAGAAGCGCATAATCAGGATTTTCTTTCCGGAACCTTTCCACCGGTATGATTGGTATATGTGTCCCAGGGGTGAACTTATTTTGCCTCAATGGGGAATCATCCACAATATAATCTAAAATCTCAGGCCCTATTCTGCAGTAGTTCAGAAGTGTATTGCCGCGGGCAGGCGCCCCATACCCTACAATTGTCTTGCCCCCAGATTTTAACGAGTGCAAAAGTTTTGCCAATTCTTCCTTGCGATTCCTGACCTTATCCCCAAATTCTATGAATGTTTCAAGCTTATCAAGCCCGTGTTCCTTTTCTTCTTTCAACAGCTCTTGCACTGAAGGTTTTACCTGCCTTTTTGAATTGCCACAGTAAACGCGAATCGAACCGCCGTGCGTTTTGATGCGCTTTGCGTCAAACACCTGCAGGCCGTATTTTGACAAATATGGGATTAGCGGGTGCAGTGAGTAATAGCACAGGTGCTCATGGTAGACATCATCGTATTGGAGCTTTTCAACGGTATCAAGAAGGTAGTGGTTCTCGAAAATGAAAATCCCGCCATCCTTGAGAAGGGCCTTTATTCCACGCAGTATTTCATCAAGGTCATCGATGTGGGCGAACACATTGTTCGCAACAACCATGTCGGCTTTTCCGTGTTTTTTGGCAATGCCACGCGCCACTTTTTCGGTGAAAAAATCATTCATGGTTTCAAGCCCCAAATCATTTGCCATTTTGGCTATGTTTTCTGCGGGCTCAACCCCAATTGCCTTTACTCCGAGTTCTTTTAGCGGCCTTAGCATCATCCCGATGTTGGAGCCTATTTCTATTACAAGGGATTCCCCGTTCAATTTGAATTCCTCCGCAATTTCTTTTGCATAGCCGGTGAAATGCGGGGAAAGCACGGAATGCGGGGCATAAAAATACTGCGAAAAAAGCTTGTCCTTTGGAACGACATCAAGAACCTGCACAAGCGTGCAGTTTTTGCAAAAAGAAACACCCAGCGGAAAATAATCCTCCTTTTCAGAAAGCTGCCCGGAAGTGAGGAAATTTCCAGCAAGCGGCTGGGGGCCCAATTCCAAAAATTTATGCAAATCCGCGCTCTTGCAGAATCGGCAATTATTTTTTTTCATAATAATCCACAGTCCTTGATATGCCTTCCTGAATTGATATGCCGGGCTTAAAGCCCATCATCTTTTTTATTTTTTCAATGCTCGCACCCATGTGCTTCATTTCCCCGCTGCGTTCTTTTTCATGGTTTATCTTTGGCGTCTTTTTCATTTTGCCGGATATGGTGCCAATAAGCTGGCTTATTGAAACACTTTGGGCCATTGCAACATTGAATGTTTCCCCGAACACAGAAGTGTCCTTGGTGTTTGCCGCAAGAAGGTTTGCTTCGACAACGTCAGCAACAAAAGTGAACGGCCTTGTGCTGTTGCCATCACCATAAACGGTTATTGGCCCATCTGCCCTGATTTTTTGGATGAAAGTATTGACAACCCCAACATCAACCGCCTGCCTCGGGCCATAAACACTTGCATAGCGGAAAATGATGGCCGGAATATTATACTGCCGATGCCAGAGCCTGCAGTATTCTTCGCAGGAATATTTGCTTACCCCGTATGGATTAGTTGGGGCAATTTCAGATTCTTCCGTGCTCTCCGCTTCCTTTGGGCTGCCGTATACCGCAATGGTTGAAGCGAAAATAAATCTCCCGGCATTGTGTTCGGATGCCCATTTCAGCATATTTAATGTCCCATATATGTTGGTCAGCAGGTCTTCACGCGGCTGTTTTACGCTGAAAACCATTTTTTTTCCCGCATGGTGGAAAATGCAGTCAATATTTTTGGTGGAAATTTTTTCCAGGTCTTCGGGTTTTGTGACATCCCCTTCAAAAAAGACAAAATTCGGGTTTTTAATGAACTGTGAGATATTCTCCATATTTCCGGTGGACAGATTATCAAGCCCCAGTACCTTCCAGCCTTCCGCCAAAAGCCTCTCGCATAAATGTGACCCAATAAACCCAGCGCAACCTGTTACAAGCCCAATTTTACCCATAAATATCAGCCAAAAAAATCCGTCACCGAAATTCTTTTAATACCCTTAAAACTCCTTCATTGCAGGCATCACGCGTATACTTGATTTTGATTATTGCCGCATTATTTTTTCCTTTTTGCTTGAATGGGGCGAAATTTTCCAAAATCCTGTGCAGATTTTCCGCGAGCTCCTTCCAGTTGTCAGATTGGAATCCGGCATCATTTTCCAAAAAGAATTTCCGGAAGCTCTCGTTGTTTTTCGGGGTTTTTACGACAACAGGGAGCCCGCAGGCCATGTATTCAAGTATTTTAACCGGAACAGCAAATAATTCAAAATTTTCCCAGAAATCAATCCCGATGTCCGCTGCAGACAGGTAACGGTACACCTCTTTGTGTGGAACGTTTTTAACCATCCGGAAATTGTCTTTTAGCCCGAGATGTTTTACCGTAGATTCAATTTCGGCAATGCGATTCATGGCAATTTGTGTTTCATCAGAAGCAATTACAAAAAGGACAATTGCCGAACTTTTTTTGATTATGGCTTCACTTTCCTGAAGAAAATCAATGTAACTCTCATCCCCAAGGCCGCCCAGATAAATAAGCACGCGAGAATTTAGGCCTATTCCCAATTTTTTGCGTATTTTTTTGCCTTCAGCCAAATCCAAACGGATAATTTTTGTGTCAACCCCATTCGGTGCGACCAAAATCCTGCTTTCGGGGATGGAATACCTTTTTTCGAGCCACTTTCCAATGGTCGAATCCAGAACCAGTATTTTGTCGGAATTCCTGTGGGCAATCATTTCCATCAGGGCATAAATTTGGAACTTTATTATTTTTTTCCCAGCAGTTCCTGGTTTTGCGGCTGTCTGTGTGAAGATATCCTTGGAATCGAGGACAAATCTTTTTCCTTTCAGTTTGCACATGAGCATTGCAAAAAAAGGCTGTGTTATTGGCGGGGAAGTTCCTATCAAAACATCAAAATCCGTTTTCCAAAGGAGCTTAAGCAGGCCAAAAATCCCCTGATACCTCACTATATTTTCCTGTGACATCAGGCCTGCCCTAGAGGGAGAAAATATTATTGCCTCATTTCCTTTCGAAATGAAATAATCCGAAAAACTGTTTACCCTGACAATTGCCGCCCCCTTTTCGGGATTCGCATATGGGCATACAATGCATATTTTCATTTTGAACCATCACCAAAAATTGCCATGGCCGAGCCGGTTTTAAAAAATTGTTCAGCCGACAACTTCATCGTATATCTCCCTCATCTTCTTATTGCGTTTCTCAATGGAGTATTCCCGCTCCATCTGCTCTCGCGAAGCCCTGCCCATACGGTTGCGCAGGCTCTTGCTTACTATCATCTGCTCCATATAATCCTTCAGCTCTGCAATGAGCCTTGTGCGCACCGGCGTGTCCCGCACCATCTCATACCAGTCCTTATTTTTTGTGTCAATAAAAAATGCGGCCTTTTCGCCCACAACTTCTGGTATGGGGCCAAAATTGGTGGTGATTATCGGCAGGGAATGCGCCATTGCCTCAAGAAAGACGCACCCGAATGTTTCCCATTTTGAAGGAAAGAGGAACACATCCGAGTTCGCGTAATGCCAAAATTTTTCCTCGTTGCTAAGTTTGCGTGGCAAAAAAGTGATTCCGGGGTGCTGCAGGTTTTTTTCCCAGTAAGGCCCCCATGCGGGGTCGGTTAGCGGCCCTGCGAACGGCTTGTCAAATGACTGGTTGCGCTCAAGAGACCAGTATGTGAAATTGGTTGAGACTATCGTTAGGCGGATATTGTCATATTTTTTATAGAGCTGCTTAAACGCTTCGACCGCCATGTCCGCACCCTTGAGAAAGAAGGTTTCCCCGATGAAAAAGAACCGAACCTCGTTGTCGCTGCGCCTGTTTTTTTCAAAGTCCGTCCTGCCAGCATGTTTTACCACCACAAGCTTGTCACGATTTTCCTTTTTCTTTATCAGTTGTGTGGCATCATCAAAAGCCCATTGGGTCTGGCAGATTACTTTCCTAACAAGCGGCGAATCTATGCGCTTTTCGGCCTCGCGCATATCAGGTGGGACAAAGTACCCCTCGAAGTCGGCAATGATTGGCTTGTTGCGCATGAAAAAGAGCTCTGGCCTGCGGCCATTATTGGCGTAAAAAACATTGCAGCGTGCGGCCTTAAGTTCCGCCGCAATGGGGTTTCTCGCCCAGTGCGTAATCATGATGCCTTCCGAGTTTTCCGGCGGGTATTGCATGAAATTGAGCCTATATTGGGCATGGTCACGGAACAGCCCGATGCGAACAAATGTCATAAGTATTGCCTCAAAAAGCCCTTTTTATTCCCGAACTAAAAGTTCTGTTTGCCGATGTATTTAAGCCATATGGTTCAATGCCGGGCAAGAGCCCCAAGTTTTGAGATTGAAATTAAAAATGCCTCTCATCTGATGGGGCTTTTATTTTTTTTTCATCGGCCAATTTTTTTTGCAGCTCTTCAAGCCCGGAAAAGGAGCCAATTTCATATGGCCTTTGTTTTACCACATATGCCGCCATTTGCTTTTGGGCTATCAATGCCTGGAATAACTGGCCGTGTTTGTAGGCGTGGTCGTTTGGTATCATGTCAAGGGTTTTTTTTCTGAATGCGTGGCACCCGTAATCAATGTAGGCGTATCGAATTTGGTTTTGGCGGGCGTTCATGTCATAGGTTTTCACAAGCCCGTTGCCGATTTCGATGTTGCTCTTGTCAATGCGGTCGTGGTTTTCGTAGACGCTCATCATGCCAAGGCATGGCCGTTCCACAAATTCCGTGAAAAATTTTTTATAGTTCATTTCAAGGTAGCTATCCCCCCACAATGTCAAAAATTCGTCCTCTACAAATGGGGCCGCGCGTTTTAGGGCAAACCCTGTGCCAAAATTCTGGCTGCCTTTGACATATTCCAGCCTGACCCCGAATTTTTTCCCATCCCCAAAATAAGATTCAATTTGCTCCTGGAGAAAACCTGTGAGCAAAATCACTTGGCCAACGCCGTTTTTTTTCAGCATTTTCAGCTGGATTTCAAGAAATGGTTTTCCATTTACTGTAAGCATGGATTTGGGGATTTTGTGCGTAACAGGATAGAGCCTGCTTGCAAATCCGCCGCAGAAAATAACGCATTGCATAATATCAGCCCAAAAATTTATTGCCCAGTCCCCTTCTTATTAATGAGCATTTGTTTTATCCGCCCGATAATGCGGCTCAATAGAAGACGGTCTTCACTTTCAAACCGGACAAATGACGAAAATCTAAAATCGATTCCATATTTTTTCTTAACATATGGCCTGCGCATGACAATGTCTGAGAGAAAAAATACAAACATGGCAAGCCCCGCGCCGATGAGCCCGAAAAGTGTTACAAATATTGCCGTGGAAATGAAGAGCACGAGTGCGCTAACCAGGGTGATTGATGTTATTATTTTCTGTTCCCTGAACCTGAAGAGCACGGATCGGAGCGGAAAACTCAGGGCATATAGCGGCAATGTCAGCAGCAGCAGAACCATAGTTAGTTCCTGGTCAGGGTATGATTGCCCGACATAGTATTTGAGAAGGAATGGGGTGGCAATGATGAATGGGATGATAATGGCGACCCCGAGCCAGACGGAATATTTGCTGACGCGTTCGTAAAACGGCCGGATATCGCTTGGGTCTTGCATTCCAGAAACCATTGGAAGCAGCGTGGAATCAAGCGGAGCCACGGGTTTCATTAGCGCGGTCTGTATTTTTTGCAGAATTGCAAATATTCCAACTGCCTCAACTCCAAGGAAGAATTTGATTGCCCATGGGTATAAGTTCTGCTGGATATTTTTGATTAATTGGGTCACAAAAGCATATGGCCCCTGTTGCATCAGCATTTCACGGAATGCATTATTTTTTTTGGATTGAACTGCCAGCCAGGGCTTGATGAGCTTGCAAAATGGCCAAGCCGCTAAAAGAACCGCGAACAAGAGCCCGAAAAACAGCACCCATGTGACATTGGTGACGGTTGCCGGGAAATTGAAATGCGCAAGGGCTAGCAGGATGAGCAATTTGAATACCGCCTCAAAGGTAAGAATTCCCCCGTCCAAATCGAAGCGCTGGAATCCCTCGAATACAATCAGCATCGTTGTCTGGATTCCGGTAAGAATCAAATAGAGCCCGAATATGTATATAGCACTGATTTGGTCCGGCAAGAGGCCAAACGGATTGAGGTATGCCACAAGGAAAAACAAAATGCATCCAAGCAAAGCAACGCCAAGCTGGACCTTGGCGAAATTATAGGTTAATGATTTGGCGTTCGCGATGTCATTTTTTCCGAGGCTTCTTGCAAGTTCGGAAACCATGACCGAATACAGCCCAAGGGTTGCGAATTGTTCGGCAAATCCGATTGTCGTGAGCAGCAGTGTGTACACTCCAAATTCGTGCAGGCCAAGAAAGCGTATAGTGAAGTAAATGAACAGGAAATTCATTCCTGCGACAGCTATATTTGAGCCAAGCAATGCAGTGGAGTTCTTTGCAAGCAGTTTCAGGCTCGGAGCCATTTAATATTCCTCCACATGAAGTGCATGGGCATTATTCCATCCTGTGTTGTCTGCAGGATTTTCTTTTCCCGTTATGATTGCCCAATAGTATATGAAACTTGGAATGAACAAAATGTCCCGCACAAATGTAAGAATGATATAAACCACAGCCTCATGAACCCTCCATGTTCGCTTTGCAAGAACCGCCCAGAATGAGAAAAGCACGAATGCAAGTGCCGAAAGAATTGTGAGAATGGAATTGAAGAGCAGCCCTGTAATTCCTGCAATGAGCAACGCCCATGCAAGCAGCCCCTGCTTAATTGCCCCCCTCGCCGGAAGGCCGAATGATTTTTTGTATTGGCCTGGAAATTTCTTGTACAGGCGGATGTCCCCGCGCACCCATAGTATTTCCATGATGACCGACTTCCAAGGAGTGGCACGTGTGGAGTGGAACACTTTCATATCCTGGCAAAAAGGAATCGGGCCAAATGGGATTGCCTTGAATGCGAGGTCGGTGTCTTCGCGGTGATAAGTATACGTTTCATCAAATCCGCATATCCTGCCAAGGATTTTTTTGCGCATGGCGAGATTGCATGTAGGATACAGCCCGCCAGAGATATTTTCCGTTGCGTGTTCAAAAAGCCCGTTGGCAGTTTTTTCTGTTTTGCCCTCAAGCCCCGCAATATTGCTTTGGCGGTCGAATTGCCCGGATATCGCCAAAAGCCATTCAGTATCCGCAATGCAGTCATCATCGATGAAGGCGACAACCGGGTTTTTGGCAAACCTGATTCCGATGTTGCGTTTTGGCGCCACCCATTTGAATGCGCAAAAAATCAGGCGTATGCGCAGGCCTTTTGGCTTGGAGATGGATTTCACGAGTTCACGGACACGACCTGGCCCGCTTGTGACTATCACAATTTCGAAATCCTTTGCATTGAAATGCTGGGCAACAAGCGATTCAAGTGTTCCCCTCAGGAGCTCAATGCGCCCAAGTGTTCCGATAACCACGCTGATTTTGGCCATTTGGTAAACCTACGCCGTTTTTTTCCTGTACTCGGCCCAGAATTTGAGGAATTCATCGATTGTCTCGTCGGTTTTGGGGTGCTGGGCCATTTTTTTGAAGAATTCCGGCGGAATCGTTATCACATGCGCGCCAGTTTCCATGATATCCGTGATCTGGTCAACTGAGCGGATGCTGCCTACTATGATTTTTGTTGTGAATGCATGCTGATTGTATATTGCAACCGCCTTGGACAGGACCTCCTTGGGGTTCACACCTATATCACCAACCCGCGAGTAGAAAAAACTCGCATAAGTTGCGCCTGACTTGGCCGCAAGCACGAGCTGCGGCACGCTCATGCATGCCGTGACATTTGTCTTAATTCCAAGTTTTTTGAGTTCCTGCACCGCCTTAAGGCCGTTAGTTGTCATTGGCACCTTGATGACCGCATTTGTTTTCCATGCCGCGAATTTCTTCGCTTCCGCCAACATAGGATTCAGGTCATTTGACGTGACCTCAATGCTCACAGGGCCCGGAACAAGCTTTAGTATCTCCTTCATGCGTTTTTCGAAATCTGCGCCCTCCTTGGCGACGATTTTTGGGTTGGTCGTGCATCCGTCAATTACGCCCCAGCTCTGCAGTTCCCGTATCTCATCCAGATTCGCCGTATCGGCAAAAATTTCCATTCATATCCCTCCTGTGGGCTTTTTTTCAATGCGGGCAGAGCCGCGCTTCTGGGCTATCGTGAGTCCACGATCGCTCCAGTCCACCGAGATTGCACTGAATGCCGGGTGGTTTGCGAGGTACTTTCCGAATTGAATAGCATCATCAATGTCATTTGGGCGAAAATTCGTGTCATGCGCGCACACCAATGCGCTGTCTGAGAGATGCGGGAGAAGATTCTCAAAATTCATCCTATAATTCTTCTTGGCGTCATCCAAAAAAGCGAAATCGACCGATTTTCCGGCAATTGTTTGCGGAAGTGTTTTCATCACATCCCCTTCAACCAAAACAATGTTTCGGTGTCCTGAAATGCCGAAAAGAATCCGTGTCTGCCTGAGTATTTTCGGGTCGATTTCGAAAGTGTAAATGGTCGCCTGCGGATTTTCCTTCGCCAGCTCAAGAGTCGTTAAGCCGCGAAATGTCCCGGTCTCAACAATAATCTTCGCGTTATGGGCGCGTGCCAGCTTGGCTATCAATTCCGCGATGTGGTGCTTTGCGCTGATGTCGTCTGTTTTGTATGTCCGGTTCTGAAAAAACGAGATGATAGGGTTTCTCAAGGCTTATCCTCTCCTTTTGCGTGTTTTTCAATTATCTCCAACACCTCCGCCATGTTTTTGGCATAATAATCCGGCTTCACTTTTTTTTCCGCAAGTAGCTTTGCAAGTTCGCTTTTATACCTGTCCGCAATCAGGACTGTGCAGCATCCTGCCGCGTTTCCTGCCGCCACATCCAGCCAGCTGTCTCCGACCATGAATGATTTGGAAAGCTCAATGTTGTGTTTCTTGGCCGCCTCAATCAGCATTCCCGGTTCTGGTTTTCGCAGGTGCAGATTTTTCCGGTATTCTGGGTCATTGGCATCAGGGTGCGAAAGCGCATAGAATACGTCCAGCAGGGGTATGCCATTTTGCCTGAAAAAATCCCGCAGTTTCTGGTCCAGCGCATCAAATGTTTGCTGGCTGTATTGCCGCTTTGCAAGCCCGGGCTGGTTTGAAATAATAATCAGGCTGTAACCCAAGGCGGCCATACGCCGCAGCGGTTCCTCTAGTCCTGTAATGAACCGCATCTGTTCTGCGGAAAATGGGGTGTCAATAAGGCCCTGCTCCTTGTGAATCACCATTTCATTCACAACCCCGTCCCTGTCCAAAAAGACGGTTTTGGACTTGTTTTTTTTCATTTGGATTTTGCCTCCCCATTATTGGCAATTTTTTCCTTCAGGCAAAAGATGATCATGTGCTGCAGCACTGAATGGAGCGATTCCGTGTGCGGTGTGCTATTGGCAGGAACGATGATGTTCACATCACAGAGCTGGTTCATTGACCCGCCGTCAAACCCTGAAAATCCAATTGTTTTGGCCCCGACGGATTTTGCATACTTGTATGCTTCGCCAAGGTTCGAGGAAAACTTGCCGCCGCCATGAACGCTAATGCCGATGACAACATCGCCAGCCTGCAGGACATTTTCAAGCTGCCCGCGGAAGACGCTTTCAAACCCCATGTCATTTGCCCATGCGCTAATCAATGCCGGATTGTCGCATAGCGAGTGCGCTTTGAAGCGCTTCGCAGTTAAAACCGACTCGCCGGTTTTCATGATGGTGGTTTTCGAAAGGTCCGCGGCAAAGTGCTGGGCGTTCGAGGCGCTTCCTCCATTGCCCATGAAGAAAACCTGCTTGTTATCCTGATATGCCTCAAAGAGCATGTCAATTGCCAGGTCAATTTTTTTCACGGGCAGTCGCGAGATTATGTCCTGTGCTTCCGAGAGATACTTTTTGACGAATATTTCATTTCGGCTCATTCATCTCCCTCCAAATTAAGCAATGTAGTGGCGCCTGAAAAATCGAATTTGTACCGCATCTCGCTAAGGCCCGCATTAGCCAGCGCAGAGCGGAGTTTTTCCTGGTTTTTTGGGCCACTCGGGCAGTAGAACATGAAGAATCCCCCTCCGCCAGCACCCACAATTTTTCCGCCGGTTGCTCCATTTTTGAGCGCGAGTGAGTACCATTTGTCAATCGAATCATTGGACATTTTGTCAGAAATTCCGCGTTTGAGTTTCCAATGTTCATCCAAGAGCGGCCCCAATTGGTCTATATCGCCCCTCTCAAGGGCATTTTGTGTTCTTTTTCCGATTTCCTTAATTTGGTGCATCGCATCCGCCGCCTTGTCCTGGTTCGCCGCAATTTTTTTCCCCTGCTGGTCAAGCACTTGGATTGATGATCTCGTGTAATTCGTGAAGAAAAGCAGCAAGTTCGACTCAAGCCCGAGCACGGTTTCGCCATCAAGCCCGAGATCTTTGGCCTCAATTTTTCCATCCTTGCCTGCGGTATATGAGCGAATGCCCCCGAATGCGGCGGCATATTGGTCCTGCTTTCCGACCGGCAAATTGAGATCACTCATTTCTATTTCAAATGCCTCTTCTGCAAGTGAAGATGGGCTGCATTCCTTGGACTGGTATGCGTGCAGGGCCGCGAGTAGCGCCACTGTAAAGCTTCCAGAGCTCCCAAGCCCGGTTCCCGCCCCCACATCTGCGATGGATGTGAGTTCTAAGTGGTCCTTTATGCCATAGCGCTTTAATGCGCTCCTAAAGATGCCGTGCTCAATTTTATCAACCGAATTTGTTTCCTCGATTTTAGAGTACTTGAGCTTGATGGCGGGCTCAATGGAGCGGCCGTGCAAAACGATGTACATATGGCGATTAATGCCGGCCGAGAGCCAATGGCCGCCATAGCGGGTATAATACGCCGGGAGATCGGTTCCGCCTCCTCCCAATGGCAACCGGAGAGGGGCTCTTGCAACAATCATGATGTTCCTCAATTGTGTAAATGGGCTTTTCGACAATTTCGGTTGCCGCCTTTTTGGCAACGGGATTCTGCCCTGATTTGGCAATTTGAGGCCATAAAGCCCGAATGGACTTGCCAGCCGAAAGTGTCAGAAGCTCCTTGTATTATTAGGGGCTTTCTCAAGTTTTTATAGTCTTTGGTATGCGCGTGTCAATCGGATTTTGCTTTTTTGGCTGAACATGCCAAATTCCTTCGCCACCGATGTTTCCTGTTGTGCGCTTCCATGCAAGGTGTCTGGCGGTTCTCATGCCAGTTTTTTTCTCCAGTAATCCAGCAAATCCTTAATCGTTTTTTCGAGCGGTATTTCCGGTTTCCAGCCTGTCTGCTTGTTGAATTTGCTGTAATCCCCAAGTAGCACCTTCACATCCGAGGGCCTCATCCTTTTTGGGTCAACTTTTACCTGGATTTTTTTGTCCGTGAACGAGAGAATCATGTCAAGCAGCTCCTGCATTGTCTGGGTTTTTCCAGAGCAGATGTTGTATGCTTCCCCGGGTTCGCATTTTTCAAGTGACAGCCAGTAAGCCCTCACAACATCCCGAACATCTGTGAAATCCCTTTTCGAAGTGAGCGAGCCAACCATAAGAACAGGCTCTTGCGTGCCTTTTTCTATTTCGGCAACCTGCTTTGTCCAGTTTGAGGCAACAAAGACATCTCCCCTTCTCGGGCCTGTGTGGTTGAACGCGCGGGTCCTTACAATATTTAGCCCATAACTCTCGTGGTACTGATAGCCAAGAAGGTCCATCGCGACCTTGCTGACCCCGTAAGGGCTAAGCGGCCTTAGCTGGTTTGTCTCTTTTATTGGCAATTCGTCTTCTGGCACCATCCCATAAATTTCACTGCTTGAGGCTATCTGGATTTTTATTCCAGGGTTTACTTCCCTTACCGCCTCATAAATGTTCAACGCGCCCATGATGTTAGTTTCGAGCGTTTCCCTTGGCGATTTCCACGATTCAGGGACAAAAGACTGGGCCGCAAGATGGAAAATATAATCCGGGTCGATATCCTTTATGGTCTGCTTAACGACGAAATAATCCGTGATGTCACACTTCACAAGATTGAGGCTGCTTTTCACATGATTGATGTTGGCAAGGTCGGTGCTCTTGCCCCTGAAAGTTCCGTGTATTTCACCAAGCTTGTTGTCTATTATGTACTCGGCAAGGTGGGATCCTGCAAAGCCTGTTACTCCGGTTATAAGGATTTTTTTCATTTTTTCAGCGCTCCTAAACTACTAAAGCTATTGACAAAGTATTTTAATTCTTGGCAAGGCGGCTAGTTAAAGCCAAAAATTCGTCCCTGAATGCCCCAAAACCAAATCTTTTTCCAATAGCCTCCGAGGGGGCCACTTTTCTTTTTTTTGAAATAACCCTGTCAATCGCCATAAGCCAATCCTCAATATATAGTGAGGGCACTTTTTCGAGCCCGTCAATGCTTAATTCCTTGACCACGCCAACATCGGATGAAATAACTGGAGTATTGCACGATAACGCTTCTATTGGCACAAAGCCAAAACCCTCAAACCTTGAGGGGAATAGCACAAAATCGGCGGCAGAATAGTACAGTGCGAGCTCTTTGCGATTCTTTGCCAAAGCCCCAGTTATGTTTATCATGCCGCTCCTCGTTTTTGGGAATGTGATTGAAATAAAGCATATTTCCGGCCTCATCCGCGCAATTTTTTCGAACAGGTCAAATCCTTTCTGGTATTCCTGCCTTCCCACAAACAGGCCGATTTTTTTTCCCTCCGGGAGGCCAAGTTTTTTCCTCGCTTTTTTCTTGCCTGTTGGCGCAAAGGTTTTTGTGTCGACAGGGTTGTGTATGACTGTTGAGCCCACACCGTAATATTTTTTGTTCAGCTCCATAGTCAGATGCGAATTGGCCACAACTACCGAGGCATTTTTCGCGCTGAGTTTTTCGAAAAAAGAATAAACAATCATTGTCCTGTAAAACTCAAGGGTTGTTTTCCTTATGGCATTGAGCGCGAGGCCAACGAATCCCCCGTGGGAGATGTTGACTATTGGGCAGTTCGTATCCCTTTCTGTGAGGCTCCAGCCGTACATCCCGTTGGTTATTACAAGGCCCGGCCTTAGTTTGCCGATGTTTTCCTTCACATAAGAGCCGATGGCATTGGCCTTTAGCGGTTCCTTTAGCGGGGAGAACCATTCGAATGCGCTTGGCCTTACTGTTTCATAGCCGATGATTTCGAGCCCGGGAAATATTTTTTTCAAGTACTGATTGTATGTTTCCACGCCGGCTTTCACCCGTGTATCGGCTGTGGATGTGAGCAGCAGCACGTTCATTTTATCGCCCCATACGCCTTTTCAAGGGACGATGCATTTTTTCCCATGTCAAAATCTTTTGCCCTTTTTGCGGCGGCTTTCCCTATTGATTCCCTGTTTTTTCCCAATATCTGCCCTATCTTCTCCGCTGCAGGGCCGCTTTCATCGAAATCGACAAAAAAGCCCTCTCCTTTGCGCAGTATTGCCGAAAATCCCTCATTGCCCTGCACAATCGGTATGCACCCGTGTGCCATTCCCTCAACGAGCGCAAGCCCAAATCCCTCATAGCGCGATGCGGAGACGAAAAATTCGGAGCCTGCATAAAGTGCCCTGAGCTCATCTTTTGAGGGGCCAATCACGAAGCGCACATTCTTTTCAATGCCAAGTGCCTTCACTTTTTCCTTGTATGATTCGAGGAGATTTTCCCAATCAACCCCCGCAATCAGCAGTTCAAATTTTCTGTTCTGCAGCCTTGAGAACGCTTCAAGCATGTTCTCGACGCGCTTATTCCTGGAAAAGCGCCCCACAAAAAGAAAAGTGTTGCGCCTCTTTTGGGCCGCAGAAATGCCAGAAAGGTCAATGCCGTTTTCAATTAGCGCGGTTTTGCCGCATATTTTGGAAAACAATTCATAATCATTTTTGCTCACCGCTATTACGGCATCCGCAAAATTCAGCACAATGCCCTGCACCACCCTGAAATAAACCGACTTGAGCATGCCAATGGCTTTGGTGTGGAATATCCCGCCATGGGTGGAAACAACCACCTTCTTTTTGTGCAGCGGCTTTGTAATTATAAGAAAATCCGAAAGGAATCCGATTCCATGCACGTGCACTACCTCTGCATCCCCAATCCTTGAAAAAACCGATGGTGCCACTTTGTAATATTTGAGGTCGAGGAAAGGGACCCTCTCAACCCCTATGCCGCCAATATTTTCCATTTCTGGAAGTTTTTCTTTTGAATTTGCGCACCTGTCAAGGCACACAACGCGCACCTCGTGCCCCTTGCCGGCGAGTCCAATGCTGATGTCTTGCACAACCCTCTCAATCCCGCCAATGCACGGGGCGTAGTGGTTTGCGACCTGCACGATTTTCATTTCAGCACCTTGTGTTTCACAAAGCCCGCAATCAGGCCGAGCATGAATGCCGAGTTTCTGAGCTGGATTAGAGGAATTGAAAAAAGCCCGGCCCAGAAATCTTTTTTCAATGCAAAGAGCGTGAGCCTGTATGTGCTCAAAAAGCCCACAACTCCAAGTGCAAGCGAAGCCGCAAGCAGCACCGGCTGGCTAAATGCAAATCCTGCAATGAATGCGCCGGTTCCGGCAAATGCCATGAACACCTGCAGTTTCAAATCTCCCGGCGTGTATGAATCGCTGGCAATCTTGTCCTTGTGCTTTGAATAAAGGTTTACCCTGTAGAACGCGCGGTAATATTTAGTGCGCAGGTATTTCCACATCGTATCAGGATGTGTGTGGTAGACAATCGCATCCTGGTTGAAAACAAGTTTCTTGCCGCTTTTCTGCATTTTGTAGCTAAGCTCCGGGTCCTCGCCAGATGCCTTGGGGAAGGATTCATCAAACCCTCCTGCTTCAAAAAAATCTTTTTTCCTGTATGCTGCCGAGTAGCTTCCAATCCAATCAAGGCTTTGCGCACGCTTTTTCATTCTCTCATATCTCTCCTCGATTTCAATCTGCCCAAATCTTGCAGTAAGAGACTTCTGCCTAGTTTTGTAAGCTCCCTGAACCCCTGCAATTTCCATGCTTTTGAATGGCTCAAGCATTTCCCGCAGCCAGTTTTTTTGCGGCACGCAGTCCGCGTCCGTGAACACGAGTATTTCTCCACTCGCGCTTTTCGCGCCACGGTTTCTTGCCTTCGCAGGCCCCGCATTGTCCTGTGAAATCACCTTCGCCCCTGCTGCCCTTGAGATCTTGCCAGTGCCGTCCTTCGAGCCGTCATCTACAACAATTATTTCAAAATCCCTTCGCGCAAAATCCTGCTCCGCAAGCGCTTTAATGCAATCACCAATAGTTGATGCGCTGTTGTAGGCCGGTATTATGACGCTCGCTTCTAAAACCGCTTTAGGCATTCAGTTCACTTTCACAGCCTTCACTATCATCTGTTCCTGTAGGCTTCGGGGCAGCACCTTGTGCAAAAATGCCCTCGCCTCAAATGACCACTTGTTCCTGCTGCCATAGCAGTTCTCGCCGCTATATGGCTGGCAGTAAAATTTTTCAACAGCAAATCCGGTTTGCGCAAGCATTTTCTTAAGCGACTCCTCATCAAAGAGGCTCACATGTATTTTCGTCTGGTATGACCTGAAAATGCGGTTTATGATGCTCTTCTGGTTTGGGGTTGTCATTACAAGAGCGCCGCCGATTTTGAGCACGCGGTTTGCCTCGCGAAGAAAAATTTCAGGGGTGTACACATGCTCAATTAGCTCCCCTGCAAAAATCGAATCAAAAAAGCCGCTGTCAAATGGGATGCGCTCGGCCGATGCCCTTTTGTAGTGCCCGCTGTTCTCGCGTGTTTCAATGTCAACGCCGTAAATGTTTTCCGCGCCGAACTTTTCAATGAATTTTTGGTGGATGCCGCCAACGCTGTAGCCGACATCAAGTATTTTCCCGCCAAGGTTCTCCAAAGCGAACTCTACCCTGTCCATAAAAATCAAGCCCTAAACCGGATGCAAATAGTCACTGCGTGATTTTAAATATTGGCTTGCGCGCAACTTCAACTTCTGCCTGCTGCTCTTGCTCTTTTCCAACGGATTCCGCAACCACGGCATTCTTCTCATCCTTAACCTGCCTCATTGCCGCGCTCTTCTTCCAGAATTCTATATCCAAAATGTATTTCAAAAAAGTCCTTCCGCCCATCAAAAGGCGCCGCGCTTCCCTTGGCTGCGTGAGCGCAATCTTGACCCTTCCTGCGATGTAAGAAGGCCTCATGTAAAATTCCTTTCTTGCCCAGTCGCATCCCGCAACAAGCTCTTTTGCGCTAAGCTTATCGGTATTGAGAATCGTGTTGTGCGTGCCTTCAGGAGTTAGCCACTCATCCCAGTTGTGCGTTGCCAAAAAATTATTTTCCGATGCCCACCTGTACGCTTCCGTTCCGGGATAGAGCATCAGCGGGAAAAACTGCGCGGTGTCGGGGTCTAGTTTTTTTGCCCACTCAACAGTGTCTCTTATTGTTTGCTTTGTCTCGCCCCTGTTTCCGAGCATGAAGCAGCCGTGCACGAGGATTTGTGCCTTCTTGGTGTCCTTCATGAACTGCTCAATCTTATCGATGCGAGTTCCCTTCTTGATGTTGTTTAGTATTTCCTGATTCGAGCTTTCAAAGCCGACACACAAAAGCCTGCAGCCCGCCTTTTTCATCCACTGCATGGTCTCCAAATCAACATCCGCCCTTGCGTTGCATGTCCATGTGACATTAAGGCCGCGGGCAATGACTTCTTTTGCAATCTCAATCATTCTCTCCTTGTCCTGCGTGAGAGTGTCATCTTCAATCATGATGTCCTTGACTTCCGGGAGGTTTTTTGAAATCCACTCGAACTCATCAACAACATTTTTCGGCGAGCGCGCCCTGTAGCTATGGCCCGTAAGAGTTTGCGGGAACTTGCAGAACGTGCACCTGAATTTGCAGCCTCTTCCGGTGATTATTGTGACTTCCGGAAAGAGAACTGAGGGGTAAAAATAATCGTTTATGCGCAGATGCTTTTTGTAAACCTTGCTTGCAAATGGCATCGCATCCAGTTCTGGCGTTTCAAGCGGAGGCATATTCGGCGTGAACATTATTTTGCCATTGTCGCGGTAAGTAAGGCCCATTACAGTGCTAAGCGGCTTGCTATTTTCAAGCGCGTCCGCAAGGTCCCGTAAAATATAATCATATTCTCCGCGCGCAACAGCATCGATTTTTTCGCTTGCTCTTATTGACTCTTCCGGAAGCGCGCCTACGTGCGTCCCAACCATGATTGCAAATGAATCGGGGTTTGCCGCCTTGAGCGCATCAAGGACCTTCACATCATTCTTGAAAGATGCTGTCACGCTGTCAAGTACCATCAGTTCTGGTTTCCACTCGCTCACGAGCTTTACTATCTCATCCTGCGTCATTCCGTTCGCCGGTGCATCAATAAGTTTCACATCATGGCCTGCCTGCTCAAGAACTCCCGTGGCATAGCCCATCCATATGGGGTAGTAAACACATCCGCCCTTTGAAATGGCAGGGCTTCTGCTTGTTCTTGAGAACCTGTAGAGGAACGGCGGGCTTAGCATGAGGATTTTCATTTTGTTTTCACCAAACTATTATTGTTGCATACTTTAGTATATAAATTC
Source organism: archaeon (assembly GCA_035289485.1). Classification (GTDB taxonomy): domain Archaea; phylum Iainarchaeota; class Iainarchaeia; order Iainarchaeales; family Iainarchaeaceae; genus UBA10205. The sequence goes on along the minus strand of DATDXA010000032.1, from coordinate 4,725 downwards.
ACTATTGTTAATTTTCACCTTAAATGTTCTGTTTTCCGATTTAAAAAGCCTTTTTGGTACATATGCCCGCCTCTTATTTTCTTCCCTTTTCCCCGACAATCCTGTTTGCTCGCAGCAGCTCATCAAACGAGCCCGCATCAAGCCATTTTTTTTGGAGCTTGCTCGCTTTCAGTGAACCCTTTTTTATGTAGTAGTTGTGCAGGTCTGATATCTCAAGTTCTCCGCGCGCTGAGGGCTTTAGAGTTTTAATCACATCAAAAACTTCCGGAGTATACATGTACACTCCAACCGCAACCCAATTCGTTGGCGGATCCTTGGGCTTTTCCACAACCTTGACAACCTTGTCGCCTTCAAGCACTGCAACTCCTGCCTTGCTCGCTTCTTCGGTTGTGGTTTCGTAAATCAGAATCCTTGATTTTTCCGTGCCATTCCCGAATTCCTTCACGAACTGGCCTATGTCATCAAAGAGGATGTTATCGCCATTGATTGAAACGAACTTGTCATTGCTCACAAACCCCCGCGCAAGCCCGATAGCCTGCGGCAACCCTCCGGCCTCATCCTGCACCCTGAAAGTGAAGTTCACGCCAAAGTCCTTGCCAGAGCCGAGCAGTGCAAATAGGGCTCCTGCATGCTCGGTTCCTGTAATAACCAAAATCTCCTTTATCCCAGCCTTCTTCAATGTTTCAATAGGGTAGTAAATCATCGGCTTGTTGTAAACCGGAAGAAGATGTTTGTTGAGAACTAACGTAAGCGGGCGCAACCTTGTCCCAAATCCGCCAGCCAGAATTATGCCCTTCATTTTTTCCCCCCCTTTGCCTGCATCGCCTGCTTCTTTTTAAGCGGCTTCCACCACCACTCGTTCTTTGCATACCAATCAACGGTTTCCCGCAGGCCCACACCGAATTTTTTGCGCGGCTCCCATCCAAGTGCGCGCATCTTCGAGCAGTCAAGCGAATATCTCCTGTCATGCCCTTTCCTGTCTTCGACATGGAGTATCATTTCCTCCCCCTTTCCAAGCAGCGATAAAATCTTGTGTGTGAGATCGACATTCTGCACCTCATTGCCGCCGCCGATGTTGTAGATATTTCCGGGCTTTCCCTTTTGTGCCGCTGTAATAATTCCCGTGCAATTGTCCTCAACATGGAGCCAGTCGCGCACATTCTTCCCGTCCCCATAAAGCGGGACTTTTTGCCCCTCAATAAGGTTTGTTATAAAAAGCGGGATGGCCTTCTCAGGGTACTGGTAAGGGCCGTAATTGTTAGAGCTTCTCGTCACAACAACATCAAAGCCGAACGTTGTGTTGAAGCTGAGCGCGAGCAAATCGCTTGCGGCCTTGCATGCGGAGTATGGGTTTCGCGGCTCAAGCCTGTCGGTTTCCTTTGAGGAGCCCTCTTCAACCGAGCCATAAACCTCATCCGTCCCTATCTGCACGAGCCTTTTCACGCCGACATCCATTGCGCATTGGGCAATGTTTCTTGTGCCCTCCACGTTGGTGTGCACGAACGCGCCCGCATCCTTTATCGAATTGTCCACATGGCTCTCCGCCGCGAAATTGAACACGGTGTCGACCCCGTCAAGTGCCTTCTTCACGGTTTTTTTGTCCGCGATGTCGCCTTTTATAAAGCTGTAATTTTTTGCGCCGTCAACGCCTTTTAGGTTATTTTTGTTTCCCGCATATGTGAGCAAATCAAGGTTCACGACCTCGATATCGGCTTTCGCAAGAAGCATGCGCACAAAGTTGCTGCCTATAAAGCCGCATCCCCCGGTTACAAGTGTCCTGTCCATATCCATTCTCCACCTATATTCGACGAATAATCAATTAAATGCTTTTGGTACCATGCCGATAGCTGCGCATTACACGAGCAGTTTTCCAAACCTCAGGCTTCCGATGAGCCTACTTGTTTTCACGGCAATGACATATCCGATGCCAATTATGATTATTGCAAGTGTGTGCATTGGGGTTTTGTTTTCGAGAAAAGTTATCCCGCGTGGGCTGCTAAGCTCCATTCTCCCGCCTTCCTTCCAAAGGCCGGTTGCCACCCTGAAATCCTGCATCGGGTCCACAATAAATCCAAATTTGATGTGCAGGAACTTCTCGCACACTTTGGTCGGGTGCTTTTTGTAAAGCAGCACATCATTTTGGTGATAATAAAGCCTCTGAATCACGTGCCTTGCCAGGGAAAAAAGGCCACGCGGCTTTGCCTGCGTATGGTCGTGTGCATATCCTGCCTTCACTAGCCTGAATTTATACCCAAGGTCCATGATTTTGAATGAGAGGTCCGTGTCCTCGCGGTAATACCTGTATTCCTCATCATAGCCGGAGACTTTTTCAAGCAGCTCTTTCCGAAAGCCAGTGGATGTCCCGCCATAATAATCGTATGCGCTCACAACTCCGACGAGCGGCCCGTCAAAACCGCGTGCCATTTGCAAAAGCCAGTGTTTGTGCGCAATGCAGTCATGGTCCATATTGATAACAATCCTGAATTTTGCCGCCGCAATTCCCATGTTCCTCGCCCTGCACACGCCGAGATTTTCCTGGTGGATTACTGTAAGATTTTTTTTGCCTTTTTTATACGACTCAAGGAATTGCGCTGTGCCGTCCGTGCTGCCGTCATTGACCACAATCACCTCGAATTTTCCATAGAATTTCTGGGCAAGCAGGGAGCCAAGTGTTTTTTCAAGCGTTTTCCTGTTATTGTAGGTCGCAACCACTATGGAAATTCCAGTCATGAAAATTCCTTCCTGATGAAATCATCAAGAATTTGCGGAATTCTTCCACTTGCAACTTTTGCCGGGGCAAATTTTCCTATTTCAGAAAGTTTTTTGGCGAGTTCATCCATGTCCCATGCCACTAGCCCGAGCTTTTTTATCTCCACCACCTGCGCAAGCTCGAGCTGGTGATTATTTGTGTGCTCGCCAAATTCCCTGCTGCGCGGCACTGCGATGAATTTTTTTCCGAGGTTTTTTGCCTGCCCTATGTTGCCTTCGCCTGCATGGGTGATGAAGATGCTGCAGCGCGCAAGCTTTTCGCCGAACTCCTCAAGTGAGAGGAATTTTTTGAATTTGTAGTTTTTTGGGGAGTATTCACTGTAGCCTGTTTGGGCAAAGATTTCCCCGTTTATTTTTCCATTTTCCGCAAGGGCGTCAATCCCGCGCAAAAGCCTGTCGAACTGCTGCGGGTGAGTCCCAACGGAGACAAATATGGATTCTTTCCCCTGCATTTTCGCATGTTCTTTCATTTTGCCATTCGCCCCTAAAAAATGCTGCCGCCAAAAATGCCTTTCGGGTAAAACTTCGCAAGCTCTTTCCATTGGTATATGAACAGGTCCGAGAACAAATACGCAATCCTGCCGCTTATCCCGGGCCTTAGGGGCCTGCAAAAGCTTTCAATGAAAATTATTTTCTTCCCAAGAATTTTGCCAGCGATGCATGCCACGAGCCCGACATCCGCGCCCGTGGAGACAACAATGTCCGGCTTTTCACGCCTGAGTATTTCAATGCATTGCAGAAAGCTTCTCGCCGTTGCAATCGGGTTTCGTGCGGGCAGCTCTGTGAAGAAAACCCTTTCCTTCTCCGCAAGGCTCTCGGTGTCCGCACGCCTGAAAGTTATGAAAAAATGCCCGTGCCCCGAATAAAATCCCGAAAGCTGGCGCATTTCCGAAAGATGCCCCCCAGCAGAGCAGGCGAGGCATATTTTTGGGCGCATACAACCAAATCGGCTCCGCCGCAATTAAAGCTTATTGGTATGCGGCGCCATTATTATTCAAGGCAAGCAATATGCGGCAAAAAATGGTGCAATATTGGATGCCACAGGTCAAATTCGTGCTTAAAAACCTTATGAATTAATTTACAATAATGATTGAGCGGATTAAGCCCTTTGTTTTAAGCCACAAAAAAGAGATTTTTTTCGTCCTGCTTCTTTTCATGCTGGCTTTTGGCATAAGGGGCCAACTAATGGTTTATGACCTGATGTTTGAATTTGACTCTTATTTCCATGCAAGGATTGGAGAATATGTCGCAACGACCCTTTCAATTCCCCAAGTAGATCCAGGGGCATATTACCAACTCGCAAGCGAAGGCGGCGCAGCCATACCACGTGGCATCGCATTTTTCTGGATTTTCACGGTGTTACTTTTCAAGCTTTTCACACTAAATGCGCCTTTCAGCAAGGATGCATGGATAGTCGCAATCAAGATCATGCCTGCATTGTTCGGTGCAATCACCTGTGTCGGCCTATATTTTCTCGGAAAAGAAATGTACAACAAGAGATTCGGCGCATCAATTGCCGTCCTAGCAGCGGCAATGCCTGCTTTTGCTTACAGGACCATGGCGGGCTGGTATGAGGAAGATGCAATAGGGTTCATGTGGCTTGTATTCGGATTTTATTTCTTCGTTAAGGCCGTCAAGGGCGGCAACTTCAACCGGGACACGGCCATCAATTCCGTACTCGCTGCCATTTTCTTCACATTCATGGGCTGGAGCTGGGGAGGCTTCATTGTGATACCGCTCATTTTGGGAGGATGGGCTATTTTCACAACTGCGCTCATGTGGTTTCGCAAGGAGAGCTGGGAAAAAATCAGGAGTGTTGGGATTAATTTTGCAATCGTATTTTTGCTTTTTTCCGTGCTTGTAACCGCAGTGAATGGCACGGTCTGGATGGACACTACGGTTGGCTATATAACCTCCCCAATTGCCAAGCTGCTGCCAAGCGAGGCCGCCGGCGGG
>DATDXA010000031.1:0-93876 GCA_035289485.1 archaeon | reverse complement strand
GCGTCCCGTCGCAGACGGGACATCCGCACCCAACAGACGGAACTGTTGGATGGAGGCTGCGCGCATACGGGGTGTGCAAGTGAGTAAAATTTTGCAGGAAAATAAAAACACGGAAACTAAAAATGGTGATTTGATGGTTGTTGCATTTGATACAAATATGCTCCTCAATATCGAGAGGTTTGGAGTTGACATTTTCAGGCAGGCACGGGAGATGTTTGGAAGGGTTGAATTTGTGGTTCCGCTAGAAGTTGTAAAAGAACTGGATGGGCTCTCAAATGAGGGGCAAAAACTCAAAAAAGAGGCAAAAATAGCCAAAATTGCAATGGAAAAGAACATGGCAAAGGTCGTTGATTTCGGGCAGAAAAACGCTGATTTGGCGCTTTTAAAAATGGCTCCGGAAGCGGTGATTGGCACCAATGATAAGGAATTAAAAGATTCCGTGAGGGAATTGAGTGGCAGAGTGCTGATTTTAAGGCAGAGAAAATTTTTGGAATTGGATTAGGGACGGTGAAAAGATGTACATTAAGTATGTGATTAGGGACACGGTAAGAGTTCCGCCTTCGGAAATAGGAGGAGACCTTGACAAGACACTTCTAGCGCAGGCAAGAAAAGTTTATGAGGGGGTTCTCGATGAGGACATCGGCGTTGTCATTTCAGTGAACGCGGTTGAAAACGCGGGCGATGGAAGGATAGTCCCAGGCGACGGAGCGGCATATTACGATGCGGACATTTCACTTCTCACATACAAGCCAAAGATTCAGGAGCTTGCTGAAGGCGAAATTAGCGATGTAACAGAATTCGGCGCTTTCATAAAAACCGGGCCTCTTGAAGGTCTCATACACGTGAGCCAGATAATGGACGATTACATCAACTATGATGCAAAGCTTCCGGGCTTTTCAGGCAAAGACACGGCAAAGAGGCTTACTGTCAAGGACGTAGTGCTTGCAAGAATTGTAACGGCGAGCCTGCGCGGAACAATCTCAAGTTCAAAGGTCGGCCTTACAATGAGGCAGCCGGGACTTGGAAAAGCAGATTGGTCAAAGATTGATGAAAAGGAAAAGGGCACAAAGAAAAAAGGCGGCCCTGAGAGGAGAGGCGAAAAGGCAGCTCCATCTGCAAAGGATAAAAAAGAGGCAAAAGGGAAAGGGGATAAGCAATGAAGCAGGACAAGGCATGCAGATCATGCAGGTATGTGCTTGAAGAGGGCGGAGATGTCTGCCCGATTTGCGGCTCTAATGCATTCACAACATTCTGGAGAGGATATGTTGTCGTAATTAAGCCCGAGACTTCGCAGATTGCACAGAAGATGGGCCTTACAAAGGCAGGAAAATATGCATTGAGGCTTAGCAGGTAAATAATGAGTTTTTGCGAACCGAAGTGAGCACGGCCTGTCGAGCACAAGCGACCTTCCAGAACAGAATTCTGGGAGGCCTCCCAAAGCAAGAGCTTTGGAAGGAGACAGGGCGCGGTCCCAACGGTCGCAATCGTTGAGGTTAAGCAGGTAAATTCAGAAAAATATTTTTTGAAGGAAGGGGATTGGATGAAGGTTGATATAACAGACAAACGCGAAAACAGCATACTTCAAAGGCAGGAAATAACTTTCACGGTAAAGGAAGCGGGAACTACACCTTCAAGAAAGGAGCTGCGCGAAAAAATCGCCGCGCTTCTTGGCGCTGATGAGAAGAGCCTTGTTGTTGATGTTCTAAAGACAGGATACGGAACAACGCAGGTTTCTGGCAAGGCAAGGGTTTACAAAAGCGAGAAGGAACTGCGAAGGCTTGAGACAAAGCCAATGGTTGAAAGAAACCTTGGAAGGCCGGAAAAGAAGAAGGCAGAAGAGGAAATGCCGGCGGCAAAGCCTGCAAAGAAATGATTTTTGGGAGTTGGATGAAAAATGGCTGAAGAGAAAGGAAAAGCGGGCGCAATAAAAAAAGAGCCCAAGCAAAGAAAGGGCGTATACTACAAGGTTGATGGCGGAAAGCTTGTTCGCAAAAAAATCTGCCCCAAGTGCGGGCCTGGCGTATTCATGGCCCAGCACGAAAAAAGAGCGCACTGCGGAAAATGCGGCTATACTGAATTCAAGTAGGAGGGCTTGCAATAGCGCCCCCCTACACGGCATTTCTGCTTGATTTGGCAATGCTTGCAATACCGATTTTTTTCATAATAGCAGTTGAGCGCAAAAAAGTTTTGCTCTCAGAACTTGGTTTTCCCAAAAATAGAAAGTGGTTTAATGAGGCCCTTGCAGCTGGAAAAATATTTCTCGCGCTGATTTTTTTCTCTATTATTTTTTCGGTTATTTTCACCCTTGCCGGCACAAACGATCTTGAACCCGTGCAGCAGGTTGCAAAATCGCTCGCCGCAGGCTCGCCATTTGTTCTGGCGTATTTTTTCATTGTAAGGGTTTTTGCGGAGGAATTTTTGTTTCGGGCATTTTTGGTGCCGCGAATAGGCGTTGTGCTCTCTGCTGCGCTTTTTGGGATTGCGCACCTAAGTTATGGTTCGGTTGCGGAAGCTGTTGGCGCATTTGCACTTGGAATAATACTTGGAATTGCATACAAGCAGAACAAATCCATTGTGCCGAATTTCATTGCGCACATGCTTTATAATTTTGTGGCAGTAATTTCCTTACTAAACATCTGAAGGCGTGCTATGAAAACCATTCTTGTGAAAATAAATGCGCAAAAGCCGCAGGGCTTGAAAATACGAAAAGCGGCGGCAATAATTAGGCACGGAGGAACTGTAGCGTTCCCAACTGAAACTGTTTATGGGCTTGGGGCGAATGCACTGGATGCGAAAGCGGTGAGGGGAATATTTCGCGCCAAGGGAAGGCCGTTTGATGACCCGCTTATTGTGCACATTTCGCGTGAGCATCAGATCTATGAACTTGTAAAAAGCGTGGATGCGAAAGCAAAAGCCCTGATGGAAAAGTTCTGGCCAGGGCCGCTTACGCTCGTGCTTGAAAAGTCCGCGAACGTCCCTTCAGTTACAACCGCGGGGCTCAATTCGGTTGCGGTGAGAATGCCGCGCAGCAGGATTGCGCTAGCGCTCATTAGTGAATCGGGTTGCCCAATAGCGGCTCCATCGGCGAATCTTTTTGGAAAGCCATCGCCCACATCGGCGCAGCATGTGAAAGAGGATTTGTTTGGAAGAATTGGCGCGATAATTGACGGAGGAAGGGCGCATATAGGAGTGGAATCAACTGTTCTGGACCTTACTGGGAAAATTCCAATGCTTCTGCGGCCTGGAAAAGTTAGCCTTGAAGAACTGGAGGCAATAATAGGAAAAGTGAAAGTGCACCCTCTCGTAAAATCAATCGCAAAAAAATCGCACAGCAAAGCACTTGCAAGAGCGCCTGGGATGAAATACAGGCACTATGCTCCAAGGGCTGAAGTGATAGTAATTGAAGGGGCAAACTCTTGGAAAACAATCCGGAAAATGCTCTCGGAAAGCAGGGGAAAAAAAATCGGGGTGATTACAACGAGGAAAAAAAATGATTACGGGAAAATGGGCGCGGCCGTGAAATATTTGAAGGGCGATTACGCGTCAATTGCAAAAAACCTTTTTAGGACATTTAGGGAATTTGATATGTTGCCTAGTGTGCAAATCATACTTGTTGAAGGAATTTCAGGTGGCGCAAAAGGCCTTGGGCTTGCTGTTGAAAATAGGCTCAAGAAAGCCGCAAGCAAGGTAATAAATGCTCGCTGAATGGGGAATGCGATTCTGCTTTAAATTCCACGCCAAATAATCTGATTGTGAAGAAGAAAATCTGTTTGGGCATAGAAACCACGGCACATACAGCGGCTGTTGGAATTGTGGATTCTGCGTGCAGTGTGCTCTCAGATGAGCGCCATTCGTTTACAACAAAAAGCGGCGGCATGATTCCACGAGAGCTCGCAGAGCACCACATAGAGCAGTTCCCGAAAGTGATTAAGGCAGCACTTGAAAAATCCAAATTGGATTGGAAGGAGATTGACTGCATCGCATACAGTAGCGGCCCTGGGATTGGCACTGCGCTAAGTGTCGGGGCAACCGCGGCGCGCATGCTCGCCGCCCTTCATAGCAAACCGATAATTCCGGTAAACCACTCCGTTGCGCATGTTGAAATTGCAAAAAAGATGTGCAAATCCACTGACCCGCTTGTGCTCTATGTTTCTGGAGGGAACACGCAGGTAATCGGCTATGAGAGCGGAAAATACAGGGTTTATGGCGAGACTCTTGATATCGGGGTTGGAAACTTGCTGGATTCTTTTGGAAGGGAAATTGGCATCGGGTTTCCCGCGGGGCCTGCGCTTGATAAGATGTATTTTGAAGGGAAAGAATACATTGAGCTGCCTTATTCAGTGAAGGGAATGGATGTGAATTTCTCCGGGCTTCTAACTGCAACGGAGAAAAATATAGGAAAGCACAGAAATGAGGACATAGCATATAGCATGATGCACACGGCTTTTGCAACAATAACCGAAGTTTGCGAGCGCGCGCTTGCGCACACGGAGAAAAAGGAGCTGCTTCTCACAGGAGGAGTTGCTGCTTCGCGCGCGCTGCAACAAATGCTCACAAAAATGTGCAAAGAGCGCGGAGTAAAGCTCAAGGTTTGCCCACGAGAATACGCAACAGATAATGGAGTGATGATTGCGTGGACTGGGCTGATTATGCACAATGCTGGAAGGGCGGTTGCGGTTGAAGAGGCGCAAACAAGCCAGAAGTTCAGAACGGATATGGAAAATGTGAACTGGGTTTGATGATTTTAATTAGTACGCGGCCTTTAGGAATTTCTCATTTATGTAAAAATAGAGCGGCACTGCAAGGATTGCGAGAAAGAAAACTATATTGTATGGATAGGGAAGCGTGTTTATTTTCGGATCGTAGTAGACGAATGCGGAAACTGCAATTATTAGGAATAGTATGAATTCGAGCGCGAGTGTTTTGATTGATGAAGTTCTTTGTATGCCGTTTTTGCGGGATTTTCGAAATGCGGAAGTGTAATTGTAGAAGTGAATCGCGGCAAAGCAAATTCCGGCGAATGCGAAAATATTTAGCGGCGTTTGCAGCTGGTTGAAACGGCCGTCAATGTAGAGAACAATGCCCGCAACTATAAGCATTGTCAGGAAAAATTCCACTAGAAGAAGCGCGGCATAGCGAGGTTCTTTGAGGGCAAAGAGCTTTTCAAACGCCTTGTCCTTTATGGCGTGGCTTGCAGCCCAGCCCCAGCTTCTGCCCTTTTTTTGTGGAAACATAAAAGTAAGTTGTTGCTTCAGGTAAATAAACCTATTCGCGCTTGGAGTTTTCCGCTTTTATGCCAAGTTCCTCATCTAGGGCCATGGCAGTCCTTTTCATTTTGGTAAATATGCGCTCGATATCCTCTTCGATTTCCTCGATTGTGCGGTAAATTGAGCGCGAGCGGGCGGAGTAGAATCTGCCATCGCGGGTAATCAGCCCAGAGCGCATGAGATTGTTTAGATGGTTTATGATAGCTCCGCGGCTCATCCCCACGCGATCTGCAATCGCACTTGAAGAGAGCGCTTCCCCGCTTTCGGTGGCCTTGATAATTTCTCTAAAGATGCTTGAAGCGGTTTTGTCCCTGTCAATTGGCTCCATAAAGCCGAGCGATTGGCAAATCCAGTTCAGCTCATCAAGCGGGCTTTGGGAGAATGGCTGCTCGACTTTTCTTATTACAATCTTAAAAGATGCCCGCCTCATCTGGCCAGGCGCTTGCTGCTCGGTTTCGCTCATGAGAAAAAATGCCGTTGAAAGGTTTAAAAACGTTTTGATTAAAAAAGATTGTAAAAGATTAAACAATTTAGTCAAAAATGGGCTTTTTGCGGTGATTTAGTGGAAAATGAGGCAGAAAAGAACAGGCAAAAAGGCCACATAGAGGGCGCAAAAAACAAGGAGCATGCGCTCAGCGAGGCTGAATTGAAAATCAGGGAGCAGTACGAAAAGCAGATTGGAGAACTAAAAAAAATTGCGGATGATTACAAGGACACACTCCAGCGCCTGCAGGCGGAGTTTGAGAACGCTGCAAAGCGCATAGAGCGGGAGAAGGAGGATTTTAGAAAATTCGCGGGCGCGAAATCAATTGAGGATTTTCTCCCGCTTGTAGATTCGGTCGAGCAGGGGCTGCGGCAGGCGGCAAAATCCGGCAATGAGGAGATGAAAAAGGGATTTGAGGTTTTAAGGGCGCAGTTCATCAAGACGCTTGAGCGGAACGGGGTGAGGCGCATTGAAACAGTCGGGAAAAAATTCGACCACACGCTGCATGAAGTTCTTATGACAGGAAAGGATGAATCAAAACAGGATGAGGAAATACTTGAGGAGCTTGGAAAAGGATATACACTGAACGGGAAAGTTCTGCGGCCTGCAAAGGTGAAGGTTAACAAGAAATCTGGTGAAATTCATGGTTAATTATAAAACTGCGATTTTGAATCCTGTGCTTACGGAGCACGAGAGTGAAACAATAAAGAAAATAAATGATTTACGGGTGAACCATGATTTCAGGGCAATCAAAAAAATTATTGGAAAAGAGAATATTGCCGCGTTGCTGGCAAAGCTTTACCCAAAAAACGATATCACAACGATTGAAAAAATACTCAATGTCCCGGATTCGATTTTGGGCTGCTGGTTTAGGAACTTGGGCATTCCATTGGTAAGAAGGCATGTGAGCACAGAAATGTTCCCGGCAAATTTCGATGGGTCAACGGTAATTGCATTTGGTAATTCTGCAAAAAATCTTTCGGCAATAAAAATTGGCGAAGACTTGGCATATATGATTGGGTTTTGTATAGGAGACGGAGCAGTACAAAAATTCATGGTTGAGGCATTCAACAAGGATAAGGGGATGAAAGAATATTTGAAGGCAACGATGGAAAAATACGGGACTGTGCAGGAAGTTTACAGGGATGACGGGTTATGGAAACTAAGGCTTTCAAGCGTCAAAATTGCGGCGCTCATTAAAAAGAACGGAACAATTTCAGAAGACACACTGGATTATATTTTTTCAGAGGAGGGGCTTGCGCCAAGATTTTTAGCCGGATTATGGGACGCCGAAGGAAGCGTATTAAGGCAGGGAAATTACATTCACGTTTATTTGTATAATGCGGACAAAAGATTGCTTGACAGAATTTCTGAATATTTAAATTTTAAGGGAATAAAAAATTCTATTATCGAAATTAAAAAGCGCGTGGAGCCATACTGTTTAGGGGGCCGACCGGTTATTGCTCGAAAACAAATATATCGTTTGGGTGTTCCAAAAAGCCACATAGGTAAATGGGCAGAATTAATCGGGTTGCATTTAAAACACAGCAAAAAATCGACTGTGGTTTTAGAAATTGAAAAAAAGGAGATGGTATAATGGCAAAGACTATAGGCGTGGACCTCGGAACAAGCAACAGTGCGGCGGCATTTCTTGAGGGCGGAAAGCCAAAAATAATCCCTTCGGCAGAGGGGAACACGGTTTATGGGAAGGCATTCCCAAGCGTTGTTGCATTCACAAAAGACGGGCAGCTTCTGGTAGGAGAGCCCGCACGCAGGCAGGCTGTTTCCAATGCGGACAGGACATTTTTTGGGTTCAAGAGGAAAATGGGAACCGATTTCAAGTATAAAGCCGGAGACAAGGACTACACGCCACAGCAGCTTTCGGCATTCGTGCTGCAAAAAATAAAAAAGGATGCAGAGGAGTTTTTGGGCGAAAAAATAAGCAAGGCAGTGATAACTGTGCCTGCGTATTTTGATGACAACCAAAGGCAGGCAACAAAGGACGCTGGTTCTATTGCAGGGCTTGAGGTTGTAAGGATTGTAAATGAGCCAACAGCCGCTTCGATGGCATACGGCCTTGACAAGAAGAGCCAGAATTTCAAAATATTGGTATTCGATTTGGGCGGCGGAACGCTTGATGTTACCATAATGGAATATGAGAACGGAGTGTTTGAGGTTCGTTCAACTTCAGGAGACACACAGCTTGGCGGGCGCGATATGGATGAGGCGCTTGTAAATTATATCATAGGCGAATTCAAATCAAAAGAAGGATTTGATCTTAAGAAGGATACCACAGCGATGCAGAGGGTCAATGAGGCCGCGGAGAAGGCAAAAATCGAGCTCTCAACTGTTGTCGAGACTGAAATAAATCTTCCATATATCACGGCGACAAATGAGGGGCCAAAGCACCTTCAGATGAAAATAAACAGGGCTAAACTCGAAGAGCTCATTGGACCAATAGTAAAAAGGTGCGCAAAACCTGTGCAGCAGGCACTTGCGGACGCAAAGATGACTCCTGCCGACATTAGCAAAATTGTTCTTGTGGGAGGTCCAACAAGAATGCCAATTGTTCAGCAATTTGTTGAGAAGGAAATTGGCTCAAAAGTTGAAAGAGGCCTGGACCCAATGGAATGTGTTGCAATGGGCGCTGCGATACAAGCGGGCGTACTTGCAGGGGAAGTGAAAGATGTTTTGCTTCTTGATGTCACTCCGCTAAGCCTTGGAATCGAAACCTTGGGCGGAGTTTTCACAAAACTCATCGAAAGAAACACGACAATCCCAACAAAGAAGAGCCAGGTGTTTTCAACCGCTTCGGATAATCAGCCGGCAGTCGATATACATGTGCTGCAGGGAGAGCGTCAAATGGTTTCTGGAAACAAAACACTTGGAAGATTCCAACTCGCTGGAATTCCTCCAGCGCCCCGCGGAGTGCCGCAAGTTGAGGTAACATTTGACATAGATGCAAATGGAATTGTGCACGTTGCCGCAAAGGACCTTGGCACGGGAAAAGAGCAGAGCGTCAAGATTACGGCGTCACAAAAGCTTTCGGAGCAGGAAATAGAAAAAATGAAGAAAGATGCGGAGGCGCACGAGAGCGAGGATAAAAAGAGGCGCGAGGAAGTGGAAACCGTGAACAATGCAGATGCCTTTGTCTACAGCACCGAGAAGATGCTCACGGAAATGAAGGGCAAATTCCCGGAAGATAAGGTAAATTCAATCAAGGCCAAAAACGAGGAGCTCAAAAAGCTGCTCGGAACCGAGCCAAAGGATTTGGAGAAGATAAAATCCTCATTTGAAGCGCTCAATAGCGAAGTGCAGGCGGCATCAACTGAGATGTACAAGAACGCATCGCAGGGCGCGAATCCCAATGGCACAGGTTCTGCAAAAGGAAGCAAAGGGCAGGGAAAGGGCGGAGATGACAATGTCGTTGACGCGGATTTTACCGAAGAGAAAAAGTAACTAAAAGGCTTTTTTGAAAATGCGCAAGGCGGCAAAAGGCCGCCTGAAAACATTTTTCAAGAGAACGCGTGAAGTTGTTTGAAATGGCAAAGGACTACTATGCAACTCTTGGTGTCTCACGCGGCGCCACGCAAGAGGACATCAAGAAGGCGTACAAGGACCTTGCAAAGAAATACCACCCTGATTTGAACAAGGACAAGGGCGCGGAAGACAAGTTCAAAGAAGTTCAGCACGCTTATTCCATTCTTGGCGATGAGCAAAAGCGCCGCAACTACGACCAGTTCGGAGAGCAATCTGAAAGATTTCAGGGCGCTTCAGGTTTTGGCGGAGAAGGCGCGGACTTTGGCGATTTTTCGGATATTTTCGAATCGTTTGGCTTCGGGAGAGGTTTCTCTGACATTTTTGGCAACCAGTTCGGCGGCGGGAGACGGGGCCCTTCGCGCGGAGAGGACATTGCAGTAAGGCTCAATCTTGAATTTGAAGAGGCGGCATTCGGCGCGAAAAAGGAAATTGAGATTGATGTTATTGTTGAGTGCGAGGTATGCAAGGGAAGCGGGGCAAAATCATCTTCCGGGAAAAAAACATGCGAGCAGTGCGGCGGGTCTGGAGTTGAGAGGCAGACACGCAGGACATTTTTGGGGGTTATACAGACTCAGGGCACGTGCAGGAAATGCAGAGGCGCTGGAGAAATTATAACTGACCCGTGCAAGGAATGCGGCGGCTCAGGGAAAGTTCACAGGAAGAAAAAAATCACGATTACTATTCCGGAAGGAATTGATACGGGCCAGCACCTGCGCCTTGCGGGGCAGGGGCATTCAGGAGAGCACGGGGCTGCGCGCGGCGATATAATTGCGGTTATTTTTGTCGAACCTCACACGATTTTTAGGCGAGATGAGGAGGATATTTACATGGAAGCTCCGCTCTCATTTGGCGAGGCGGCTCTGGGAGCGACAATTGAAGTCCCAACGCTTAAGGGGAAAGCGAAGCTAAAGATTCCTGCGGGGACGCAATCGGGAACCATTTTTCGCATGGCTGATAAGGGAATCAAGTTCCTTGAGAGAAACGAGTACGGCGACCAGTATGTGAAAGTCATTGTAAAAACTCCGGAAAAGCTCTCAAAGCGCGAGAAAGAGCTGCTTGAAAAGCTTGCAAAAGAAGAGGGAATCGCAAAAGAGAGAAAGGATTTCTTTGGAAAGTTCAAGGGGCTGTTTGGGTAAGCCTTGCGAATTCACTGTTTTTTAAAGTGCCCTAAATCAACCCTTTTAATCCTTATTCTATTGAATATCTGCATTAGAGCCTAAGGGATTGATATGCAGGAAAATACACAGAAAAACGCGTTTTTGGAAAGCGAAAGAAAGTGGCAGGCAAGCTGGGAAAAGGGCAAAATATATGATTTTGACAGCGCAAGCAAAAAGCCGATTTTCAGTATTGACACCCCGCCCCCGACAGTTTCTGGAAGAATGCACCTAGGGCACGCTTTTTCCTACGCTCAGGCGGATTTCATTGCGCGCTACAAGCGAATGAATGGTTTCAATGTTTTCTACCCATTCGGCCTTGATGATAACGGCCTTGCAACAGAGAGGCTTGTTGAAAAGAGCAGAAGCATAAGGGCAAAGGATTTCACGCGCGAGCAGTTCATAAAAATCTGCCTTGAAGAAACCCGCAAGCATGAGGATGTGATGATTTCGGATTTCAAAGCGCTTGGGCTAAGCCTTGATTGGAATTTGCTTTACAGAACAATTGAGCCGCTTGCGCGCAAAACAAGCCAGAAAAGTTTTCTTGAAATTTACAAAGAGAAGCGCGCGTACAGAAAGGAAGCGCCATCCATGTGGTGCCCCACATGCGAAACCGCGATTGCACAGGCAGAGCTTGAGGATGTGGAAATGGATTCTACATTCAATGACCTCATTTTCAAAATAAAGGGCGGCGGGGAAATAATAATCGCAACAACTAGGCCTGAGATGCTCTCAAGCTGCGTTGCGGTTTTTATCCATCCATCGGATAAAAGAAAGAAGGAACTGCTCGAAAAAAAAGTGATTGTGCCGATTTCCGGGCACGAAGTGACTGTGCTTGAGGACGCGCGCGTTGACCCGGAGAAGGGTACCGGAATTGTGATGTGCTGCACATTCGGAGACCAGACGGATATGGAGTGGTATTTTGCGCACAGCCTTCCCTTGCGCGTTGGATTTACTCCGGATGGCAGGATGAGCGCACTTGCAGGAAAGTACGCCGGGAAAAAAATAAGGGAAGCAAGAAAGGAAATTATTTTGGATTTGAAAGAAGCCGGCCTTTTGAAATCGCAAAAAGCGATAAGGCACGCTGTGAAAGTTCATGAGAGATGCAAAAGCGAAATGGAGATAATGAACACAAAGCAGTGGTTTTTCAAATACCTTGACTTGAAAGATGAGTTCCTGAAAAAAGGAAATGAACTCAAGTGGCACCCAGAGCACATGAAGATTCGCTTTGAGAACTGGATTAAGGGCTTGCAGTGGGACTGGAGCGTTTCAAGGCAGAGATTTTTTGGAGTTCCATTTCCCCTATGGTATTGCAAGAAATGCGAAGAAACAATTACAGCCGATGAAAAGCAGCTTCCTGTGGATCCGCTGCAGGATAAGCCCTTGGTAAAGAAGTGCCCAAAGTGCGGCGGCACTGAATTTGTCCCTGAAAAGGATGTGCTTGACACATGGGCGACATCATCTCTTACCCCTCAGATAAATTCAAAATGGGCAGAGGACAAAAAATTGCACGCAAAGATTTTCCCGATGAGCCTGCGGCCGCAGGCGCACGACATCATAACGCTCTGGGCGTTCAACACGGTTGTGAAGGCTTATTTCCATGAGAAGAAACTCCCGTGGAAAGAAATAATGATTTCCGGGCACGCACTTGACCCAAAGGGGCGCAAGATGTCAAAGAGCCTTGGAAATGTGGTAAACCCCGTTGAAATGGTTGAGAAGTACTCGGCGGATATGCTAAGGTACTGGGCCGCAAACGGCTCACTTGGCGAGGATTTGCCGTTCCAGGAAAAGGAGTTTTTGAGCGCTAAGAAGTTTCTCACAAAGCTCTCGAATGCCGCAAAATTCGTTGCAATGAAAACGCAAGGGGTAAAGCTTTCTGATTTCGAAAAAGAAAAGAAGAACATGCACGAACTTGACAGATGGATACTCAGTATTTTTAGCCGCACAAAAAAAGAGGCAACAGAGGCGCTTGAATCGTACGAATACTCCAAGGCACTCTCGGCCCTGCGCAATTTTTTCTGGCTTGAGTTCGCGGATTATTACATAGAGCAGGTAAAGCACCGCGTTTACAGCGAATCGGACAAAAGCTCGGGCGCTGCAAAGGCTGTGCTTGTGAAGATTTTTACGGAAATTCTCAAGATGCTCTCGCCCTTTGTCCCCCACACAACCGAGGAAATATTCCAGTCCAATTTCAAAGCATACATGAACGAAACATCGGTTCATTTGGAGAAATGGCCAGAGGAGGATGAAAAACTCCTTGATGAAAGCGCGGAAAAGGCAGGAGAACTTGCAAAAACAATTATTGCGGTACTTCGCAAGCACAAAAGCGAGAAAAACATGGCAATGAACGCTGAGATTTCGGAAGTTAAGGTATTTTTCGAAAAAGATGAGGGAATGTTTGCAAAAGTGGAAGAAGACATCAAAAAAACCATGAACGTTAAGGTTATTTCCATGGGAAAAGGGAACGGCCCTATAAGGCCTGGCACTGGCGTTTCGCTTGAAATAAAGTAACCTTAATAAACGGGAAAAGCCTTTTTATGCCAGGGTTACCATGGGCGCGCTTAAGACAATAATCTTGATTGTGGCAGTAGTTGCCATTTTATATTTTGGCACGCAGCAGCTTGGCATCTCCCTGCCGGATAATGCCGCAAAACTGAGGGAAATAGATGCAAAGTTTGGCATCGGAAAAGAAAGGCTATCCCCGACAAACCCTGAAGAAATAGCGAAATACCAATACGAGCTGAAAAAACTTGATCCCTCCAGCACAAATGAGGAAAACATCATACAGATGAAAATGAACCTTTCAGATATGCAGAAGGCCCTTCTTGTGCTTTCTGAAAATTACCCCAAAATAGATTTCACTTATTCAGAATGCAGTGTTGCGGGGCCCCTTGGCTCATCGGATGCGGCGGCCGCGAATGCGCTCGCATATGCAAGGAAGGCGCTTGGGCTGCAGGCAGAAGTGAAGCCTGTACAGGGACTTGAATATATTACTTCGAAAGAAACATCCAATGCGCTCAATTTTTCCACTAAAGCAGTTGAACAGCTAAAAAATAACATTGATACAACATGCGGAAAGTGATTATGAGGCTTGTAAAGCAGGGCGCAGAGGCGCGGATATTTCTTGGCACATACCTTGGCAGAAAATGCATTGTGAAGATTCGTGAGCCCAAGATCTATCGCGAAAAAGCGCTTGATGAAAAGATAATAAAAGAGAGGATGCGCACGGAGTGCGGCATGCTCTCGCGCGCAAAAAAAGCTGGGGTTCGAACGCCCGCGATATTGAAAATTGACCTTAAGGAGCGGACTATAATTACCGAATTCATTGAAGGGAAAACACTTAAGGAAGAATTGCTCAAAAGCGGCAAAGGAAAAACCATTTCAGATTCTGAAGTGGAAAAACTCTGCACTCAGATGGGGAAAATGATTGCAAAGCTGCACTGCGCCGATTTGGTTCACGGGGATTTGACTACAAGCAATATCATCCTGCACAATGGAAAACTAGTGTTCATTGATTTTGGGATGGGCGAAGTCTCTTCTAAAGTTGAATCCAAGGCGGTTGATTTGCTTGTGCTACGCAAGACCTTTGCAGCGACGCACTTTAAGATAATGGAAAAATGGGAAGCGGTTGAGAGGGCTTACTGCGCGGGGTTTGAGGGCGCGAAGGATGTGCTAGAGCAGATGGCGCAGGTTGAGGCGAGGGCGCGGTATTACTAGGAGATATATTCTACATAACACACTTCGGTTTTTATAGGTTTCTCTAGGGAGATTAGTTAGCAGTTTTTGAAGTTTAGCTCTCCTGTTCCGATAGGGCAGGAAGGCACCATAAGTAAATTTGGTTTTAGGAAAGTTAATTGGTTTTAGATTTAAGGCTAAAAATTGTTGAAGTGAAAAAATGGCAAAAGGTCATTCTGAAAACGTTGCGAAGCCAGTTCTGCCGAAGGCAGAACGCTCCCTCCAGGCGAGCAGGTCGGGAAAGAAGCGCGAGTGGGTTGAGTACGACTCTGGCGAAATCGAGCAAATTATTGTTGATTCCGCAAACGCAGGAATGACCCCTGCTGAAATCGGAATGACTCTGCGCGACCAGTACGGCGTTCCAAATGTTAAGGAAACCACGGGGCTTACAGTTGAGAAGGTTCTTGCAAAGCACGGGCTGCTCTCGGATATTCCAAGAGAGCTTTTGAACCTGATAAAAAGGTCGGTTGTTTTGCAAAAGCACATGGCAACAAACAAGAAGGACCAGACAGCAAAGAGAGGATACATGCTTACAGTGAGCAAAATCAGAAGGCTCACGGATTATTACCAAAGCAAGGGCAAACTGGACAAGGCATGGAGATATACTGCTGAATCCGCGGCCCTTTTGGTGAAGTGATTATTATGATTGGAGCAATGATTTCGAACCAAGGCCTGTCGAGCCACAAGGCAAAGACAGGGCGCTCCCTCCCGACGAGCAGGTCGTGTTTGGTGAAATGATTAGGATGATGATGTTTTATGCCGGCAATTGTTGAAGATAAGAAAACTGAGAAGGCGGGCGGAAAGGAAAAGGCAGCCCAGCCAAAGACCAAGAAAAAGACAGCTGATAAGTGGAAGAAGAAATCGTGGTACACGGTTGTTGCGCCAGAGGAGTTTGAGCGCCGCGAGATTGGCGAAACAGTCGCGGAAAAGCCTGAAATGATTATTGGAAGGATAATAAATATCAGCGGGCGCGACCTTGCAAACCAGCCAAAAAAGCAGCACATAAAGATAATGTTCAAGGTAAAAACAATAAACGGCAACAAGGCGCAAACGGAAGCCACTGGGCATTTCATAAAGGATGATTTCATAAGAAGGCTTGTGCGCAGAAGGTCTAGCAAAGTGATGGTTGTGAAGACTTTCAGCACAAAGGATGGCAAGCCCATAAATATGAAGGTTATTGTGGTTACGGACAGAAAGGCATCTGGGAAAAAGAGGGCGAGCGTTCACAAGAAAACCGAGGAGCTTTGCAAAAAATTCGTCGCAGAGATTGACTCTAAAAAGATTATCGACGAGCTTGTTTTTGGAAACCTGCCAAACAAGCTCTACCCCGAGCTCAAGAAAATCGTGCCAATAAAGAGGATAGAATTCGCAAATTCATCCTTTGTTTGAGGCGTGGGCCATTGATGATTGAAAGCATCCCTCCGTGGGCTATTGTCGTGGTTGTTCTATTTCTCTTTAGCATTGCGACCTTTTTTTTGAAAATTCTCAGCAACGGAGGAATACTCATTGCTAACGCAATAGGAATTGCGGCATTCGCATTCGGAGGCACTGTTGCATTCTTCGCTTTGCTTGTGTTCTATGTGTTAGCAGAGCTTGCAACTTGGGTTGGAAGAAAGGGCGAGGAAAAGCACGCTCAGAGAACATCCTCAAATATTTTTGGGAACTGCGCAGCGGCAATAGCCGCACTTTTTTTCGGGCAGTACATTGCATTCTTCGGCGCGGTGTCTGCGGCTTTTGCGGACACTGTTTCATCTGAAATCGGGCTTATTTCAAAAGCAAAACCAGTGCTCATAACAAATCTTAAAAAAGTTGAGAAGGGAACTGATGGCGGAGTAACTGCGCTCGGATTTGCAGCTTCACTTGTTGCAGCGGCAATAATTGGCGCAATATATTATTTTTTCGTGAGCGCATCGCTAAAGGCATTTGCAGCGTTTGTTGTATCCGGCTTTTTGGGAGGCGCATTTGACAGCTTCCTTGGCGCCACATTTCAGCGCAGAGGGATGCTCACAAACACGCAGGTGAATTTCTTTGCAAGCATCTTCGGCGCACTTGTTGCAGTGGCAATTGTGAATTTGTTTTAAAGATTAGCTAATCTTTGGCGGAGCATTTTCAACTTGTAGTGAGCTAACAAAGCCGCTGCCAAATGATTTTCCAGATGAGAAAAATAAATCATATACGCTGAATTCTGTTTGGCCGTACTGCACGTTATTTGGATTTTTTATCCCCGCAAGCTCTGCTGCCTTGTCAATTGCCGCCTGCCTTGTTAGCAGCTCATCAACAAGCCCTTTGTTGTATGCCTGCCGCCCTGTCAGAATTCGCCCATCCGCAACGCTGTCAAGCTGCGAGTAAGTTAGCTTTTCTTTTCGAAATTCCAGGACATTTGCGCGGAAATTGCGGTAAGCCTGCTCAAGTATTTCCTGAAGAATGGCGTTCTCATCCTGTGTCATTTCCCTATAAGGGCTTCCCATGTCCTTGTACTTGCCAACCTTTAGCACTTCGGCTTCGACCCCGATTTTTTTGAGAAGGCCTTCAAGGTTATAACCTATTGAAATTACCCCGATGCTCCCTGTAATGGAGTCCTCATCAGCCATGACATATTTTGTGGCGGCTGCAACATAGTACGCTCCTGAAGCGCCAACGGAGTTGATGTAGGAGTAAATTGGCTTTTTCGAGGCGCGGATTTTGTAAACAATCTGCTTGGAGGCAACAACTTCCCCTCCGGGGCTGTCAATATCAAGCAAGATAGCGCCGATTGATGAGTCCTTTTCAGCCTGATCAATTAAATCAACTATCCCATTGGCGGTCTGGGCGGTTGAACCAAACCCGCCTGAAGATTCGTTGGTGATTTCCCCTTTCAGGGTGATTATTGCAATGCCATTTCCCGTGAGTGTGAGAGCATTTGACCCTTCAGCTGAGGGCATTGCAATGATTATGAAAACAAGTGAGAGGAAAATGAGCGCAACAACCCCTATAATTGCTATAATGCGCCAATCAAGCGCTTGGGAAGGAGCGAGTTGCATGGGCTTTTGCCCTTTAAAAGAGTCTTTTGGCATATCATCATCACGCTAATAAAGGTATTCAACAATAAATCATTAAATAGGTTCTACTGCGGTGGGCAAAATGGTAATGGATTTTTTGGCCGGGGTTATTCTCTATCTCGCGCCAATGTATTTTGCGAACAGTTCTGCAATGCTGCTTGGCGGCAAAACTCCTCTTGACCTTGGGAAAAAGTTTCCTGATGGAAGGCCGATATTTGGCAAGGGGAAAACTTTCAAGGGGTTCTTTTTTGGGACTTTGATAGGAACGCTTGCCGCGTTTGTGATAAATTTGCTATTTGAAGCGCAGGTCGCATCGCTGCTGCCAGATTACATGCTGCTTGGCTTTCTGCTCTCGCTTGGAGCAATACTTGGCGATATGGCAGGGAGCTTTCTTAAGAGAAGAATCGGCATGGCTCCGGGAAAGCCGGCTTTTTTTCTTGACCAGCTTGATTTTGTAGCCGGCGGAATCCTGCTCGGGCTGCCTGTTTATGTGCCGGGCATTGCACAGATTGCCGTGATGGCGGCTGTGACACTTGTCGTGCACAGGCTTTCTAATTACTTTGCATACAAGATAAACCTAAAAAAGGTGCCTTGGTGAAAATACGGGAAAACGAAATATCCTTTCTTGTGAAGTTCTTCGCGGTTTTTGGAATAGCCGAACTGCTGATTTTTCTGCTTGATTTTTCTGTCCTTCAGAACAGGATTGCCTCAGAAGTGGCGGGGTTTTTCGGGCTTGAATACTTTGGGAACACGATATTTGTGCAGGGAGGGGCATTTGAAATCGTATCTTCGTGCACAGGAATTGTGAGCATAAGCATTCTGGCATCGATAATATTTTCGCTAAAGAAACCCCCCTTAAGGCAGAAAGCCGGGATTTTCATTGCCGGAGCTGCTCTTCTGCTCGCCCTGAATTATTTGAGGGTGTTTCTTGTGATATTTGCCGGAAAGGAGTATGGAATTTTTGCAGGAGAAGTAGTGCATATCGTCTCGTGGTTCACAACAGCCGCATTCGTGATTGGCCTGTGGTATTATTTCACGAAAAAAATCACTGGAGTTAAGGACTTTTCAGGATTTCTTTAAAGCTGGCCAGTTTGCGTGAATTTAGAACACGAAAAAAACATGGCTCAACTTATCGCTTTGATGCCTTGAGTATTTGCTCAGCGATTATTGAGAACGCTGGCCTGCTGATTAGTACTCCTACCATTATTCCTAGTATTTCTGTGATTGCAAAGCCCGCAAGCTTTCCAAATCCGTATGATGAGAATAAAATGAGCGGCGCAAGTGCGGCGCTTGTCGTTGCCGCGGCGACTATGACTATGAAAAATGCTTTTTTTATCCTGCTGGCATAACTCGACTCGCCCTCCCCGCCACCGCCCTTTAGGAGTTCATCAAGAATGACTATCTGGTCGTTTAGGCCGGTTCCAACTGCGGCAATTATTCCGGTCATGCTTGCAAGATCAAATCTTATGTGGCCAAACACCGCAAACCCCGCGGTTATCAGCACTTCGCTAATTCCCACAAATATCACAGGAAGTGCAAGGCGAAGCTTTCTGTAGCGTATGAATATTAGAAGTGAAACCGAAAGGATTGCGGAAATACCGATTATCAATGTGGTGGTGAGGAAATCCGCTCCAAGTGAGGGGGAGATTGTCTCTTTTGAGACGCTTTCTATTGCCGTTGGCAATGAACCCGTTTCAAGCAGGATTTGAAGGTTTTTAAGTTCAGCGCTTGCCTGCACTGCATCCTGTGAAAAACCGCGGATGTAGAGGCTTGAATATATTTTTGCATTCTTCACATCCTCAATATATGGATTCATTCCCGCAATTTCCGGATCAATTCCAATTGCCTGCCTTGCGCCCACTGAGAGCCAAATCCATGGAATGTTTTGCCTCGAAGCGCCCACTTCGATGACTTTGAAGCCCATTGCCTGAAGGGATGACTTTGTCTGCCCTGAAATGCCTGAATGGACTATCGCCTTCTTTTTTTGTGCGGCAATTGATTCAAGTGCAAGCAACTGGGATTCGCTAGCTCCGTTTGTATCAGAAATTACAAAATATGGCACCCCAGAGTTTTGCATCAGCTCTTCAACGCTAAGGCCCGCAGGGATGCTCTCATCCACATTCCCAATTGCGAGCAGTGCCAAATCTTGGGCATAGACGCTTTGCGGAAGCAATATCACGCCATCTTGTGGCCGGTCTATGAAGAAATATGTTTTTGCGCAGTCATATTGGACAACGGAATTTTCATATCCGACAGCGGTGCATTTGTGAAAAATGCCTTTTGAGAATTTTTCTGCGGCAACCTGGCTGAGAACGAACGGAAGCCTCCATTCCACAGTGCCATTGCCCGCATCGAAAGTTCCATAACCGGAAGCCGGATCTTTAGAAACGTTCTTGAAATCCGCGCCCGTGAAAAGCACATTGCCATCAAGCATTGATTCAAACTTTGCCTGGGTTTTAATGAGCGCCTCTATTTCGGCTATTTTTTCGGGATCGGTTTCTGCAATCTGCGCTCCCACCAAATCAGGGCCAAGGGAATTTACCCTTGAATCCTTCAGGCCGAATGCATCAATTCTGCGCGAAATCAGCTGGACAACCCGTTCAAGATCGCTTGTTGAGAGGCTGTCTTCAAGTTTTATCTGGAAATAAGTTCCGCCAGTGAATTCAAGCCCGTAATCCGGCCCCTGGAATGTGAGGATTGCAAGAGCGCCAAGCAGCGCCACGATAAAAACTATTATTCGCCAATTTGAGAGGAGCTCTCTTATCATTTTTTCTCCTCCTTTTCAGCGTGTGCAAGTATTAGGGGGGCATTTAGCATGGTGCTTGAGACCAAATCTGAAACAAGCCCGAAGAAAAGCACAATTGAAATCTGGAATATCACATTTACTTGGGCGAAATAGGAAAGTACAGCCATAACGCCCACGGCAACGATTGCAGTAAGGCTCATTGTGAGAATAGTTATCAGGGACTCATTCATCCTCTCCTTTGCGGTCTGCTCTTTTCTTTTGAGCACCCTCGAACTCATGACAATTTCAGTGTCAACACTGTAACCGACCATCATGAGAAGCGCGGGAATTGTTGTAAGGGAAACTGGAATTGAGAAAACTGACATTAAAGCAAGAGAGCCAATGATGTTGAACACTGCAGCGGCTATGACTGTAAGCGAGGTGATTATTTCCCGAAAATAGAGGAATATTACAATGGAGAGAAGAACCATTCCCATCAGCATCACCTGTATTGCAAGTGCGAAAAACGAGCTTCCAAGTGAAGGCCCTATCACGGTTTTCTGGAACTTTATGTCCTCTCCGAGCGCGTAATTTTCCGAGATTGCTTTTTGCAGTTCCACATCAAATGCGCTTTCTGCCTCTGCAAGCGTTTCGATTGCGGCGCTTACTGCTTCTTGCGCGCTTAGGGCCTCAAGTTCGAATAGGTTCGCGCTCGTGCCCGAAGCCTGAATCGACTCTATTGCAAGGGATTTTGCAGCCTGCGGATTTGATTCCAGGTTTTCTTTTGCCTGTGCAAGAAGCGTTCTGGAATCCGAAAGCTCGGTGTTGTCAGAATACTGGATATAAAGGCCATTTCCTACGGGGGAAGAAATTGGGGTTATCTGCAAATCAGTTAGGCTAAATTCTGAATTTAGTTTTGTTTGCAAAGACTGCGCATCAAGCGGGGCATCTGAGCGCACTATGATGTTTGTGCCGCCTTTTAGGTCAATTCCTTGGGTAACCCCGGGATTGATAAATATGAGGAAAAGGAAAACCACAAGTAGCGCAGCAGGCACCACAATATACCTTTTATAATTGCCTGAGTAGAAGTTCTTTATATCCATAAAAACCAATTTAAAGCGGGTAAACCAATGAAAAGGGATAAAAAACATTTAAATAAGGCACGGGAACGCCCAAAGGAAAATCAGTTCCCAAAAGCCGAGGAATTGTTAGAACAGGCATTCCACATGACCTCGAAACTGAGCGTTAGCCGCAAGGGCATAACTCCCCTTAAGGTCATAAAAAACCTCAACGGCCTCAAGATTGCCTCATTTGGTGAATTTCTCTATGAAAAGCTAACTAACCTCTCAAAGCAGTTCCCCAAAATCGATGCGCTTGACCCTTTCTATCTTGACCTAATAAGCATTCTCTCAGACATCACAAGGCTTAAGCAAAACCTCGCGCGCCTTAGCGCATCTGCACGCATAATCAAAAGGCTGCGGTATGAGTACGGCAAGAGATCGTATGCTGCAAATTCGATTGGAGAATCTAATGCTGCGTTCAAATCATTTCAGGGAAGGGCCAGCTCGGTTATGAAAAAACTTCGGGTGCCAATGAACCAGCTTAAGGAAGATTCGAAGCGGCTTCGCGAACTGCCAACAATCGATTTTGAGCTCCCCACAATGGTGCTTGCTGGGTGCCCCAATGTCGGAAAGACCACGCTTCTAAAGCGGCTCACAGGTTCGAAAGCAAAAATCGCGCCATTTCCCTTCACAACAAAGCACATAAACACGGGTTATTTTGATTTGAAGTACCGCAAAGTCCAGGTGCTTGATACTCCGGGGCTTTTGGACAGGCCTGATTTGAACCCTATTGAGCAGAAGGCGCTTGCTGCAATCAAGCATGTTGCAAAGGCGGTTGTTTTCATAATCGACCCGACACTTGCATGCGGCTACCCTTTAGAGCAGCAGGTTTCGCTTCTTGCGCACACGCACGAGACATTCCCCGACAAAAAAACAATGGTGATTGTAAACAAGGCCGATATTGCAACAAATGAGGAAATGGAGGCGGCATTCAAAGAACTCACTGATTTTGAAGTGCTAATTGATGGGGAGAATCTCCCGCAAAGCGCAGAAGAGGTAAGGGCTGCGATTGCAAAGGCGCTTTTTGGGGCGGAAACTGGATTTTCGGATCGCGAACTATTAAATAGGTAAAAGTATTTGACTGTAATATGGCGCCAAAATCCAGACTGCATCCAACCGCAGCCGAAATTAATTTTTTAAAGAGTCAATTAAAAATCCAAAAACGCTGGTTCGGGGAGACCCCTGAACATAAACGCACTAGTGGTAATACTCCATTGGATAGGCGATTTAAAATTTTTCCAGATGTTCCTTGGCCAACAACTCCGGAGCAAAGAGGAATAATTTTTGAAAGGGCTTTTAATCGAATTACAAAGATTCGGCCAGGTCACTTTGCAAAAGCTATGAACGATCCGCTTAGTTATAACCTTAATGAAGTAATTCACCATACATCTAAAAGCCAACTCCCCTATCTAAATGAAAAATTAGCTAGATTGGCTAGAGAGTGTGGTAGCTTAAGGGAGTTTGTTACTAGGATACGTGGATTTTTAGTAGAAAATCCAAGCGTATTATCTGAGGGGGAGAGGTCGCAAGTTTTTGAAACACTGCGGCGTAACGCGGAAAGTATAACTGACTAATCCGCAACTTAGAACTTCCAGTAGCATTTATATTGGGTTTGCGCAAAATCTATTTCAAGCGGATTGAACTATCCGTGGAAGTGAATGCATATGTTGGCTGATTTTAACAAAGTGGCAAGCGGCGCCTTTTTTGGGGCAGGCACTTATTTTTCATTTGCAAATCTTTCCAAACTTGAGGTGTTTTAGATGAAGGAAGCAAGCATTGAGGAAAGGGTTGATTATATTGCCGAGCTAATGGATGCCATTATGGATGACACCACAGTGCCGCGAAACATACGCAAGGCTTGTGAAGATGCAAGGGCGAAAATAACCTCAAGTGAGGCGCAGCTTGATGTGAATATTTCAAATGCGATTTATCTCATGGAAGACATCAGTAACGACATCAATATGCCCGCGCACACGCGCACTGAAATATGGACCATAATTTCCGAACTCGAATCCGTTAGGGAGAAATGCAAGGGATAAGTGTGGCTTCCGCGACCTTGACTGAAAACCGTAAAAAAGAAATTGTCGAATTCTGCACAGGCAATGGGCAGCTAATAGACCGCGAATCCATTGGGCTTCTTGAAGCAGAGGAGCACTGGAAGGAAATAATTGAGGGCATTGAAGAGCCCATAATCTCCGCTGAAAAGGTAAAGCAAAATCTTGTAAAGCATGACTCGAAACTTGGGAGCGTAAAAGAAGAGGTGATTGTTAAAAAATCACGCTTCAACGCGCTTGCCAAAGATGTTGAAGCGGATTTTCGGGTAATGGAAGAATATGAAGTGACGAATAAGAGCGCAAGCGAAGGGAAAATTAAGGACTTTCTTGGCTATTTTCGCGACAAGTACACATTCCTGCACTCGCTTCTTGCGCACCGCCCCGGGTTTTCTCCGAAAACTTTTGACAGGCTAAAGGGCCTTGCAAAATATGCCGAAATTGATCTCATAGGAATGGTTGTTGAAAAGTGGGTGAGCAAAAACGGCAACACTATAATCGAACTGGATAGCCCCGAGGGAAGATGCCTTGTGGTTGTTTCCAAAGAGCATCTTGAAACAAGCCGCGACAGCGCAAAAATTCTGCTAGATGATGTTATCGGGGTTAAGGGAAAGGCGTTCTCAGATGAGATGATTATTGCGAAATCTTTTTTGTGGCCCGAAATCATGCAGCGCTCGCCGCGCAGTTCAGAGCGCGATTTGAGTGTGTGCCTAATTTCAGACATACACATGGGAAGCCGGCTGTTTATGGAAAAGGAATTTTCAAAATTTATCTCATGGCTAAATGGAAATGTGAGCGGCGAGAAGGAAATCGCGCGCGTTGGAAAAATAAAATACCTTGTGATTGCAGGGGACAATGTGGATGGCGTGGGAATTTATCCGGAGCAGTATGATGAGCTTGAAATCAAGGATATTTACGAGCAGTATGAAAAGTTAACTGAAGTGATTTCGCAAATCCCCGAGTACATTGAAATTTTTATGTGCCCAGGCCAGCACGACGCCGTGAGAAGGGCTGATCCGCAGCCTGCAATACCAGAGGAATTTGCAAAGGAGATGCATGCGATGAAGAATATGCATTTTGTGGGTTCGCCAAGCTGGGTTGAACTTGAGG
Organism: archaeon; assembly: GCA_035289485.1. Taxonomy (GTDB): domain Archaea; phylum Iainarchaeota; class Iainarchaeia; order Iainarchaeales; family Iainarchaeaceae; genus UBA10205. The sequence continues at coordinate 69,651 of DATDXA010000031.1, read as the reverse complement.
GAATGAAATGCATGATTTATCACGGCGCTTCTTTTCATGACATGATTGCTGCCACTAAGCATCTAAGCTATAGGGAACCCGCGCAGGCAATGGTTGAGCTTTTGCGCAAGCGGGATTTATCAACTGGTTTTGGGCTAACGCAGCCGTATGTTCCTGAGAAGAGGGATTACATGGTGATTCGAGAGGAGCCGGATTATTATTTTGGCGGGGATATGCACATCAAAGGGTACGCGCAGTACCGCGGGTGCATGGTTGCAAATGCGGGCTGCTGGCAGGGAAGAACGGAGTACCAGATAAGAGAGGGGCTTGTGCCAACTCCGGGTATTGCAATTGATATCAACCTCAAAACCAGGCGGCTTACTGAGAATAATTTTGGCGCGGCTAATGAATCAGGGGACGGGCAATGACTGAAGTGAAGCTTGAAGTGAAGGCGGATTCTGCCACAAAAAATTATTTCGAATCCATAAAAAAGCGCGTGGATAGGCAGTACTCAATCGCATCGCAGGCGCGCGCCATTGGAAAGGATGTGGCTCTTGAAGTCGAGTGCCCCCCTACACTTGACCTTGCGGACAGGACAGAGAACATCATAGGCCCAAAAGGAGTTGCAAAGCGCTACAGGGAACTCTGGGAAGAGTTCAAGGGAGACCGCAACAGGGCAATTTTCCAGCTCTTTCGCGAAATCATTGAAGAAAAGCTTGTGAAGATTCCGGATGCGGAAAAAAGGCTTGAGCAGGCGGTGAAAACATGCCTTGTGCTTGTAACGGAGGGGGTTGTTGTAGCGCCGCTTGACGGGGTGCCCAAAATTAAAATAAGCAAAAACCCTGATGGCAGCAAATACGTCGACATTTATTTTGCAGGGCCGATTAGGGCGGCTGGTGGAACCGCAACAGTGTTCCCGCTGATTTTGGGCGATTATGCAAGGTCGCTTATGGGGCTTGACCGCTACAAGCCAACAGAGGACGAAGTGGAGAGATATGTTGAGGAAATAAATATCTACGATGAAATCATCACAAGGCAGTACAAGCTCAAAGATGATGAGGTGCGAAAGATTGTGCGCGGCTGCCCGGTGTGCGTTAACGGAGAGCCAACTGAGGAGCGCGAAGTGAATAACCACAAAGACCTTGAGAGGATTCCCTCAAACAGGGTGCGCGGCGGAATGTGCCTTGTGATTTCGGAAGGTGTCGGGCTAAAGGCCATGAAAATAATGACATTTGCAAAAATGCTTGGATTGAACTGGAACTGGCTTGAGGAGATAATAAAAATCGGCAAGGGCTCAAGCGGCAAGGAAAAGGAAGTGAAGCCGAATTTCAATTATCTTTCAAGGATTGCGGCGGGAAGGCCGATTTTTTCATACCCCTCAAAATATGGAGGCTTTCGGCTGCGGTATGGAAGGGCAAGAAACACATGCATAATGGCAAAGGGAATCCACCCGGCTTCTATGCATCTTCTTGATGATTTTTTGGCGGTTGGGACGCAAACGAAAATGGAGCGGCCGGGAAAGAGCGCCGAGATGTTTCCGGTTGATAGCATCGAAGGCCCCATAGTAAAGCTTGTGGACGGGGAAGTGCGAAAAATTTCATCTGCTGCGGAAGCAATTAAGATGAGGGCTGCTGTGAAGGAAATAATATTTTTAGGGGACATGCTAATAGCGCTTGGGGATTTTAGAAAGACAGCGCACCCTCTGATGCCAGCGGGATATTGTGAGGAGTGGTGGATGCTTGAGCTGCGAAATATCGCGTCCGAACAGACAGGGAAGGAAAATGCGTTTGATTTCGGGCCGATGCTTGCAAACCCGAATTCGGTTGACCAGAACACCGCAGTAGAACTCTCATTGCAGACGGGAATTGCGCTGCACCCCAAGTACCTGCACTATTATACTGCGCTAACTTCGGAAGAAGCGGCGTTTCTAATCGGGCAGGTGCGCTCTTGCGAGAAAGTTTTTTCAGGAACCGAAATCGATGAGCTCTTGCTCTCCGGCAGTGCGGAGAACAAGGCGCTCCTTGAAAAAATCGGGCTGCCGCACAAGCTGCGTGAAGGGGCGATTGTGATTGGGCATGAATATGCTTATTCGTTTTTCAAAACTTTTGGCGGCACAAATGAAGAGGAGCCCAAAAAAGATTCAACGGTCCTTGAAATGCTCTCCGCGCTTTCGGGCATGAAAATAATGGATAAAGCGGGAACCTTTGTTGGATGCAGAATGGGCCGCCCAGAGGCTGCAAAGCCGCGAAAAATGGTCGGGGACCCGATGACTCTCTTTCCGATAGGAACAGCTGGAGGGAGCATACGCTCAATTAACAAGGCCGCGGAAAATTATGGGAGCGTGGAAGCGGAAGTTGCCTACTTTATCAACACGAAAACTGAAAATGTGGAGGAGCAACCGTATTCGCATGCGACTTCTAGCAGGAATGAATCCGCAAGAAAGTGCAAAAAATGCGGGAAGTTTGGAAAAGCGGAAATCTGCACAAAATGCGGCTCGGAAACATCGGGTTTTAGCAGCAGAAAAGTGGATGTGCGCAAAATTTTCACTGAAGCCGCAAAAAATCTCGGGCTTAGCCCGCCAGCACTTGTGAAGGGAGTGAAAGGGCTCATAAATGCGGATAAGATGCCAGAACCCATTGAGAAAGGGATACTTCGCGCGCGCCAGAATCTGCACATTTTCAGGGATGCAACAATTAGATTTGAGCTATTGAATGCTCCGCTAACGCACTTCAAGCCAAAAGAAATAGGGCTGAGCGTTGAGAAGGCGCACGAGCTTGGGTACACGCTTGATTTTGAGGGAAAAGAGCTTGTTAGCGATACGCAGATGTGTGAGATTTTTGTACAGGATATGGTTGTAAATGAGGACGCGGGGGATTTTTTCGTGCGCGTTTCAAAATTTGTTGATGAGGAGCTTGAAAGATTTTACGGGATGGCGCCTTACTATAATATTACGACAAAAGAGGAGCTTGTCGGAGATTTGTTTTTGGGGCTTGCGCCGCACACATCGGCAGGAGTTGTTTGCAGGATAATTGGATACACAAAGGCGAAAGTTAATTTCGCTCATCCGTATTTCCATCTCGCGAAAAGAAGGAATGCGGACGGCGACCAGGATTCGATAATGCTTCTAATGGATGCGCTTTTGAATTTCTCAAGGCTCTATCTCCCATCAACCAGGGGCGGAAGAATGGATGCGCCTCTTGTGTTCTCGGTTGCAATAAATCCGCAGGAAATTGATGATGAGGTGTATGAGGTTGAAACGTGCCGTGAGTACCCGCTTGAACTATATGAAAAGAGCATGCTTCTAAGCGACCCGGAACTTTCATCTGTTCCGATAATAAAGGCAAAAATAGGAAAGGACGGGCAGTACAGGGGATTTTTTTACACGCATGAAACCGCGCTCTTTGATGAGGGGCCAAAAGAATCCAGCTACATCACATTCAAATCAATGGAGGAAAAAATCCACGCGCAGGCGGCGGTGCAGGGAAAAATCCGCGCGGTTGAAAAAAAGGACGCGCTTGAGAGGGTGCTAATGAGCCATTTCCTTCCGGATATTATTGGGAATGCGCGCTCGTTTTCGCGCCAGGTGATTAGGTGCAGCAAGTGCAATGAAAAATTCAGGCGCATACCGCTCATTGGGAAATGCACAAAGTGCGGAGAGGAAACGCTGATACTTACAATAGCGCAAGGATCTGTTAAGAAATATTTGACAATTGCAAAGAGCCTCATACGCGAATATTCTTTGAGCGCCTATCTCAAGCAGAGAATTGAGCTTGTGGAAAAGGAAATTAATTCCGTGTTCACAAATGACAAGGTGCGGCAGAAGAGTTTGTTTGAGTATGTGTGATAATTTTAATATCGCAAAATGGTTGTGTGTTCATGCCAAGCCCTAGAAGAAAGCCGGACCAATACGCCCGCAGAAGGGCTTATGTTAGAAGCAAAGCTGGAAGGCGTGAAGGGGAAATAGACGCGGCAAAAGATTTTGTTATGCGGTATGGACCAAATGGAAATATTGGAGAGTATAGGCGTAACTTGGAAAAAATTCAGAGAGACCACGGGGTAAATTTCAGGAAAAAAGTTGGCACATTAAAAGCGCGTTTTCCAAAACAAAGAATCGAAATACTCAATGAAGGATGCGGAGAAAGCTCTTTTGCCGCTGAACTTGCAAGTGAGAAAGGAATAAGAATCACGAATTCTGATTTGGTTGACAGGCATAGCCAGCCGAATTTTCACAAAGTATCCGTGCATGATTTGGCACGCCGTTTTGGGAAGAATCGCTTTCATTTGGTTGTTTCGACTAGAGGTGGAGTTGATTGGGGCGGAGATTCGAGAAGTTCACTGTCAAACATTTACGAAATTTTAAAACCGGGTGGAGAGGCATATATAACACAAACTTGGAACTTTGAATATTTATTAGAAGTTGCATCTTCATTAGGCATTCCCGCTAAGCTCTCGGGAACTGGAATAAAAATGCGAAAATAATGCCGAACTGTTTTTTCAGAACCTGTAAATCGCCCACAAAATAATAATTATCGCAACCATCGCGAGAATTATTACCTGAATGTCATTGTTGGAAATGCTTGGCGCCTCTTCGCCGGCTGAAAAGCTGATTTTTCCGGATACGGAAAATTTATTTTTTTTCTTTGATTGCACAGAGCTCTTGGCAATACCCGCAATTGCATCTGAAATCATCCCCACAGCGCCAGTTGAGTATTCAATCCAGCCCGCGGGAGTTTTGAGCTCTTCAAGAACTTCAGCTGTAAGTTCTGAGAAGCCTTTCTCGCGCCTTGGAACAGCTTTTGCGTTTTCAATGTCGCCATTCACGGCGTTCACGCGCAGGGAAATTTTTTTCTTGCTAATGCTCACGCCAATAAGCCAGATTGGAACGAAAAACATCGCAAGGCCCGAAATTATCACGTGCTCTTTTGAAGTCCCCTCATTTGATGCGAGGCGAACAGAAATTATTCCCCTTGCCTCATCCTCACTTAGGCGCGGGCTCACAACATGAACGTTTGCCGCATCGTCAAGCTCGTTTTTTTTCTTGGCGTCCGAATCGTGCGTGAGCGCTGCAATGCTCTTATCAAACTCGTTTGAGAATGCGTTTAAAGAATTGAAGCCGCTTGAGAGATGATTTGTTTTCTTCTCTACCTGTTCGTAAATGTCGTATGAAAAAAACCAATAGGGGATGTAGAATATTTCCTTCCCCGAGAAGTCGTATTTATTCCAGTGATTTTTTTTAAGCAATGAGGAAACCGCCCGTTCGGCATCCGCTGCGTTCAGCGCAGGCGAAAAGGCTGGTTTCTCCAGAAGCATTCACTTCACTGTTTACTCTTCCTTTCTCTTAATTATCTTGACCTTTGCGGGAGTTACTATGATTCTATCCTGTGAAATTCTTGCAACATCCCCGTCAATGTCCTCTATTCCTGCCCTTATGGCGGTTACGAGTTCCTTTAGCTTCATAGCGTTCCGTTTTGAGAGGTCGGCTATGTTTATGAGCAATATGTTGCCCTTCTTTGCCTCTTCTAGCACCACATCCTTGTCGTGTTCTGTTTGCAAGGTTATGGGCTTTACAAAAGCCTCCGCATCCTCGTACGGATTTTCTTCCTCGGTATCTAGATTGTTGAGGAAATCCTCAATATCAAGTTCGTCTCTCTTTCCAATAAGCTTTTCCATGAAAGCCAATACAATCACCCCTTCTAGAAATGAGAACTTATTGATACTAATACACATTAACTATATTTTAAGGCTTTCCCCGCGCCAAAAACCTTGAATTTGATTTCTGACATGAGGCAAGTTCTCAGAAAATACATAACACAAAAAGGATTTAAATCAGATAAACGGCAATTGATGACATGAGAATGCGATTATTCCCAAGAAAAGGGCCTCTAAGCCCGGCTGAGACAGTTGTGCATCCGCATATTGAGCCTGCAAAGCCGCCTGCCGACCTTGCGGCGCTAAAAGAAGCCAAGAATCGGGCGCTAAGGGCGCTACGTGCAGCTGACGAGCGTCCGGAAGCCGAATTGGAGCCGCTCAGAAAGAATTATGCGGCCGCAGTTGATGCGCACCAGAGATTGATTGCAGCCAATAATAGGAATAAAAAAATGCAAATGCAAAAACCGGAAAGCCCTGCGTAAGGAAAAATTACAAGGCAAAATTAGGAAAGCAAACACGCAGTATCGGAAGTGGTTCACTTCCACAACTCAATTCCCTTAAATCCAGTTCAGTCCAAGTGAGTTCGGGGGATTAAAATTTTGCAAAATACTTCTGTATCTACGGTTAGTTCTGAACGTGTGAACATTTTTGAGCGCGAGTTCGCGCGCGAAACCATTTTTTTGGACAGAAACATCATAACCACGCATTATACTCCTAAAATACTCCCTTTCCGCGACAAGTATATAGAACAAATCTCCTCAATCCTCTCAGAATCAATCCGCGGCAAGAAATCCGACAATGTTTTCATTTACGGAAAAACGGGTTGCATTGCAGGCGACAGCCTTGTTTACACGAGTAATGGGTGGAAAAAAATCAGAGACGTTGATATGCTAACTGATTTAGTGGCCACATTCAACAAGAAAATAAAAAAATATGAGTGGTCTGATTTTGTCTTCCTGAAATACAAGAATAATGACAAATTGCTTAAAATAACACTTGAAAACGGCTATGAGTTGACTGTTACACGGGACCATCCTCTTTTAACTTCGGATATGGAGTGGAAAAAGTCCAATCAATTGAAGATAGCTGATGAACTTGCACTTGGATATGATTTGCCATCCTTAAATGACCATGAAATGCCACTTGCACTGGCCAGATTGCTGGGTTTTACTTTAAGCGACGGAAGTCTTAATAGAAAACAGAAAAAAGCAAAGGATGGCAGAGGTTATTACTATAATGCGGACAGGCAAAGATATAGATATTTCAGCATTGATGCTAATTTGCTTAAAAAAGTGCAGGAGGATTTGGCAAAAGTCTTTGGCGGAACCCCGTCAATAATTTATCCAAAGGACAGGTGTGCACACGTCAACATGATTTCACAAAACGCGTGCCAAACTCTGAACTCACTTGGAGTCCCTTTTGGAGAGAAAAGCCGGATTATTGAAGTTCCCGAATCGATTTTACAAGCCTCACCCACAATCCAAAGGGAGTTTTTGAAGGCTTTGTTTTCCGGCGATGGCACTGTAAGCCAGCAAACATTTCAGATAGAGTACTACTCGAATTCAAAAAAATTCCTGCAGCAGGTCGCATATATTTTATACCAGGAAGGAATCAGATGCAAAGTCAGAAGCAAGCCAGCCAAATTAAACGGAAAAATATTTGACGCCTACCGACTATATATACAGGGACAGGAAAACATATTCAAATTTTACAATAAAATAGGGTTTTATAGCACTGTAAAACAAGAAAGGCTGCGGATAATGATTACAAAGTATGTCAAAACAATGCCAATTAATGAAACGGGCTTTTCCGCCTCAAAAATTGCAAAGATTGAAGAGGCATTTGAAGATTTTGTGTATGATTTGACGGTTCCAAAAAACCATAATTTTATCGCAAATGGAATTATTTCCCATAATACCGGGAAAACTTCGGTTACAAAGCATGTGATGCAGCAGCTTCTTGATTTTGCAATCTCAAAGAACATGCCAATTGAGGGAAATTACGTCAACTGCAGAAATCACAACAGCAAATACCGCATCCTCATAAAGATTGTAAAGGAATTGTACCCTGAGGAGAATTTTTTGGGCTTTTCCGCGGCTTTCATTTACGAAAAGCTGGTTGATTACGCGCGCAGGGGAAAGCAACTGATACTCGTACTGGATGAAGTTGATAAAGTAAAGGACCTGGATGAATTAATTTATGGCCTCACGCGCGCGAACGATGAAATAAAGGATGGCGGCATATCAATAATTGGCATTTCAAACAATGTGATGTTTAAAGACAGGCTTGACCCGCGCACCAAAAGCAGCCTCTGCGAGCACGAGCTTGTGTTCCCGCCATATAATGCGCAGGAGCTCACGGAAATCATAAAGCAACGCGTGCAATCGGCTTTTCGGCCAAATACCATTGAAGAATCCGCAATACATCTCGCGGCAGCAGTGGCAGCGCAGGAATCTGGGGATGCGCGCACTGCGGTAATGCTCATGCTGCGAGCAGGTGAGATTGCCGATAAGAAATCGCTTGGCAAAGTTACGGATGCCGAAGTTAAAAAGGCGAAGAAAACCGTAGAAGAGGAGATAATTTTCAATATGGTTTCTACTCTTCCTGAGCAGCAGCAGCTTGTTTTGTATGCGATTGCGGCGCTTGCGCTGAACAAAAAACCGATGCAAAAAATAACCGGCGAGAGCGAGGAAGGGGTTTTGTTCTCTGGGGAAATTTACGATGAGTACTGCCGCATTTCAAAAAAATTCAAGGAAACCACGGTGAGCGCGCGCTGGTACCGCGAATACATCTCCGAACTTGAAATGTACGGGCTCATACACTCGACAAATTCCGGGAAAGGAATCAAGGGCCAGACAAGGCTCATTAAGCTCGGGTTCGATGCGGAGAAGATAAGGTCGCTTATTGAGAAGGAAATTGCTGAGAAGGCGGCGTAATCCAGAGTTTATTTAGTTGCCCCAAGCTGCTGCTTTACCTTTACCGCAACCTTTTCTCCGAGAATTTTGCCCAAATCTTTAACATCAGTGCGCTTCACATCTGAAATTCCTTTTACCCCAACGCCCCAGAGCCTTCTGGCCCTCACGCGCCCGATGCCGCGAAGTTCGCAAAGCGGGATTAGTTCTTCCTTGATTCCTGACTGGAGCCTCTTGCGCATTTTATTGAGCGGCGAGAAATGCGCCTCTAGTGAGAGCATTTTTGCAAGCTCAAGTGAGGAGTAAGTGAGCCAGTCGGCGTTCTGAAGCTTTGCGCGCAAAATTCCCGGCTGGATTTTATAAGAATCAACTAGTTCCTGCTCGCGAACTTCAGAAACCCAGTCCTTTAGCATAAGGCTTGTCCAGTACTTTGAGAGCATATCATTGTCAGAGAACATGTCAACATCGATGTTTGCGGGGATGTATTTCTTGTCATCCTGCAATTGTTCCCAGAGTTCCCCCTCTTTTGCGCGCGGCGCATTGAGAAGAGGGCGGAATTCGCCAGCATTCGAAATCGTGTAGAGGTATGAGAGGTCTGAAAACTTTGCTCTTTTTAGCGCGTTAACGATTTCGTGCGCGGAAAGCGGATCTAAATAGAGCTCTGCAACCCTTCGCCCAAGAGGGGTTGCGCTGATGCGCTTTTCGCTGGTTTCAACAAAGCCCATCTCCTTTAGGGATTGAATCATCGAGATTATTTTAGAAAAAAGCTGCGAAACGCCGCCGAGCTGGTGTGAATAAAACGTTGCGGAAAAGAATTTATCCGCAGATTCCAAATCGAAAATGAAACCTGTTGCTATTGCAGAGAGCAAATGGAAACGGAGCATTGCTTCTGAGCCCATTCGCGAATCCGCGGGTTCCACTTCTCCATTGATGAAATACTCAGTGTAATCGTCCCTTTCGAATTCGGTTTTGGAGAGCAAAATTGCCTCTCCAGTGGTATCATACTTTGGCCGGCCCGCACGCCCGGCAATTTGTTTCCATTCACTTACCGGAATTCTTTGCATTCCGGATCCCGTGTAGCGATATGGAGAATGCATTATTACTCTATAGGCGGGCATGTTAATTCCCTGAGCCAAAGTTGGCGTGCTTGAAATAAATTTTAAATGACCGCTCTTGAAGAGCTCCTCGATTATTTCGCGCTGCTTTTGCATCAGTCCCGCGTTATGAAAGCACGCGCCCTTCTTTATTAGAGAAGCTATTGTTTCGCACTGAATTGTGGGGGTTTCAAGGACATTGAGTGCCCTTTTTGCGGCCTTCTCAAGTACAATTTTCTCGCTCGGCTTGAGGTTTTTTTCCGTGAGCGCTGCGAGCTTTTTTGCCATGGATTCACTTGTGCGGCGCGTGTTTACGAAAACGAGCGCCTGTTTTCCTTTTTTGAGAGTGTCAGCGGCGATTGCAAGAACATCCTCACGGTCCGGAACAATTTCCTCAACTGAATCCTTGAAGGTTATTGAACTTTCAAGGAAAACGCCTTCGCGCAATTTCACCGGCCGGTAATCGCTCTCAACTAGCTGCGCACTGAGCCATTTTGCAAGCTCTTTTGCATTTGGAATGGTTGCGGAGAGCCCGAGCACCTGCATTTTCGGGTTTACAAATCGAAGCTTGGTGATTAGCATCTCAAGTGTGGGCCCGCGGTCAGAACCTATTGTGTGAATCTCATCAATTACAAGAAGGCCGACATTAGAAAGCCAGTCAGCGCGGTGCACGAGAAGAGAATCCAGTTTTTCATAAGTGCTAAAGATTACATCCTTCGAGCCGAGAAAGGCGCCACTTGAGTCCAGATCCCCCGTGCTCAGCACGGTTTTGATTGAAAGGGTTTCTGAGTATTTGCGCTTGAAATCATTTGAGTGCTCCGTTGCAAGCGCGCGCAAAGGGCAAGTGTAGACAACTTTTTTGCGCAAATTAAGAATGGTATTAAGAGCCGCGATTTCCGCAACAACGGTTTTTCCAGAAGCGGTAGGGGCGCTAACAACCATGCTCTTTTCAACTAGCCCTGCAGCTATTGCCTTTTCCTGCATGGGGTTGAAGGATTCGAAGCCGTTGTGCTTCTTTACTAACTCCAAAATGTCCATAAGAATAATTTGCGCGAATGATTTTTAGGTTTTGGGAAGGAACCGAAGTTTTTTCCTAATCAGGGTGAAGGCGTTCTCTTCAAGGATTATCTGCTGCGCCCTGTGCCTTGACGAGCCTATGACTAATTTTGGCTTGCTGGTTTTCCTCGCTTCTGCAACAATCAAATCTCCTTTGAGCGCATCCCCTTCCTCATAATGAATATTCATTGTATTACCTCCAGCCTTTTTTCTTTAATCAGCTCAGAAGTTATTTTTGCAGCAGTTTCGAGCGGAATTCCAAGGTCGTTTGCGGCCTCGTCAGGGTAAGCCTCTCTGAACTTTTCGTAATATGCAAGAACTTCCTTCTTTGCGGTTTTGTAATCTACATCGCGCAGCTTGATGATTTCTATTGAGTCAAGTTTTTCCCGAACAGCAACCCTCATGAAGTCGGAAACATTAAGGTAAAGTCCGGAATCGACCAAAGCCTGGACCTTATCGTATTCTGCCGCCGTCATTTTTGTGCCTGCCATTCTTGAGGGTTTTCGTATCTGGATTGATTTTGAAGCCATAATATGGTTATATAGGGTTAACCATATAAAACTATTTTTCTGCCGCCGCTAATTTGCGACCCATGGTTCACCGCTTTCTGTTTCTTCATCCGAAAACTTCACTATTGCAAATTCATACATTCAAAATCACCAAAGCAAAGAACACTTTGGAGGTTTATAAAGAAATTCAGGGAGTTCGGTGCCGGTGCGGGCACAGCAGTGTTTAGGCCTTTATGAGCCGGACACTTGGCATTCCCCTAAAATGCTTGTCAAATGTGACCAGTTCGCACCCTGATTCTTGCGCGGCGGCGTAGATGATGCTGTCAACTGTATGAAGCCCATGCGTTAGCGAAATTGAAGACGCATCCAAAGCGGTGTTTCGGTATATCGGGAGCACGGCACTGTTCTCCTCAATAAAACCAATGGCATTTTCGAGCTCTTCACGGGTTTTTCCGGCCTTTGAGAGGACCTTGTGCACTTCATGGAGTGAAATTACGGAAGTGAAAATTGCGGTTGCCTCACTTTCAACAATCGGTTTCATTTTCCCACCCTCGATTGATAGGTAATTTAGCCATGCACTTGAATCAAGCAGCAGCCTAGAAACGGTCATTTTCATCCCTCATGCCGCGCATAATCTGCTGCATTGTGCTCTTCCCCTTCATTTTGAACTTCCCTGCCATGGAGCCGGTCTTTTTCATCACCAGCTTTTGGATAACGTCATCATATGTCCTGCTCCCGTATGTGCCCTTGAGCAAATCAAGGAGTGCTTTTGTTTTTTTTTGAACCTGAAGGGTTGTTGTGTCGGCTGGCATACCTAAGTCTATAGCGCTATAGTAATTAATAATATCGCCCCCGTAGCAACTAGGAATCCAGGTCCTTGAGGACCATGAACTCATACGCCTTCTCAAGCACTAGAATTGCCTTTGGAAGGTCGTTTGCGCGCAGCGATTTTGTGGACTTCCACTCCTCGCCGCTCTTGTATCGCTTGTCCATTGTGACGGTGCTATAAGAGGAGCCTTCCTTGCCCTCATTTTCCCATACCGCGACCTGAATTCCTCCTGCGGAGAATTTTGCTATCGGGGCCTTTGAATTTGGCTTGGATTCTGTTTCCTGAGATTCTTTTTCTTTTCTTGTCATCTGAACTTGCTGCATAAAGCAACCACCTCAGAAAAGAATGCGCGCGCGGAAGAATAAAAACAAAACTAGGGTTCGGTGCCGGTGTCAAGTATGGAAAAAGTATACGGCTATTCCTGCGCCCATTTTTTTATTGATTTTAGGGCGTTTATTTCGCCATCGAGCTGTGTGATTTTCTTTTTTAGGTCCGCTAGCTTTGATTCGGAAATTTCAGAGCGCAGCGCCTGCAAAACATCGGCGTACTTTGCAACCTTCTTGTCCTTTTTGTAAACGATGCTTGTCTGCACGGTTTCTACCAAATTCTTGCGGTACTCGACATCATTTACAAACATATTAATCATCGGTTTCCACTTGGGGTCTGCTGAGAGGTGCACAGGAAGGCCGACCTTTTGGGCGTCTGATTTGTACTCCTTATCGGTCAGGGATTTTGCGGTGTGCTGCCAGTAGAGCGGCTCGGAAAATTTCATTACCTGGTGGCGCTGGTGATATGTTTTTGCGCCGTGCAATTTCTCCTTCCACTCCTTCTCCTTTTTGCCATAATGCGAGCGCAAGGCCTCAAGCTCTTTTATCTGCGCGTCCATGCGAAGGGGAGTTGGGTAAATTAATTTTGGCCAGGGCTTTGAGGTTTTCACGGCAGAAATCACTCCGCCGCGGTTGAAATAAATCTTGAGGGCGTCCGCGCGCGGGTCTGCTTCCGGGACTTCGAAGCTCTCTGAGAAGGCACGGAATGAACTTAGGATATTTTTTGGCATTGTAAAGAGGGAACTGCAAGGCGATTAATAAAGGTTTACAACTGCGGGCCTTGCGCTTTCGCGCCTCAAAACCAATAAAAACCTCTCACACCCATTTATGATTGGTGTTTTGATTTATGTTCCCAGGGCTTGGAGGAATGGACCCTCGCAAAATGAAGCAGATGATGCGCCAGCTTGGAATCAAAAGCGAAGACCTTGATACTAAGCGCGTGATATTTGAACTTGAGGACGGCTCAAGGCTTGTTTTTGAAAAGCCGCAGGTTAGCGCAGTGGATCTTGGCGGGCAGAAAACCTACACGGTAATCGGCCCTGCAAAAGAGGAAAAAGGGGAAGCGCAAATTCCTGAATCGGACATTGAAATGGTTTCAGAGCAGGCAAAGGTTTCAAAAGAAAAGGCGCGCAAGGCGCTTGAAGAAACGAAAGGGGATATTGCGGAAGCTATTGAGAAATTTGGGAAGTGATTGGAAGACCAAAAGTCACCAATTTGATTTCGAATTTTCAGCGTCAATCAATGCTTCAATAAGTAATTTTCGATCATTTGCTGAAATGTCTACGGCTGCGCAGCAGTGTCAGCTTCCTGCGCCTGAATCTGCACGGCACCGTCTTTCTTGCTTCCGAAAATCAGAAGCGAGAGGTTTACAGAATCGCCGGATTTGTGCGCGGTATTTACATAAGCTTGGAATTTCCCTTGCGCAACCGCGAAATCTGCATTCACATCAGGGACGAAAATTGTGTTGGCATCAATCACCGCTTTTTGCAGCACCTCAATTTGCAGCGAATTCTTCTTTGCGCTTGCCTCAACCAAATCAAGGAACTCCTGCTTGCCTTGCGAAGCGGAAGTGTTGCCCTGCAGCGAAACTACTGGCTCGGTAATTGTTGCAACCTTAAAGCCAAGCGAATCTAGCTGCGCGCGCAGCGAATCGCGAAATTCAGTGTACTCGCCTGCGTTGCCATCGAAATTTACAGATGCAAAATTCTGGTCAAGCTGCAAAGAGAAGGATGAAACGCCTGTAAAATTTGAGAGGAAAGTATTCAAATCCTGCTCAAAAATATTTTCAGGGCTTGAAAAATAAATGAGCGTGGAATTTGACGCCGGCGCAATCTCTATTGTTGCCGCAGGGTCTTGTGAAGCCGCAATTATTTCCGCCTTCGCGCTTTCAAGCAAATTCATCTGCGAAAGAGGCGCGGTAGTTCGCAGGAAATAATCGGATTCGAGCGAGGATATTGTGAATTCTCCGTCAACGAAATATGCCTGCTGAGGCTCCTGTTCTTCATATGCAACTGAACCGGCAAAGCTCTGCCCCTTGAAATCGGCCTGGATTGTGATTTTGATTTCATCGCCGCTCTTGGTAGAATCAGAAACGTATGCCTGAAGCTGCTTACTTGGGAATGAATATCCTAGCGTAAGTTCAAGGCCTGCGTTCTTGAACTCTATGGAATCTGGCACCGTTACAAGCGCCTGCGGGAAAACTTCAACTGAGGAAAGGATTGGAATTTCATTTATTGCGGCAAGCGCTGCGGGGATTTTTTCCGCGGATTCAAAACGAAGAGAGGTCCTGAAATTCACGCCCGCGCCTTCTGAGTCGACAAACTGCGAGCCGCTGACAAGCGTAATGCCTGGAACTTTGCGAAGCGCGGTATCAATTTCAAGTGTTTCAAGAGAGGTTGTGTTTGCAATGAGAAGAGCCGTTGGGAAAACCTGTATTACTTTGGCGCTAACGCCTGTTGCATCATATGAGAGAATGGTTGTGTTTTCAATTGGCGCAGGGACATTCGGGCCTTGCTGGGCTGGCTGCTGCGCTGTGCCAAAAGTAAAAACGCTCACAATTGAGCCTAGCATTATGACTACTATGAAAATAGCAAATACCTGTCCGCCTGTGAGTTTCATCTTTAAACCTTCAAAACACGCTGATTTTAAAAACACATTCAGGGCTAAAAATTATCTGAATACAAAGTAGATTGCGATTAAAAAGCCTTTTAAAGCGCATTTTTTTGGAAGGGATGTTATGAAACAAAACAGCATTGTGCTTTTGGAGTTCACAGGGCGTGAACTTGAGAGCGGCAGGATTTTTGACTCAACTTCAGAGCAGGTAGCCAAGGATAATGGTTTTTGGCGCGAGAATGCGGTTTTTGGCCCGGTGCCAACGATTGTTGGCAGGGGAGACATACTCGCGGGCCTTGAGGATGCAGTGCGCGAAATGAAAGAGGGCGAATCGCGAACGGTTAAGCTTGCAGCCGCGAAAGCTTTTGGCGAAAGAAGAAAAGAGCTTGTTGTAATTGTCCCTTTGCAGCAGTTCCGCAAAAGAAATATCCAGCCGCTCCCCGGCTTGGTGGTTGACCTTAATGGGAGCTATGGGAAAGTGCAGACGGTTTCCGGCGGAAGGGTGCGCGTTGATTTGAACAGCGATCTTGCGGGAAAGGAAGTCGAGTACGAACTCAAAATCGTGCGCGAAGTTAAGGATTCGAAAGAAAAGGCGCAGCTTCTAACTGAAAAGTTTTTCCCGCTAAAAGAGAAGGCGCAAACCATGCTTGATGGCGATGCGCTCAAAGTGAAGCTTCCAAAAGAGCTTGCAAAAAACATTGCTCCGTTTGTCGGGCCTTTTTCGAAAACGATTAAGGATGTGATTCCTGAAATTAAGAAAGTTGAGATTGTGGAAAGCTTTGAAGTGAAGCCGGTGAAAGATGCCGCATCCAAGAAGGCGCCGGTCACTCAAAAATAATCTTTTCTATTTCGGCCTTCATGCGCACGTTCAGGGAAATGTGCATGCCATAACCGGTAGGCTTCTTTGCCACAAAACCTTCTTTTATGAGGTTGTCGAGTTCGTGCCTGAAATCAGCCCAGTGTTCTTGTGGAAGCCCGCGTTTCCACATCTCATCATAGGCAGTATGCTTCCCGCCCCAGAGGTTCTTTCTCGCCATTTTGTAAAGAATCCGCCTTTTTACGTCAATGGGAGAAAGTTTCATAAATTGAAATGATAACGATAAAGATTTAAATATGCCCATGCAGAAATTATTTTATTATGAAATCTGAAAAATCCCTGTTTGTGAAATTCTTCGGCGACTACCCCGCCATAAGGGTGATTGATTTCCTGCTTGAAAACGACGTCTTTGATTATTCAAAAAGGGACATTTGCAGGAATTCGGGTGTTTCGTGGAACACACTTGAAACATTCTGGAAAAATCTCGAAGAGGCCGGAATTGTGGAGGGCACGCGCAGGGTCGGAAAGGCGGAGATGTATAGGATAAATTCGGGAAGCGCAGTTGTAAAGCAGCTCTCAGAGCTTGATAAGAGGCTTGTGCGCAAATCCATGGAGAAAATAGGGGCGCAAAAGGCAGCGGCTTACGCCTGACTAAGCTTTATAAAGGTTTCAGGGGGACAATCTTTCAGATAATAACCTCTGATTTTGGTGAATTTATGGAAAGTAAAGACCTTAAAACCGGAACAACTACGGTAGGATTAATTTACGACTCTGGGCTAGTTCTCGCCGCGGATAAGCGCGCCTCAATGGGGCACATAGCATACGAGGACGAGTCCGAGAAAATTTACAAGATTAATGGCTCTCTTGCGGTAACAAACGCTGGAGACGTTGGCGACAGCCTCATGATTATAAGGTTCCTAAAAAGCCACGCGAAAGTGTATGAGCTTGAACGCAATGAGCGCATGACAGCGCGCGCTGCGGCGAATTTCCTTTCCAATGTAATGAATGCTAACAGGTATTACCCATACATTGTGCAGCTGATAATCGGCGGCTATAACGGAAAGGCAGAGCTCTTTGATCTGACCCCTATGGGCGCAATCCTTGAGCGGGACAAATATGCGGTAAGCGGCTCGGGAACTGAGCCCGCGCTTGTAACGCTTGATAATTCTTACAAAAAGGGAATGAACGAAAAAGACGCAATAACACTTGCGGTCAGGGCAATTGAGGCCGCAAAGAAAAGGGACATTTATTCGGGCGGAGTCGGGGCAACTGTTTTTGTTATAGATGAGAAGGGCGTTCGCGAAATCGCAAAGGACAAGATTGAGAAGATAGTAAAGGAAACCGCAATGGCGTGAATGCGGCGCACTTGGATGAATCCGATATTTTACATTTAACGAATTTTCCTTATTAAAAAATTTGCAAAAATCGCCCGCATACTAAAAATTATTGTGAAAAATCTGAACGGACTGAAGTTGAGCTTATGGAATATCTAAAGGAAGTAAAGGAAACTGTTGCGGCAATCGTGCCAAAGGAAGCCGAAGTCTCATCAGTCGACCTTGAAGGGCCTGAGATTGCGATTTATACAAAAAATCCCCGCGCTTTCCACGAGAACGAGGATTATGTGCGCGCGATTGCGCACCAGCTAAAGAAGAAAGTGAATATCCGCGCGGACAAATCTCTGCTGCTTGAGGAAAAAGAGGCGCGCGAAAAGATAATGAAAATTGTCCCTGAGGACGCCAAAATCGCGGACATTCAGTTCATGGAAGCTTTTAGTGAAGTTGTAATTGAAGCGCTTAAGCCCGGCCTTGTAATTGGCAAGGGCGGAATGACAACAAAAGAAATTATACTGCAAACCGGATGGACCCCTAAAATTTTGAGAAGCCCGACTTCGCCAAGTGAAATATTGCGCGGGATTAGGCACCACCTTGTGAAATATGCTTCCGAGCGCAAAAAGATTTTGCAGGAAACTGCAAAGAAAATTTATTCTGAAAAGCCGGGCCCGAGCTGGATTAGGCTAACTCCTCTTGGAGGATTTAGGCAGGTTGGAAGAAGCTGCATAATGCTTGAAACCCGCAGGACAAAAATATTAATGGACTGTGGAATCAATGTTGCGGCGCAAAACTCTGAGGACGCATTTCCCTATCTTGACGCGATTCGCTTCCCGATAAATGAGCTTGATGCGGTTGTGATTAGCCACACGCACATGGACCACATAGGATTTTTGCCTTACCTGTTCAAACTGGGTTACCGCGGCCCGGTGTACATGAGTGTGGACTATGCAGAACCGGTTATGATAAAGGAAAATGGCCGCATAAAAATAGAAAAAATTGGCGCAGTGATAGATAAAATCATCGGCAACTCGAAGAATGTGGATTTTTATCCTGAAAACGAATACATGGCGGCACAGCCAAATCAGGAGTTATACGTGCCTGCTTTCTCAAAAGACAAGAAAATTAATTTTAAGAAAGTCAAAAAAGTAATAAGGCACAAAGTTGAAGGCAAAATATTTGAAATTGTGACAAGGAACAAAAGAAAGGTAAAGGTAACGGGATCCCACAGCGTATTTGTCCTCAAAAATGGAAAAATCTCTGATGCCAAAGTCAGCGAATTAAAGATTGGGGACTATCTTATTGCCCCGCACAAACTCCCGTCAGGAAATGAAAAAATTGAAACGATTGGCTTGGAGCAATACAATGGCAAAGGATCCAAAATCAAGCTCCCGGGCAAAATCAGCGTGAACACAGACCTCATGAAAATTTTAGGATATTTTACTGCAGAAGGTCATTTTGAGAAAAGGGGGATAAGGCTCACCTTCGGGCTCAAAGACAGGGGAATTGTAGAGGAACTTAAAAATGCGGTTAGAAAAGTGTTCGACATTGAGGCAAAAGATAGCATAAGCCAGGAAACAAGGCTTAGGGTGGCAATAAATTCTAAAAATTTGTTGGACGTATTCAAGAAAGAATTTTTCCCAGGCTATAAAAAAGCAACAAGTAAAAGAATACCAGAAATAGTATTCAACGTCGGGGACGAACTAAAGTTAGCTTTTCTGGAAGCCTATTTTGAAGGTGATGGCACAATAAACCAACTGAACAAGACAGCTACCGCAACAACTGTCAGCAAGGATTTGGCCTCGGATTTGTCATATTTATGCTCGCAACTCGGCTTTACATACAGCAAATTTACTATTGCGATGCCGAAAGCAAAAACAAAAAATACGGTTTACAGCATCACAATAAATTTATCCGAGTTCTTTGGAAAAAGAAGATTAGATAAGAAAGGGTGCGATATTTTGCCCTTAAAAGAAGTGGGTTTTGGGCAAGAGTGGTTTTACCACAGGCTGAAAAATAGAAAGCATGTCACCAAGCAAAGGCTTGCAGAACTTCTAAATAAGAATTGGGTAAAAAGTGCCAATGGCACTTCTTTGGTGGCGCAGGAAACCAGGGAAAAGTTAATGGAGTTTTCAGAAACCGACCTGGCATTCCTCCCGATTACAGAGATTAATATGGTAGAGCCAACTAATGGGTTTGTCTACGACTTTTCGGTTGAAGATGACCAGAATTTTGTTGGCGGGGAAGCGCCAATTTGCCTTCACAACACCGAGCCGACACGTGATCTTGGCGCGCTGCTTCTCTTTGACTATCTTGACATCATGGCAAAGGAGAATAAGGAAGCGCCTTATTCTGAGCGCGATGTTAAGGAAATGCTCAAGTACTGCATCACACGCGATTACCGCGAAGTTACTGATATTGCGCCGGATATGAGGCTTACATTCCATAATGCGGCACATGTGCTCGGAAGCGCATCAGTGCACCTTCATATTGGAGAGGGGGCGCACAACTTGGTTTACAGCGCAGACATCAAGTACGGCTTTAGCAGGCTCTTCAATAATGTTGACATAAATTATCCAAGGCTTGAAACCCTTATTGTTGAGAGCACATACGGCGGAAAGGATGACATTCAAACCGCGCGTGAGGACACGGAAGCGAGGTTTTTGAAAATCATACAAGAAACTGTGAATCAGGGCGGCTCTATTTTGGTGCCCGTGTTTGCTGTCGGAAGGGCGCAGGAGATTCAGCTTGTAATTGAGAATTATTACAGAAAAGGCCTAATTGACCCTGAAGTCAAAGTGTATATTGATGGAATGACCAAGGAGAGCTCGGCAATACACACGGCATATCCTGAGTATTTGCGCACGGGAGTTCAGAAGAGGGTTTTGCAAAACGATTCGCCCTTCACTTCAGATATTTTCCAGGTTGCAAAGCCGGAGGACAGGGACGCAATTGCACAGAACGGGAAAGCAATAATTCTGGCTTCTAGCGGAATGCTAACTGGCGGAGCAAGCGTTCAGTACTTCTACCGCCTCGCGGAGAACCCGGTCAATACACTTGCTTTTGTAGGTTACCAGGGTGAAGGCTCGCTTGGAAGAAAGGTTCTAAGCGGAGTAAAGAGCCTGCCGATTACGGATAATGCCGGAAGGACAAGAAAACTGAATGTGAATCTTAGGATTGAAAGGCTTGATGGGTTTTCAGGGCACTCTGATCGCATGCAGCTCTCTGCGTATGTGAGAAACCTAAAGCCCAAGCCGAAGAGAATACTTACAGATCACGGCGAAGCCGAGAAATGTGTTGAGCTTGCAAAGCACTTTTCGCAAAAGTTCGGGATAAGCTCGCAGGCGATAAGGAATTTGGATTCGGTAAGGTTGAAGTAATACTATTTATTCATTTGAGCCCTGTCGGGGCGCAATATATTCGCATGGGCGGAACCGGTGAGTGAAGTCGCGATGTTTCAATTGAATTGGCTGAATTGAAACGTTTTACGGAAATTATATTATGCCCTTCAAGAAATATAGGTGCACTTTAGAAAATGGCTCGGGTGTGGCAACTTTTCCCTCACAGCCGGGGGGAAGAGAGAACTAAGAGAGAATTGCTAAATAATATTAACTCTGGAAAAGATAGAACTATAGATGAAGCCATTTTATTTTTTGAAACCAAATGAGAAAAAAATTCTTTTTGTTATTTTTGCCTACGGGCTATTTTATTTATTAGATACTATCCTGCTAACTCCGTCAGAAAACATTTTTGCCCAAAATCTTGTAGCTAGGGTGCATTTAGGGTCACATATTTATTGGATTATGAGACTTGTGACTGAGATTGCCACATTTTATCTAATATCTTGCTTTTCCTTTTGGTTTTTAGATAAAGTAAGAGATAAAAAGAATTGGAGTGATGATATATCTATGGCAAAGTCTTTCACGGAGTGTTTGTACCCAAATAAAATCAACATAATACTTACCTTATCCGGTTATGGGATATGGTATGCTTTTTCTACGCTTGTATACCTTCCAATAACGGATGTTTTATTGCCACCAATTCCATCAGGAATTGAGGTATCATACCCTTATTCTCTTACAGTGATTAGGCTCTTGTTTGATCTTCTAAACTTCTATTTGATAGGTTCGTTTGCGCTTTGGTTAGTGCATTTTTTCAAAGAATAAAAGCCACATATTTTTCAAAAACAACTAATAGTATCTAGGCCCCTCAACCCCTAAACAATTATAAGTACCCCCAACAGAGTTAAGTATTTATTCAAAGTACCAATACAATGGCAACTAAGTTCCCAACTACTTGTAAACAAACTTGAGCGCAACAACCGCAGTTGTCCCTACAACTGAAATCCCAAAGCTTATCATTATCGGGTAGTCCTGCTTCAATATCCCATAAATGAGCCACACCCAGCAGCCGACCATTAGAATTATGTAATTGACAAGGCTCACATCCTTTGAGCTTTTGTTTTTGTAAATCCTGTTTGCCTGGAAGAAATGGCCAAAAGCCATGAGTATTCCAAATAGGCCCGTTAGGTATGCGAAAAATTCTAGAAGCATTTGAAGGAACTGGCTGCAAAACAAATAAAAGACAGCCCAAAATCGGCGGGAAATTGAATCAACAACGCAGTTGTTGCCAAGGCATAATGTGTGCCATAATGGCGCTTAAATTATACCAAAAGATTCTTTGTTTTACTAAGATTTTTTAGTAAATAGTTTTGTGCAAGATTGCCCTGCTTTGCCAATTTCATAACCTTTAAAAATATAGCCCGCTATATGTGATGTATGACAACACTAAGCGCGGATGTCACGGATGAAATGGAAAAATGGATAGACGGCAGGGTAAAATCAGGCCTCTACAAGAGCAGAAGTGAGGTCATAAGGGAAATACTGCGGGAAAAAATGGGCCCGAACAAGTATGCCAAAGCGGCACTTTCGCAAAGGGCGCTTGAAAAAATATGGGGCAACGATGAGGACGAAATCTGGAAAACATACCTGTGATTTTCAATGAACCAATTAACCGTGGCTTTGGCAAGGTTTCCCTTCACAAACCAAATTGATTACAAAATAAGGCCGGCACTGATAATCTCAAATGAACATTTCAACAACGCGCACGCATTCTATTGGACTTGCCCCCTGACAACCAAGGCAACCATGAAAGAATTTGAGCTTGAAATGACGGAAAAGGATTTTTCAGGGGAACTCAGGGCAAAAAGCTTTGTAAGAACGGATACCATTGCCTCGATGGAAAAGGAACTTTTCCTCAAGGAGATTGGCAAAGTAACCCCGCAGTTCTTTGAGAAAGTGAAAAAGGAATTGATGAAAAATATTTGAATGGATAATTCAGTTCCACTATCATTTACTTGCCATAATGGGAAGCAGGCTTCCGGAACAGCCCAAAATATACTAAGAAAGTATTTGTTTTGCTAAAACTCTTTTTCTAAACCATTTTTTGCGTTATGAAAACATCATTCGCGCGAAAATTTGGACACGGAAAAACGCGAAAAGCCGTAAAAACCATTTTGGCGATTAAGCGCGAAATTTTTCACAGAAACACCCATATACATAAACCGAATTTTCGCGTTTTTTCAAAAATTTTTTTAGCGCGAAAAAAAAGTGAATATACATAAGAAAAAAGGCACTATAAAGCTTATTTTTCCAAATAACTGAACAAAATGACTCCTTTAGGTAAACGGAGCCTTATACTTGCTCCGTTGTACAGAAAGGTATTTATACTACTTAAATCATTAGAGATGATGTTTTGGGCATGGAACATTTAATGTCATCTGTAAGTGGTAGTGGGCTAAAGACCGAACAGCAGTCCAATGCCGCCAAATTGCTTCTGTGCCTAGAACAAGGCGGGGAGAGGTTAACTGACCAAGCTATTGGCCTAAGGAAGACTTATGCTATTAAGCCTCTGTAAGCTAATCTCATTGTTCACCCCTTCTCCTCTTTCCGCCGCTTTTTCTATTTTCAGCTTTCTGATTTAATGGCCGATTCGGAAATGCTTTATTACCATCCTGACCCAATTTCCAGATGCGAATCTGCATAACAGGAACCCCGGGGGTTGGCAAAACCACCATTGCAAAAAAGCTTGGGCAGGAGCTCGGGCATAAGGTCCTCAATGAGAAAGAATTCTCGCTGCGCGAAGGAATCGGGGAGTTTGACGCCGCGGAAAATGAACTCGTGGTGCCGATTGAAAAACTAGAATCGAGGCTAAATAAACTCCTTGCAAAGGAAAAAAACATCATTGTTGAGGGGCATATGCTCTGCGAAATAAAGGGCAAGTTTGATTTTTGCGTGCTGCTGCGCCTGAACCCTGAGAGATTAGGGGCAAGGCTTGAACTGCGCGGATACAGGGATGAAAAGGTGCAGGACAATGTGTTCTGCGAAGGGATAGATTACTGCAAAAAGCATGCCGCTCGCAACTATGCAAAGGCAAAAATCATCGAGCTTGAGAACAGGAAAACTATTAAAGAAACAACGGATTCAATAATTACTGAACTGTTCCTGCGCGCAAAGCCTTTGAAGGAACTTTCCAGGAAAACTAAAAGAAAGAAGTGACCGAATGAAAAAATTCCTTATTTTATTTGCACTAGTATTTTTCAGCTACATAACCTCAGCAGCGGTTGTGCAGGAATTCACTTTCCACGACCAAGGCTACCAGGATTTCTACATAAGCGGGGTTAATGTGCACAAGTGCACAAATTTTGATTTTATTTACTCAGGCGACATCAACGCAGAGATGTTTCAGATAATTTCACTCAATGCAAATCTCGCGCCCGTGCCAAAGAGCAACGCGAAAATCAATGTTTTATTCAACACGCAAAAGATTGCAGAGCTTACATACGCCGATTTCCAGAACGGGGTTGTGAGAATCCCGGTGCCCCAGGGGCTTTTGAAGGAAAATAACAGCGTCACGGTTTGCGGCCAGACTTCTTACACCGTGAATGCGATAACGGTTTTTGCGGATTCGAAATTCGGGGTTTATACGGGAGCTTATTTCCCGCAGGAGAAAGGCTTCAAAATGGACCTTGACACTTACGCGCCATATGTGGGAGTGCCGTTCAAAATCACTTCAGTTGCAAGAAATTTTGGAACTGAAGATGCAACGGTTTCACTAAGCTATAGAAAAGCCGAGCTTGAAAGGGCGGCTCCTGAAGTTAGCGTGCTTGACGGAATCACTTCAAAGAGCGGAACAGTGCCAAAGTGCTCTGAGCGGGATGCGCTTGGAAACTGCGCAAAGCCTGGGGAACTGAGCATTTCATATTTTATTGTAGCGCACAAGGCAGTGCCCTTCACGCTGCTCCCCTCGGTCATGGCATTTACAAATGTTTTTGGTGAGGAAGAGAGGATGCTCACAAACAGGCCAGATCTTGGGGCGGTTGAGCCGCCGCACAAGATTTCGGTAAAAGTCGCGCTGGATAATGACAAGCTCTACACTGGGGGGAGCATTCCGCTCAAAATCACGGTGCAAAATATAAGCAAGGAAAATGTTTCTAGCGTAGCAATAACGCCTCTTACGGGCCTTGAAGTTACCGGGGAAAAATCCAAATCAATTGGCACGCTTGAACCAAATGCTTCGCAGGATGTTGTTTTCAGCGTGAAAGGCCTGAGCGCTGGCAATTACGAACTTGGGTGCGCGGCAGAGTATGAATCGCGCCTGCTTGAGTGCGAAACCACAACTGTGACATTGCAGAAGGGAATAGGGATTGAAATAATCGGCTCTGCAATACTTGCGCTGATTTCGCTTGGTGTTTTCGCCTACTTTTATTTGAAGAAATGATTTAGAAAAGAAGCGGCTCTGCATCTTCCTGATTTTCTTCATTTGCTTTTTTTACTCTTGAAGGCTCTGCGGGCTTTTGAACGGATTTCTTTTTCCACGCATAAATTCCTGCAGCGACAACCACAAGAGCGAGCGGGTAAACCGGAAGCGGAATTTCAAAACCCCCGAAAAGGTTTTGGTTGCCCGAAGGGAGAACAGCAAGCGCATTTGAGGAATTTAGCAGGGAGCTTAGGTAGGATTTTTTCCCCAAAGAATCCCTGGATTTTAAGAGAAGCTGCTCGGCAGCGGCACTCGCAGGAGAAGATTTGCTTTTTTCTGAAGCGAGTTCGTATGAGGAGATTGCGTTCTGCCTGATTTTTTCAATGGCATTTTCCGATTCGCTGTTAGCAGAATCAAGCAGCGTTATTTGTTCATCAAGCCCTGTTTTTTCGGCAAGCGATATGGCGCCTGCAAAATCGCCTTTTTGCATAAGGGCTGCAAATTCCTTTTCCTGCGGAATTTGTTTTGCTGCAAGCACAGAGAGTTCTTTTGCGCGCTGCCCTGTAATCGGGATATATGCGGCAATTTCTGCGGGAATTGCTGCGCCAAGCGAGGAAAAATTATCAAGCAAATCTTTCGAATTCTTTGCAAGGGAGGTGCGCAGGGCTGCAAGCTGCCCGAATTTCTCGGCGTATGAATCGGCTTTCTTTTTTAGCGCCTCCTGTGCCTGCACTTCCGCGCCCGAATAAG
Organism: archaeon; assembly: GCA_035289485.1. Taxonomy (GTDB): domain Archaea; phylum Iainarchaeota; class Iainarchaeia; order Iainarchaeales; family Iainarchaeaceae; genus UBA10205. Next base: position 44,031 of record DATDXA010000031.1, on the reverse strand, counting down.
TTTCCTTAAGCAGCGCAAGCGCCTTTGCCGCATCATCCAAAAGCCCCTGCTTTGCAAGGAAATCTATTTTTTGGGAGAAAAAATCAATCTCGGGTTTTTTGTCGCCTGAAAATTGTGCGGCGTTTTTCAGGATGGAGTCTTTTTCAGAGATTATTTTTTCCGCGCCGGCACTTAGCGGAATTTCGGGATTTTTTGCTCCCGCGCTTTGGGCGAATGCATTGAGATCAAGCACTATTGAATTTATGCCGGGCAGAAGGCCGGTAAAACGCAGGGATGTTTTCTCGCCCTGGGCTGCAAAGCCGATATTTCCTGTGGAGAAAACAGCGGCGGCATCCCGCGAATTCAGGCTTATTGCGGAAATAACGGACAGGGGAATTTCGCGGGGGATATTTTCAAACGAAATTCTCGCAAAGGATTGTGAAGCAGAAAGCACACCAGAAGGGATTAGAAGAGGGTTCGGGTTTTGCGGGTAATCTATTTTGGAATATTTTTCCACCGCCTCTGAGGCAAGTGATTTGAGTGTTTGCTCTGCATCCGCATTGAGGCTTTCGAGCTTTGCGCCAAGTTCGGACGCTTGCGCAATTGATTCGCTCTTGATGCCGGAATCAGTAAAATTTGAGGAAATTTCCGTGAAAGAATTCTGGAGTTTTTTTGCCGCGGGCTCCGATGGAAGAGAGGGAAATTTCGCTGCAAATTGCGCAAGAATTGAGACGTAATTTGAGAGTGTGGAAAATTTTTGTGTTGCGGAAGCGGATTCGGCTGAGGATTGCGCGGAGGTTAGAAGCCTCTGTTTTAAGCTTGTGCAGGAAGATAGGACAAGTTCGGGGTTAGCATATGGCGGCACTATTTTGTTTAGGGCATTTAGCTGCGCGGAAAGTTCCGCTGATTGCGCAAAAGGGCCGAGCTGCTGCGCATCAATTATGCACGCTGCAATCAGTTCGGCTGCTTTTGCACTTGGGTTTTCGCTTTTAATGTATTCTTCGAGCCTGCGAAAATCCGCAAGCGCTGCAATGCACCCTGAGAGTCGGTTTTGCGCTTTGAAATCCGAAATCTCGGAAGCCAGCTTTGCCTTGAGTGAGAGTACGGCGGCATCTCCCGATTCAAATTCTTTTGAGGAAATTTTTGATTCTGCGAGCAAGAGGCTTTCTGCGCATGCGGACAGGGCGCCGGATGAGAGCCTCGTGAAATAATCCATTTCATTTGCAATGCGCGAATTCTCTTCTAGTATTTCGATAAGTTCTGTTGTTTTTGCGCCAAGGGTTATTGTGCCAAGAAACTCCGCCTGCTCAAGGGAGCGCAGCCTCGATTTTACGAAATTTATCCTTGCAGAATAAGCAGAATAGAAATTGCGCGGATCCGGTTCGGATACGGGAAATTCCTCAAAACCCGAGGATGCAAGGCCGGCATCAAGGTAATCCTGCGTGTAAATTGATTTGAGGGAAGCGGAAATCATTTCAAGCCCGGATTCAAGCAATGGCAGTTCTGAACTTGCCCGCTGCATCTTGCCGGAGTTTTTCAGGTTCAGTAAATTCCTGTGCTCCGCATCTGACTTGAATACTGAGAAGAATTCAGATGCGGCGGAGTTGTCGCTTCCCACGAGGCTGTTGATTGAGGATAGCACATCAAATGAGGGCAGGGCTTTTAGGGACTGCAGAGAGCCTCCGAGCGCAAAAAAATCACGCAGGAAATCTGAAATGCCATAAAAAACCGGCGCGATTATTTGCAGCGGAAAATCCCTCTTTTTTGATGATTCGGCTAGCAGTTCTTTTGCCGCGGATTTGTTTTCTGAAACTATTCCAAAAAGGCTTGTTTGCTGCAGTGTGCCCTGAAGGCTTAGTGTTTGCGCGATTGTGTTGAATTTTTCGGCCTCGCGGATGAACCGTGAGGCGTAGGTTTTACCGGAGGAATTGTGCGCCGAAAAATCCACCACATTCTGGTTTAGAACTGAGTAATCATCAAAGAGCGGCTCTTGCGCAATCACATTGATGTCATCTAGTTCCATTGAAGTGAGCTCTGTGTTGATTGCGCGCGCCGCGGATTTGTTGAAGAAATCTATTTCTTTTCCAACGGTTGTGAGATTTGAATTGAGCTCATTCACTTCCATTGGAATTCCCAAATAGCTCTCGGAGTAGCATAAGGCATGGATGTTTTTGAGATTCGCCCTTGCGTTATTGAGAAAGAGCCATGAGCGCGCGAGATGGTTTTTTGCGCCTAGGAGCTCTTCACGGGTAATGGAGTTAAGGGAGGATTCATCAAAACCAAGAGCAGCCTGTGCGCGCGAAAAGCACTCATCCTGCGTTTTGCATTGGGGGATTGATGTGAAAGCATATGATGTGAGTTCGAGGCAGGAGAGGCGGTCTTCGGTTGTCGGGTTGGCAAGGCAGCCTGCAAAAACAAGCGAAAAGAGCAGCAGCAAAGGCAGGAGTTTTTTTCCCATGCAAAAACTTTACAGCAAAACACATTTAAGTATTTCGTTGATTGACGTAATATTGAATATTCGTAAAGAAAGGTTTAAAGTATAATTATTGTATAATTAGTTAGAATCTGGAGCAAAAAACATGGTTGAAATTGTCGCAAAAACAAGGAGCTGGGGGAACAGCATAGGATTTAGGATACCTAAGGAAATTGTCGCACTCGAAAAAATCGGGCCTGATGAGGAAATCATTGTGGAATTGAGAAAAAAGAAGACGCCCAATCCAAAGGTGTTTGGTTCGCTTAAAGGATGGAAGCTTGACGCGCAGAAAATTAAGGATGAAATAAGAAAGGAAAGTGACTGGTGATGTATTTTTTCGATACATACGCCATAATTGAAATGTTGCAGGGCAACCCGAATTATAGAAAATACCTAAACGAAACGATAAATACGTCGGCATTTAACGCCGTGGAACTGCTTTATTATATGCTAAAATACCACGAGAGCGCAAAAGTCGAGGAAAAATATGCAGAGCTTAACCTGAACATTGTGGAAATTGAAAAGAACGAGCTATTTGAGGCTGCAAAACTGCGGCACGCGCACAAAAAGAAGGCACTCTCATATTCGGATTGCGTGGGCTATACACTTGCAGAAAAGCGCGGAATGAAATTCCTCACAGGCGACAATGATTTTAGGGGAATGGGAAATACGGAATTTGTGAAATAACCTGGGCAACCGCAACCATTTTATTTGCAGAAAGCCTGAACCTAAAGGCATGAACCCGTTTGAATTGATGTTTGGCGCGGACAAGATACCCTCGCTTGAAAAGGAGCGCGAGGCGCTTCTCAAAAAGGCGTACGCCCTGGAAACAAAAATGGCGCGCAGGCTCATTGAAAGAAAAGAGTACAATGAGATAAGGTCTGCGATCCATACAAAGCTTACGCTTGTAAATCTCGAAAAATCCGTGGAAGAGTCGCTGCACGAAATGGAAGAGGCTGTGCGCGCGCACGGAAGCCTTGCGGGAAATGCGGGGAAAAAAATACATGCGCTCCTTGATGACGCGCTTGATATTGCAAGGAAAGCGCGCAAGGAGAAATCACATTTTTCAAATAACCTAAAAAGGGCGGGCCATCTGCAGAAGGATTTGCACGCGGCAAGCTCTGAGATGATTGATTTATTGCACGAGGTTGAGAAGGCACTGCACGAGGCGCGCTCTGAGAAGGCGCAGCAGATAATGGTTGAAACACAAAAAAGGCTTGAAGGGGCCGGGGAGAATATTGCGGCGCGGATAGAAAAAGCGGTGAAGGATAATGAAATTAAGATGCCAAAAAGCCAGATTGAGGAGCTGCGGGAGCACTTCAACTCAAAGCACTACCGCAAGAAAAAGCGCGGGCGTGTTTCTTAAGGCCTAGCACGAATTCGGGTCTATGCCATAATTTGTAAGGCAGCTATACAGGGAATCGTTGCGCTCATCAAGGAAGCGGTTCTGCTCTAAAAGTGAATTTGAATCGGCCTGCGTTGTTGTGAGGGCATTATTGTCAATGAATTTGTTTGTGACGAATGCGCCTGCGATAAATCCTACCACGAAAACAACCACGAGCATTATCTTTCCGGCGTCCCAGAACCTGCTGCCCTCAAGCGTTGTCTCTTCGTCATCGTGGCGAGCCATGTTTGGAATAAAGGCGGTTGGTTTATTTAAGAATTTTGGTAAGGGATGCCGGGAACCGGATGGTTTTTCTTAACTTAAGGCATTTTTTTCGTATGAAGCTGAAGACTTTTTCCGATTTGGGCCCGATTCACGCACAGGTGCGTGTCGGAAAAGGAGGGAAACCTATTATAATCAGGAAACTTCGGACAATGAAGCGCGGTGCGCACACTGATTACATGCATGTCATGGCAGGTGACCACGCAATCGAAAAACTGAAAAAAGAGGATAACCGGGTAACGCCGGTCGGCAAATTCCTGAGAAAATATCACATTGACGAGGTCCCGCAAATCATAGACTGGCTTTCCGGAAAGCTCACTTTGGTGGGAGTTAGGCCACTCGTAAAGCAGGATTATTGGAAAATGCCAGAGGACGTCAGAAAAATGTACAAGGAGATGGGCCCGTCCCTTGCGGGATTGCAGTATGCCTGCTCTCCGTTCCCCCCGACGCATGAACAATTGAGTGATGAAATCAGGAAATTTCACGTAATGTGGAAAAAAAACAGGGCAAAGGCATACACGGTTTATGGCTGGAGAATTTTCAGGAACCGGGTGACTGGGAAAAGTTTTACGAAATGAGGCGCGCGGGGTTTTTTCTGCACTCTAAAAGTCAATTCCATCGCCGTTAAGCCCCATTTCCTTTCTTGCGAATTCGAGCTTGGTGTTCTTTTCCTTCAAATCAGGGCGCACAAGGAGCATTATCCTGCTCGGGCGCGAGAAATCCTTGCAAACATATCCTGAAATTGCGGCGAATTTTTCTGACCATGCTTTAATCTCATCAAAAGTTGGCATGTTGTCACGTGAGAGGCGCGAGCGTGAATCGCCGATGTGCATGTAGGATTTTATTTCCAAAAATTCCGGCTTCATTGTCCAGACCAAATCAGACCATGCCTGCAGGTTTGCCTCATCATCGTTGATGCTTTTCATAAGAGTCACGCGCACGACCTTTCGTGTTTCTAAATTTGAAATTACGCGCATTGAATTCGCAAGCCTCTGCCAGCCATCCTGCAGAACGGAGCGGTTGATTTTTTTGAACATCTCCTCATTTGGAGCATCTAGTGAAACGTAAAGCTGCGTTGGAAGGTATTTTTTGTTTGTGGCCATTTTCTCAAACACATCGGTCTTCTGCGCGTTTGTTACAAGGAACACGCTTTTTGTTTCGGGCAGGCTTTTGATTTCTGCAATGAGTTCGCAGATTTTAGGGTAGAGCGTTGGTTCGCCAGAGAGCGAAACCGCCCAGTGCGTCGGCATTTTGCTTTTCTCATACCTCTCTTTGTTTATGGAAGTGAGGCCGCCAAAACCTGAGAGCAGCTTTTGGCGCTGCACAATTGTCCCTGAAATTATCTTTGCAGGGGCATCAACTTCAACATCTTCAAGGTTTACGTTGCGCATCCACTCCATCGGGCGCCAGCAGAAAACGCAATTTTCATTGCACCAGAGAACGGAAGGCGACATCTGGGCGCAGTTTGCGCATTCTATCCCGTAGAATTTTTGCTTGTAGCAAACGCCTTCCTGCTTTATTGCTTTCTTGTTCCATGAGCATATCTGGACCGCAGAGTGAGAGCCGACCATTGCGTACCTTGAATTCTTTAGTTTTTCTACCTGCTTTTTTGAGAGGAACTTTGTCTCGTCTTTTTCCGAGTGCTCATAGTTCATCTCCGCGCCGTCGAATTCTTCAACAGCAACAGGAGCCTCGATGGTCTCGGCAGCTTCGTGGCTGTGGCAGCCGCAGCCCTCTTCCTTGTGCTCAACCGCTTCAAGTATAATTGGCATAGAGCACATTGGGCTTCGACGATTTTTATAAAGGATTGGGAAGGTATTAACCCTCAAAAATATCATCTACATAACACGTTTTTGTCTCCTTTTCAAGCAGGCATGAAGGAGCCAGGCATTAGCCATCTAACCCCATTAAACAATCGTAAACCGTCTCAAATCCGCGAAAAGAGTTATGTATTCGGGCCTCTTCCCCCATAAATATTTAAATAAGTTAGACTTTCCTAATATAGAAATTTTCTTTTTGATGAAGAAAAAGGGGAGACTACTATGTACAAATACACAATAGCAAGGCAGCTTGCAACAAAAAGGGTCATTACCAACAGAGGAGACGAAGTTGGAAAGCTAGTTGACCTTCTCGTTGATGAGCAGACAGGCACAATAGAGCACCTTCTTGTCGAAGTCGACAGGGAATCTAAAGTGGCAAAGAAAATTGACGCCAAGGACAGGATAATTGAAGTGCCGTACTCCGCAGTAACAGCGGTTAGCGATGTCTTCATAGTTGATGAAAGGGAAATAGGCTCTGAACAGAGATAATTTTATCAAAGTTCAAGTTCCATTTTCTTTTTCTTGATGTCAAGTTTTTTTAGCAGCCTAGCCGCCGCATTTCCTTTTGAAGCGGCGGCAAATAGGGCTTCTGAAATCTTTTTTTCGTTAAGGTTCTTTTGCACACCTGCGAGCACGGCCTTTCGCAGCTCCTCGATTTCATTGTAATGCTCGTATATGAGCTCTGCTTTGCGGTTGTTTTCCTCTGCCGCAAGCTCGAATTTCTTTTTCGCCTCCACCTGCTGCTTTTGCATGAATTCAAGTCCCGAGACGCGGCTCTTGGAAACCGTCTTTTTCTCCTCCTCTTTTGGAGTGGAAATCGTGGGCACTAGCAATTCATTTAGAAAATCGTTTAGTGATTTTATGGGCGCGGGCTGTTCCTTTAGGTGCTGAAGTGGAAAAGGAAAAACGAAACCCTTGTAAGAGACCGGCACGTATTCCTCTTTGAGCGAGTAGAATTCCCTTATTTTGGCTGCCACCCTTTCGGCTTCCGCTTCGGAAACTTTTGCAGCGGGCTTTGCCTTGTCGATTTTTAGAAGGAAAAAAGTTTCTTCTGCAATCAGGGGCGGAATGTTTACAGAAGAGAGCAGGGCGCGGATTGCGTCCTTTTCCGAAAAGCCGAAAATCTTTTTTAGATCATCGCCCTCAAGCTGCGCGGGATTGCGCTGGTGCTTTGGGAAAATATATGTCTCGCCCCTGCGGGTTTTGCGGTCAGCCCAGTCCTCGTTGCGCGCGCAAGAAATTATTTTCCCGTCCTTTCCCATGAGGATTTGATTGCCCTCGCCAAGGAGCTCAAGAACAAGCGTGTGCTCTAGAAATTTGAATTCAACCACGCGGTCGAAATCGTGTGTTTGCGCGGAAACCAGCTTTTTGTTGTAGAGGCTTTTTTTGAGCGAAACCGCGAAATTGTTCTTGCCGTGCTTTGCCTGAATTGAATAATTTGAAATGAAGAAATTGTTCTTTGCAATTATCAAATCCTTCGAGCCTTTTTTTGAGTGGAGCTTTATTTTTAGCCAGCCATTATCTGTTTGCGAAACCTTGTTCACATACGCCCCGTCAAGTGTTGGCCTTAGCTCTTCTATAAGGTATGCAAGTGAGAGGTTGTCTAGCTGCATTGGAAATACCTAAAAATGGGGGGCTGAAAGTGATTAAGAACATTCCTAAAATCCCAGGAGTTTTGGATGGGGAAATGGGCCTGAAGAAAGCTTAAATAACAGGAATAAGCTATTTGGTTACACTATTGGCATCAGGGGATTTTTGAATGGAAAGCCGCGCACAGACAGCAACCGAATATCTTCTTCTGCTCGGCGGAGCATTGGCAGTTCTTGCGATAATAACCGTTCTCGCGCTTAACACCATTGGAACTGGGCAAACCCAGACCGGCTGCAACTTTGATTCTGTGAAAAGCAACATACCTGTCGCGCCGGATGGGGTGAAAATAACGTCCCCTACAGCGTGCAAAAAGGCGATTATGACCTCATTTAGCGGCGGATCCGGAAGCGGATCAGGGAGCGGTTCAGGAGATGACTGGTTTGCGGTAAAATTCGATGTCGGGCCGAAAGTTTCAAAATACAGCGTGACAATAAAATCGCAGATATCGGGCGCATATTTCTGTGATTTGTCAAATCAGCCAGTGCCACCGAATGCGACTTCGGTGACTCATTATTGCTATCCGGATGGCTCCGAACAATGCGGCACTTATGATGTGGTTGTGAGTGCCTATGATTTATCGAACAAATTGTCAGAATCCGCAACGGAAAAGGGCGCTGTCGTTGTGAAATTCAGCGGCGTTTGCTAGCAATAAATCCGCGCCAAGAAAGCTTAAATATCATGAATCGGTTATTATTGGCATGCCAGAATTGAAGGGTTTTTTTGCCAAAAAACGTGCTCAGACAGCGACCGAATACCTGCTGCTAATTGGAGGAGCCGTGGCTGTCCTTGTGATTATTACTATTCTGGCACTCAATACCATAGGAACTGGAGAGGACCTGACCAACTGCAACTTTGATGCCGGAAAAAGCAGCCTTGTGGTGCCGCCGGATGGGATTAGGATAACGAGCCCGACATTATGCAAAAAGGCCATTATGACAGGAGTAGGAGGCTCCGGAAGCGGCTCTGGGTATAGTAGTTCATTTGTGGTGAAATTCGATGTGGGCTCGAAGGTGAAAAGATACGGCGTGATTGTGAGTTCGCAAAAGTCCGCAGGCTATAGTTTCTGCGCTGACCAAAACCCAGGGGGGTACAGCTACCCTGCTAATGTGGCGCAACCCAATGGCAGCACGGTCTCGTATGTGTGCAATGTGCCGGGCGATGCCCCATGCGGCGCATATGATGTGGCGGCGTATGCATTCGATTCCCAGAACAAAACAATGGAAATCTCAATGGAAAAGGGCGCAGTGGAAGTGAAAAACAGCGACTGCCCCGGTACATCCGCACCAGTGGTTCCTGTTACGCCGTTTACATGCCCTGCAGGAGCGCATGTTGATTCTTACGGCACCACTTGCGAATGCGACAACCCGAATTTCGTATTTTTATCGGGCACTTGTGTAGCAAAGGTTACTTGCACCTCGCCATCATTTTGGGTTCCGCCAAATAGCTGCGGTTGCGGATTCGGTTACAATTATTATGGCGGCACTTGCATGCCGATTCCTGCATGCGGCAGTTCCCCTAATACATGCACGAATGGAGGGTATGTATTTGATTCGTATACCTCTGCGGGGGTACAGTGGTGGGCATGCTCGGGTGCAGGAACCGCGATATGGGGATGCCATTATCCGTAATCAGACTATAATCGTTTGCAAAGCTTAAAATATACTTGAAGGCATTCTATTCACTATGATGTAACGCGCCCAGACCGCAACCGAATACCTTCTTCTCGGCGGCGGGCTTGCGGTGCTCGCAATCATAACGGTCATTGCGCTCAATGCGATTGGAACAGGGCAGAGCACGACCGGATGCAACTTTGATGGGGTGAAAAGCAATATTCCACCCTCGCCTGATGGGATAAAAATAACCACTCCTACCGCGTGCAAGAAGTTCACGGCAACATCAACCGGAGGCGGTTCGGGGAGCGGCTCTGGAGATACTTTTACAATAGGGGTTGATATTGGGGCGGCAGTTGCAAAATACAAAGTGGAGATAGTGGGCCAGAAGTACGGGCAGATTTATTGCCAGTGGTCAGAAAACGTGACAGTCAATACAACGCACAAGGACATCCCTTGCACTTTATCCGGAAGCGAGGTTTGCGACATTTATGATGTCAAGGCATATTCATGCGCCGGTTTCCCCTGCACAACTACCAAGATTGTAAAGACCTACACTGAAAAGGGCGCGGTGGAAGTGAAAAATAGCAACTGCCCTTCGTCTCCGCCGCCCGGTGGCGGAAGCAATTCGCTCAGTGTTTTGCTTGACTCGGCCTCTGCTGATTTCGCAAAAGATTATGGCAACAGCGCCAATGATTTTTTGCCCGGTGACGGTCCAGACTGGCATTGGACTGCAAATCTGACATTGACAAACCCCAAGACGATAGACCATATTGATGTGAGGCTGAATGGCACAGGCGATTATTGGTCAACAGTCAATAATGGGGCTTGGCCAGTTGTTGTGCGCAAGAATGGCAGCCAGCAGAATTCAGATTATGGGCAGCAGATTCCTGCAAACTCGGGCGCGCAGACCTTTGACCTTTATAGCAACAAATCTATACTAACACCGGGTACGTTCCGCATTACGTTTTTCTTCACTGATGGCAGTTCACTAACGGACGATACTTAAAGCATACACCCTTTTTTACCGCTTTCCACGCGCAAATAACCTATGAAACATCTGATAGTTCTTGGCGTTACAGGTAGCATTGCTGCGGTGCGCTCATTTGAACTATGCCGCGAACTGCGAAGGAAAGGGTTTGAAGTCCAAGTTGTTATGAGCGGATGGGGCAGGCAGCTTGTAAGCGAAGAATCGATGGAATTTGCTTCCGGAAAATCGGTAATTTCAAAGCTTACCGGAAACATTGAGCATGTGAAGCTTTTTGGAAAAAAGGGAAAAGCGAGCCTGCTTCTTATTGCGCCCGCAACAGCAAACACGATAAGCAAAATAGCAATGGGAATCGATGATACGCCCGTGACAACAATGGCAACTGTTGCAATCGGGGCGGGAAAGCCGGTTCTGCTGGCGCCTGCAATGCACAAGCCCATGTATGAGCACCCTATTGTTTTGGAGAACCTCAAAAAGCTTGAAACGCGCGGGGTGAGAATGATTGCGCCGCTAGAAGAAGATGGAAAGGCAAAGCTTGCATCCATTGGCAAAATTGTTTTTGAAGTGGAGAGGGCGCTTTCCAGAAATAAATTTGCAGGAAAGAAAATTGTTGTTGCTTCCGGAGCAATACAGGAAAAAATTGATGATGTGCGCGTTATTACAAACCACAGCACGGGTGAACTCGGAACCGAACTCGCACTTGAGCTCAAAAGGCAGAAGGGGAACGTGAAAATAATTGGAAATAAAGTAGGGTCTGAATTTCTGGATTTTGAAAGGGCGGATTTTGCGGATGAATTGGAAGAAAAGGTTCTAAGTGAACTTGCGCGCGGCGCAGAATATTTTTTCTGCCCTGCGGCAATTCCGGATTTTGAATTGAAAAAAACCCCTGGAAAAATGGATTCAATTAAAACAGTAACTTTGGATTTGAAGCCACGCGCAAAACTCATAGAAACCGTGCGCAAAAAATTCCCGCACATAAAAATTGTCGCATTCAAGGCGCTTTGGGGCAAGAGCAGAGCGCAAATTGAGAAAGAGGCAAAGGAATTTTTAAAAAAGAAAGGGCTGCACGCGCTTGCTGCAACGGATCTCAGGGCGCATGCACGCGAAGCTGAAAAGAGGGAGATGTATTTTTGCTCCGCAAAAAAATCAAAGTGGCTCGGGGGAACGAAAGCGGAAATTGCAAAGCAGATAATTGAACTTGTTTAGATTTTGTGACTAGCCCTGATTATTTTTTTTCCAAAATCTCAAGGCCGGGAAGCGGCTCCGCGCTCAAATATTGCAAAAGTGCTTTTCCGGCAAGCGAGACATGCGAAAAATCCTGCGGCACAAGCCCGAATGAAGTGAGCGCTCGCTCGGTATCACCTCCCCCAATAATTGAGAAGCAGCGGTGGAATGCGATTGCTTCGAGTACTTTTTTTGTGCCAACAGAGAACTTGGTTTTCTCGTAAACGCCCATCGGGCCGTTGAATACCACGACTTCGGATTGCCTGATTTTCTTTTTGAAAATCTCCGTGGTTTCGCTGCCGATATCAAGCGGGCTGTATTCGCTTGGTAAATCTGAGATTTTTATCTCCTTGCGCTTTGAGCTTGCGCCGTTCTTTCCCGCGCCATTAGGAACCTCGATTGCAAGGTCGGTTGGAAGGATTATTTTCTTGCCGTGCTTTTGCAAAAGCGCCTTGGCGGCAGGAAGCATCTTTTCAAAGCCTTTTTCCGAGAAGAACTTTTCTTTTGCCCCAAAATCAGTTCCTTTCGCTTTCAAAAACAGCTCGCCAAATAGCCCGCCTATGCATGCCTCATTGCACATGCCGCTATCAAGCATGCCTTTTAGAATTGCAACAGAATCAGAGAGCTTGGATCCTCCGAGAACCACGAGCTTTCCGCTTCTTTTGGATTTGTCAAGCTTTGAGAGCGCCTCTAATTCATGCGAAAGCACAGGGCCTGCAACGCATGGCATGTACTTTTTGAAACCCACAACGCTTGCGTGCGGCCTGTGGCAAACGCTCAGGGAATCCTGAACAAAAAGCTGCCCCAAAGGCCCCAAATTTTTGATGAACGGGTCCTTGCCGTGCTCTTGCGGGGTTTTGTCTTCCTGCTCCTCTTTTTGGAAGCGGGTGTTGTCGAGCAAAATCACATCCCCTTCTTTCATTGCTTTAATGGCGCCCACATAATCCTCGCTCCAGCGAACGAATTTGAGCGGCTTCCCTGTGAATTTTCTTATATGGTCAGCGTGCCTTTTGAGCTCGATAAATTCGTCCTCTCCAGGGCGGCCCTGATGTGAAAGCAAAACGACTTTTGCGCCTTCTTCACTTAGCGCGTAAATGGTTTTTGAATGCTCGCGAAGGCGCGAGGAAATCACAACGCGGCCTTCAACAACGGAGCTGTTCAAATCGGCGCGCACGAATACAGTTTTTCCCTTTAATTTGTAATCAAAAACCGTTTTGTACTGCAAAACCAAAAACCCCCAATCACACCAAGCCAATTATTTATTGGATTGTGGAGGAGAAGCTATTTATTCCTAATCATCCCAGTTACTTTCATGGCGATTATAGAGCTCAAAAAAGCAAGCGGGCTGCCTCTCAAACTTGATGGTGCAAAGCTCATTTTTGGGGCAGGAATGGGAAAAATCGAGGCGGATGTGAGAACGCGCGAGAGGATGAAATCCGTGCTCAAAAACCCGGCAGTTGAATCGCCGCCTGAATTCTATTATATGTACCGCAATGTGCACCTTCGAAAGGACGCGAAAAAAATAATGGAAAACAACCTCAGGTATGATGTTACAATTTTGCCGCCATTTAGTGTCGGGGGGGAATTCAACAAAACCTTCGGCCACTACCACCCAAAGGTTGCGGGAACTGATACGTGGTACCCTGAAGTGTATGAGGTGCTGCACGGGCACGCGCACTACCTTCTGCAAAAGGATGATGAGTTCTTGGTTTTTGATGCACGGGCGGGGGACAAATGCCTAATGATTCCCGGATTTGCGCACATCACTGTGAACCCCTCCGAGGGCGAAACCCTTGTGATGGCGAACTGGGTGTACCCGGGGTTTGAATCCGATTACGTGCCGATTGAGAAGATGCGCGGCGCAATGTATTATGAAACTCACCACGGGTTTGTGCCAAACAAAGAATACGGGCATGGAATTCCGCATGTGAAACTAATTGCCCCGCGGGCGTTCCCTGAATTCGGACTCACTAAAAAGCCTATTTATTCTGAAGCGATGAAGAATCCGAAGAAATTTGCATGGCTTGCAAGGCCGCAGGAATTTTCCAGTCTGTTTGACAGGTACAGGGAAATGTGAGCAGATGAAGCCGGTAAGAGTAAAGCCGCCACTTACAAAAAACAAAAGGGACAGGCTGCTTGGAGAAGATAGGCGGTTGAAAAGGCAGGCAATGAAGCTGCATGAAGAGGAAGCAGGAATTCTGCGCCCCGATCGCGCTTTTTCTGTTTCTGAAGTAAGGGCAAAGTTATCTGGAGCAGACAATAAAGAGTTCGAAAGGCTTGCAGGAAAAATCGGAGAAGGCAACGCGGCTCTTTTGGTTGGAAACGTTATGCGGGGCAGTAAATTTATTGATTGGCCGCGTGTGTGGAAGTCCGCTGAAAGATTTGACGGTAAGATTTCTGCGCCCAGAAAAAATCGCGGGCTGGATGCCTTGCAGGGAGTATGAGCACATTAAAGTCTGATTTGAATCAAATCTTCAGCTGCTTTACCAAATCAACAACGCGCTGCGAGTAGCCCATTTCGTTATCGTACCACGAAACTACCTGCACTAGGTTTCCGCCAATCACTTTTGTGAGCTTGGAATCAAATATGCTAGAGCGCTTATCGCCAATAATGTCACTTGAAACTATTGGCTCTTCTGTGTAGCCCAAAATCCCCTTGAGCGGACCCTCTGAAGCCTTTTTCATCTCGGCATTTATTTCCTCCGCGGTTGTGCTCTTTTCAAGTTCGCATGTGACATCTATAAGCGAACCCACAGGCACAGGAACGCGTATTGCTTTCCCGTCAATTTTTCCTTTCAGCGCGGGAATTACTTTTGCCGCCGCTTCGGATGCGCCGGTTTTGGTTGGAATTATATTAAGCCCTGCCGCACGTGCGCGCCGCGGATCATCATGCGCGCCATCGACAAGGTTTTGGTCTGCTGTGTATGCATGAATCGTTGTCATAAAGCCGCGCTTTATTTTGAATTTATCATTGAGAACTTTTAGAACGGGCATCAGGCAATTTGTTGTGCACGAGGCATTGTCAATTACCGCTGCTGAAGTGTTTAGTTTTCCCGTGTTCACGCCGATTACAAAGCTTTCAATATCGCCCTTTGCGGGGGCTGAAATGATCACTTTTTTTGCGCCGGCCTTTATGTGCCCTCCGGCATCATCCTTGCCGCGAAACACCCCGGTGCTCTCAACTATAACATCAACTTTCATCTGCTTCCATGGAAGTTTCTCGGGGGCGTCCTTTGTTGATATCACGGCGACTTTTTTCCCATCGATAATTAGGCTCGTGCCGCTGATTGAAATTTCACCTTGGTATTTTCCATAAACAGAATCGTACTTGAAAGCCTGCATTGCGCTCTCAATGCCTTTTGGGTGGTTGATGACCCATTCAAGGCCTTTTTCCTTTATGCCGTTGCGCAGAACCAGCTTTCCAATCCTGCCAAAACCGTTTATTGCAACCTTCACCAAGCGCATCACCTCAAAAGCAATTGTAAAGAATTAGGGGTTTAAGGAATTTAAAGGTAAGCGAGGGGTCGGCAGGCGGGCAAATGCGGCAAAGGGTTTAATTAACCTGAAAACCGCATATTAAAACGGTTTTCAATTTTGGCAACAAACAAAAAACTTGATGTAATCTCAATCGGCTCAGCTACTGAGGATGTTTTCGTTTACATGCCAAAGGGCTCAATGGCAGGGGAGAAGTGCGTGTTAACTCCCGGCTCGAAAGTGGAAATCGATGAGCTTGATTATTTCACAGGGGGAGGGGCGGTGAACACTTCTGTTGCATTCGCCCATCTTGGATTGAAGGCAGGGATTCTCTGCGCGGTTGGGGAAGATGAGAGCGCTTCTGAAATCCTGAATGTGCTCAAAAAAGAAAAAGTTGATGTGAAAAATATTCTCAAGATGAAGGGAGCGCACACGGCGTACTCCGTGATTCTCACAGGGATGGGAAAGGACAGGATTATTCTTCACTATGGCGGCACCACGGCTATGCTTTCACACGCGAAAATAAACACGGAAAAGCTTTCCGCGAAATGGTTCTACCTAAGCTCGATGCACTCAGACTCCGAGCTCCTCTCAAAGGTTGCAAGGCACGCGAAAAAAATTGGCGCCAAAATCGCATTTAACCCGGGACAAAAAGAGCTCGCGCTCGGGCTCGATGGATTGAAAAAAATTTTCGCAAGCGTGGATGTGCTGCTTTTGAATTCGGAGGAGGCGCTAAAGCTCACGGGCTCTGCCGATGTGCACCGCAACCTGCGGAAGCTCTGCGAGTTTGCGGATTTTGTAGCAATCACGCAAGGAAAGCACGGCGCCCATGCAACAGACGGCAAGAGCACATATTTCATGAGGCCTTATGATGTGCCGGTAGTTGATGTGACAGGGGCGGGGGATTCATTCGGCGCTGGGTTTGTTGCGGCAATAATGAAGGGGCGGGGAGCGGAAGAGGGAATAAAGTGGGGAACCGCGAATGCGAGCTCTGAAGTGATGCACCTCGGGACAAAGAACACGCTCCTTTCGGAAAACGGAATCAAGAAATTTGCCCATAAATATGGCAGCAAGGACAACAGGGTTGAGAGAGAGGAATTCTAAAAATCACTGATTTTGGAATTGCTCGTAGTTCTCGCGGTTGAAGCGGTATGCAAAGCGCTTTATTTTAGAGCCGCCGAATGAATATTTTTCCAGAATTTCTTTTTTGTTTGCGTAATATTCCCGGAAATCGACTTTCTGCACAGGGTCAAGGAGCAGCGTGCTCCCTGCAAATTCTGTCATCACGAAAGCGTGCGTTGTGGAGTTTTCAAGCTCTGCTATTATGCATTCGGCTTTTTCATCCCCAAGAGCGTACAGAATGGAGCACAGGAACACCGCAAGGTCCTCATCATCGCCGATTTTTTCCGAAACGATTTCTTTTGGAGTTAGCCAGAATGAAATGTTCAAATCCGAATCAACGTGCGATATTTCATCCTTGACATAATTGTACGCCTTTTCCGCGGCCTGGTAGTAGTGGTTTTCGAAAGTGTAATTTGCCTGCTTGAAAGTTTCGGCAAGGGACTGCACAGTGAGGTCATCTTTTGTGATGAGCGCCTTTATGTCCCCGACGGTTTTTTCCTCACGTTCATTTATCAGCGCGCTGTAGCGCGAAATAATGATTTTGCAAAAACGGAGCAGCAAATCAGAGTGCGTGGCGGTCAGCTGTGTTTGGCCTTCCGCACTTTTTTGCATGGTGGCCCCGCGCTTTAGGTTTTCAATGTCCTTTTTGAGCATGACATTCTCAAGCTTTATTCCGGCGTAGGATTTGCCACCTAGCCCGGAGAGATTGCCCTTGAGTTCACTTAACTGTGAAAAAATAGCCTGCTTGCGAGCAGGATCGTTTTCTAAAAAGAGGCTTTCTTCAAGGGCGCTTATTGTGCGGAGCAGCTCCTTCTCTGCGGTGGTCTTGTTTAGCCCTTGTTTTTGCGCGGTGCGAAGCGCCATAGAAACCTATACATAATTACCCTGCAAAACCCTAAAAACCTTTCCAAAAAGCCAAAAAACCGCAAGATATGCCTATTTGTTGGATTTGGGGCTTTGGCGGAGCTTTTGGAGAAGTTATGAAGAAACCTTTATATGAATCAGCCGCATTATTGGTAATCATGAAAAGCACCGGCTTTCGGCTGTGATAAAATGTTGATTGTTATGAAAACTAGGGCGCAGGTTTCTATGGAGTACCTTGTGATTACGGCTTTCATGCTCGTGGTCGCGGGGATTATTTTCGGATTTGCGCTTTTTTCATTCAATGCGAATTCGCAATTCACAAAGGCGCAGGGCTTTGTTGAAAAAGTGGCGAACAATGCAGACCTTGTAGCGTCGCTTGGCGAAGGAAGCGCGGTCATTTTTGAGGCGGATATCCCTAATGGGGTGCAGGCCATAACACTTGCAGAAAATTCTGTCAGCATGAGCATAGATCTCGGTAACGGGATTTCAGATATCACGGCATATGCGCGGCCTAGCCTTACTCCGGCTTCGCTGATAACCGGAGCCGGGAGAAGGTCTTTTAGCGCCGCATTTTCGGATGGCAATGTGGTGGTGACGGAAGTTGGCTAGCGGGCAGGTTTCCGTTGAGGCAATATCCGCTGTCGTTATCCTTATTTTTTTCATGGTCGCGGTGCTTTTCACAAGTGATTATATGGGCAGCCAGGTGAGTTTTCTGAAAAAGGGGGGCGTGCAGGGAGGGGACTGCGCAAAGCTGGTTTCGGCGCTAGAGCTTGTGAAAACCGTGCCAGGCAATGCGCAAATTGAAACTAACATCGGAAGTGATGCAAATGTTTATGGCAACACCATAAGCTTTGGGGAGCAATTCTGCTACTTTAGGGGCGAGAATATTTCTGTGCAAATTTTGGCGGGGAATGTGCGTGTGAGCAAAGTGTCTGGGGTGGTTTCTATTGAAAATGTTTAGCAAAGGCCAGGCACTTATTGTCGATTTTTCCATAGCACTCATGCTATTCATAATAATGTGGATTTTCATAAGCACGGAATTCAACAGCCAGTTTTCTGATTCGCTGAAGGCTAGCGAAATTGATTCGATGCACCTGAAGGCTGATTATGCGCTTGAGACGCTTGTAAAAACGCAGGGGTCGCCGTCGAATTGGGAAGCATTGGGCGCCGCGGATGTGAATTCCATAGGATTGGCTTATGCTGACAGGGATATTTCCGAGCAGAAACTCACTTCTTTTGTAAACTTTTCCGGGAGCTATGATGAGCTCAAGGAAAAAATAGGCGTGGGTGAGACGGATTTTTATTTCACCTTTGAAGGCAATGTAAATGCAAGTGCCGGGCTTCCTCCCGGAGGGGATGCAGACAGGGTCATAGCGCAAAGAATTGTCACTTACAATGGGGGGATAGCTATTGTCACGCTCATGCTCTACAGATTGCACTGAAAATGTGCAGGATTTACAAGTGTGGCTGGCGCAGCAAAGCCACGCGCAGGGATTTTTGCCTGTTAAATCCGAGCGCGGCTTCGCATTTTCGGTCGATGCAGCGGTCGCAGTTGTGATGGTGATAACCGCGCTTTTCCTCTTTGCCGCAACCAACACGCACGAGCCGGTAAACCCATCGCAATCAACGGCTATAGTGAGGGACGTTTTTTTCTCGCTTGAGAACAGCGGCTATATTGTGCAGACAATTGACTCCAACTCGCCAACGCAATCGGCAGCCCTCATAAGGGGACAGATATTGTCATACCTTCCGGATGGCTTTGATGCGAATGTCACGGTCAAATCATACATTATAAACCCGGTTCAGTGCGCATCACAAAAGAATTTCGCGGCATGTTTCCCTGATTCAAATGTGATTGAAGGGAGCGCGGGATTGGCAGCGGGCGCAGAGCGCATTAATGGGAAGAGTTATTTCCTAAGAAAGCAGCCGCCGGGGGACTGCAATATTTCATACGCGTCTTTTTCGGGGCCGCAAGAGCCGCCAGCGAAATATTTCAGCGAAGAAAATGCCGCGGATGCAGCGTTTAGCGAGGCCTATTTTGATGCGGGCGACCTTAACATAACATTCGACGTGAATGCCATTCCAAATGATGCGGTCACCTGCGACCAAAACATCACAATAGGCCTGAACATTTCAGTGCCAGAGGATTTCCGCAGGCCAATTGACCTAATGCTTGTTCTGGACCGCTCAGGCTCCATGAGCTGGGATGGGCAGCTTGACCTCACGGCAGGAAATGACATACGGGTGTTGGGTGGGTATGCCTATGTGGCCGATGGCTCTGCTGGCCTTAGGGTAGTGGATGTTTCAACGCCCAACAACCCAACGCTGACCGGAACTTACAATAGCCCGGGGACGGCGGTGTCGGTTTATGTTTTGGGGAGCTATGCGTATGTTGCAGACAGCGGCTCGGGGCTGCGCGATGTCAATGTTACAAACCCATCTGGCCCCTCAAGCGTGGATGTTGATGACCAGGGAACCATCGTTGATGTGCACGGGTATGGAAACTACATTTATGCCGCAGACACTTCCAGCACTGATGAGATATACATCTACGACATTTCAACGCCTTCAAACCCTTCGCAGGTTTCCAGCATCTCATTTGAGACAGTATCAAGCGTATTTGGCGATGGCAATTTTGTGTATGTGGTCGGCGACAGGACAGGCTCTGGAAACGATCCGGGACTCTATATTGTTGATGTGAGCAACAAGAGCAGCCCACAGCATGCTGGCCATGTGAACCTGGCAAATGCGAACAATGTTTCTGTGGACGGCAACACAGCATATGTAACAAGGGCAGGAACTGGAATGAGCACCGTGGATGTTTCAAATGGCAGTTCTCCCTCACTGCTTGCCACCTACAATACTCCGGGAACTGCTTATGGCGCCATGGTTTACACTGATGGAAATGTGTATGTTGCGGATGACTCAAGCCTGCAGGCAATAACGGTCACGAATCCTTCAAGCCCCGCGTTTGCAAAAAGCTATGCGACTCCTTTTGATTATAGGGACATTGACATCGGCAATGACTGGGCTTTCATGGTCCCCGGGTATAGCACGGGAATTGTGACTTTCAATATCTACAACGGCCCGAAGATGGACCAGTCAAGGATTGCCGCAACTGGGTTTGTTGACTTCAATTCATGGCAGGTTCCGCCAGACCAGATAGGGCTTGTCTCTTACAGCGATTCCAACACCCTTGAAGAGCCACTTGGCACGGACATAAGCGGCGTGAAGGCGGAAATAGCAACCCTTGTAGCATCGGGCGGCACAAACACGGCAAGCGGGATAAACAATGCGACTTCGGAGCTTAACGGGCCTAATCACAACCCAAGCGCGATAAAGTTCCAAGTGCTGCTAACCGACGGCGTTTCAAACTCCTATGCCCAGACAATCTCTGCGGCAAACACTGCTGCCGCAAGCGGCATAACAATCTACACAATCGGCTTTGGCGGGGATGTGAACCCAACCGAGCTCCAGGATGTTGCGGATGCAACGGGTGGGGAATATTATTTCGCATCCGACCTGAATGCGCTTCAGAGCGTGTTCGCGCTGATTGCCCTTAAGGTTTCGGAAATAGCAAACGATTCCAATGTCACGGTGCCTGTTTTTACCGGCGCGGTTGTTGTCGATGACGGGAATGCAAGCGTTGTTGATGGAAATCTTGTATTCGATGCGGGAACCATCAGCAAAAGTTCCCCTTTCTCGACAACTTATGTGCTGAATTTCCCCTGCGACAGCCTTGCAATTTGCGGCGCGAGCGCATTCACTTTCCCGGGGCCAGGGACAAGCTTTAGCTATGTCGACAACGACGGGAATTACAATAATGTTGACTTCAATGACTCGGTTACATTGCCTTTCAAATCAAGGGATCTCAGTGTCTCCGTGCTTGGCGGAACCATTGTGGGAAAGAACGACCTAACTCTTGACATATTAGTGCAGAACGTCGGGGAACTGGACGCCAACGCCACCCAGATGGACATACGCCTAAGCGACACCAACGGCCAGATTTTGGAGACGCGAACTGTCGAGCCGCTGTGCTCGCAGCTAACCTCTGCGTGCACCGCCTTTGAGCAGGAATTCCCGTCCATCAACCTGAATGCGGAAGGCGTGATTTATGTGACGCTTAACGACAGCAATTCCATTAGCGAGTGCCCGATTGGAAATATTGTGGGAGTGAATTGTTATGGTGGCCCGGAAACGCAGGTTTACGTTGTTGAATATTCTGTGTGGAGGCAATAGGGATGGCTAGAAGAAAGGGGCTGCTGTTTTCGCTTATGGTTTTTATCCTGCTAAGCGCCCTGCTCTCGCTGCATAGCGCCTCTGAAAGCAGCCGGGAGTCTTATGGCGAAGGCCTGTCTGAGAGCTATGCATTCAGGCGCGTATCGGACAGGTACACAAATATAAACAAGAATATATCGGACCTTTCGGCAAACGAGGCGGAGAATGCGGTGGACTCTAGGATACTGCCCTTTGCATACGGCATAGATGGCAATAGGATAACAATTTCGTCTGAGATTCCCGTGCTCGGCAAAAAGGTTGAAAACTACCTTGAGACGCTGAACGCATTCGGGGTTTTTCTAGAGGACACCAATTACCAAAATGAATTCGATTCCATGAGGGCGGATATAAACACCCTTGAGCCGCCCGAATGGGGCGGCAGCGACAGGAATGTTTCCTTCACAGTGCAGCCGCAATGCATGGAATATTCCATAACGGATGCAAACGGCGTTTCTTTTGCATTCCCATGCGTCGCTGGCCAATATGCCGCACTTGTGAGGCAGGACATTAACATATCGCTCTCAACGGCCCATGATTTTAATTCCCTTGCATGCACGTTCAATGGCGCCAATTCCTGCCCTGACCTGGATTTCAATGCAGCAAGCGGGATGCCATATATCAGCATTGCATTTGATGGCGCTGATTGCCCCGATTGCTCGCTTGTGCAAAATAAGGTCCGCGGCCATTATGACCCTGCGCAGCAGAACAGGGTTTTGCTAACGTGCTTTGGGGCGCTTTGCACATCAGACCCGATAGACATAAACTTTTCCACGAGCACACTGATAAGCCATTCCGGAACAAAGGCGGACATGGCTGTTGTCATGGATTTCAATTCGGAAATAAGGTCTTTTGGGTTTAGCGATGTCAACATCCAGGTAGCCGACGATACCTTCGGCTCTGCAAGGTGGGGCGGATGAAAAATATATTTGCCCTCGCGATCCTCGTTTCTATTGCGGCTTTGGCAGGGTGCGGCACTGCCCCAGATGAAGCCGTTCCGAGCGCAAAAATTTCCGTGAACAGCGAAAGCATTGCAAGTGGAACCAGGCTCGAGGTCTCTGTGAGCGCTTTGGGGATGGCGGGGGGGAAAGTCGAGGCGATTTTGGGGGCGGAAAAACAGTCGGCGGACTGTACGCTGCAGGAATGCTCCGCGTCATTTTCCTTTACGCCCAAAGAGGGCGCATATTACCTGAAGGTTAGCCTTGTGAAGGGCGGCATTTCCCGAGAAGCCAGCAGAAAAAGGATAGAGGTGCATTCTGAAAAAGGCGGGTGCCTTGATGGAACTGCGCAGGGGGCATGTTCTGCATCCGGAAAGCCGCTTTATTGCGATGGCAAATCGCTTGTGGGCAACTGCACGGTGTGCGGCTGCAATCAGGGCTATTATTGCGTGAGCAGCGGATGCGTGCCAGAACCGGCACTTATTTCCGGCATAGAGGCATCATTCCCTGAAAAGATCCAGGCTGGCAGGAAATTTTCCGTTCACGTTAGCGGGATTGTAAGCTCGGATGTTTCTGCGGGGGCGGCATACAGCGCAGAGCTCATTGTCGATGATAAAAAGTTCACCAAGGAGTTTGAGGCGGTTGCAATGAGAGCAGGAAGCACGCTGGATTTCTATTTTTCCGGAATCTCCCTTTCAGAAGGGACATATGATTACAACCTGAACATTTTTGCGCGCAGCACAGGAAAACAGGTCGGGGCATCTTTCGGCGCTGGCACTGTGCATGTGGCCCAGAGCCTAGAGCCCCCTTCCGCCCCGTCAATTACCGGCGCATTTGCGGAAGGGAACGATGTCGTACTTGAGTGGGACACTGTTGAGGGGGCTGATTCATACAGGCTTTATAAGAGCTCTGAAGTTTCGGCCGCATTCATAAGCTATATGGAAATGCGGCGCTTTGGCGCTGATGAGACGACCGCGGTTGTGCATGATCTTAGCAAAGGCACACATTTCTTTGTGATGACAGCGGTTGATGCATTTGGCAATGAAAGTGCATATGGCAATGTAAAACAGGTTAGTATAGGGTAGCAAGTTTTGGGTATTTCAATCGGTAAAGCTTTAAATTCAAAATGCGTTGAATTAACTGGTTTCTATGTCTGGCACAGGCATCTTTGAGGCAATTGGCAATATATTTCGCAAAAAGCCAAAAAGCGCGGAAAATGGGGCGCAAGAGACCCTAAAGCAGTGGGAAGACAAGGAGAAAATGACGCAGCAAGCGGCGCAAAAGGCGGCACAGCAAGCGGCAGAAAAGGCCGCACAGCAGGCAGCGCAGCAGGCGCAAAATGCAATCAGGCAGCAACAGGCAGCAGCTAGACAAAAGCAGCAGACGCAATCACCGCTTCAAGCAAGTGCGCCACAGCAAATGATTGCCCCGCAATATTCTCAGCAGCCTGCTGCACAGAATTTTTCCACCGGCCCAGTTACCATTCAGCCTGCGGTGATTGTACGGGCACAAAGAACTGCAGGCGGCGGCCGCAGAAAACCCACACGTCAACGCAGGGCAGCGAAAAAGAGGGGCGGAAAAAAAACACATGCGGGGAAAAGCGCACTACGGCGCAAGAGGAGTTCTGCCGCATCCGGACGCGCAAGCGCAGCCCGGCGCAGGCCGCTAGTTGAACCTGGAGTTTTGGTTTTTGCGCAAAATCCGATGCAGGCGGCGCAGCAGCAAATGCAGCCCGCGCAAAGCACGCAGGCACAGCAACCGGTTGCCGCTATGCAGCAAAGCGCGCAGCCGGCACAGCAAGCCAAAGCGCCCCCTGCACAACAGATGCAGGCGCCTGCTCGCGAGCAACCTTTGCAGCAGGCAGCAAAGCCATCGCCGCAGCCAAAGCCCTTGCAGGCAGTGCCAAAGCCTGCGGCAAAACCCGCAATGGCAAGCCCGCAGGCGATTTCAACCAAGAAAACTGTTGCAAATGGCTCCCCTGCACTTTCAGAAAATCAGGATAGCCTGGCCGCGTTTCTCGCGCACAAGGCAGGCGGCAATATTGACGCGGGAAAGCTCTCGGAAATAGAATCGAAGGTGAACAATGTGATGCAAAAATACAGCATCCCGCAAAGCGAAGTTGAAAAGAGGCTTGATGGAGCGAGCACGCAGGATGTGCTCAATTCAATTGACAGGCTTGTTAGCCTTATGGAACTTGAAAAGAAGGCGAATATCAGCGCGGCAACGGCGCATAAAATAAAAACCGCAATTCCCGTCACGGAATCAGTTAAGCAGAAGGCCGAAGTGGTTGGCATTGCCGCTGAAATAAAAAAGCACCAGCTTGTCACGGAATTCGACGGCGTTTATTCAATCATAAAGCAGCAGGGGCGCGTGGGGCTTGGGCAGATTGCAAAATCACTAAAACTTCCAATGCGCAAAGTGGAGGATTGCTGCGCCATCCTGCGCGACAAGGGGCTTATAGAAGTCGTTTACCCGGCTATCGGGGAGCCTATGGCGCAGTCGATGGATTACAAGGACAGGGTTATACTTGAAAAGCTCAAGAAGGCGGGCGCAAAGGGCGCTGCAAAGAAGGGGGGATGAATTTGGCCGACAGTTTGCTAAAGCAATACGAGATAGATTCCGAAGGGATAAACTTTGATGTGAAAATCGTTTACAGGAAAGGCGAATTTGTAAAGAGCTACCTTCTTGATATCCCGGAATACGGTGAAGGGACAAAAGCGCTTCTCGACCAGCTAAAGCAGGAAATAATAATGGACACGAGCATTAAGGCAGACAAGTTCCTTGACCCAAAGTTTATTGACTATCTCAAGGACCAGTTCAGGCAAAGGGCCGATGCCATAATAAAAAAAGAGCTTGTAACGATTGATGACTACACGAAAAATTCGCTCATAGGAATTCTACTAAATGAAATGCTCGGCCTTGGCAAAATAGAGATACTTCTTGCGGATGGAAATCTTGAGGAAATTGTTGTGAACAATGCCGAGGAACCTGTGTGGGTTTATCACAAGGAGCACGGCTGGCTTCGCACGAACGTGATGATGGACAATGAAGAGCAGGTGCAGAACTATGCAAACATCATTGCAAGGCGCGGAGGAAAGCAAATCACAATTCTCAATCCGCTGCTTGATACGCACCTTGTTACGGGAGACCGTGCGAATGCGACGCTTTTTCCAATAAGCGGCAAGGGAAACACCATCACAATCAGAAGGTTCAGGCGTGACCCTTGGACAGTTACGGATATGATAAGGAACAGCACAACGAACTCGGAAGTGATGGCACTTGTGTGGATGTGCATCCAGTACGAACTAAACATGATACTTTCCGGGGGAACCGCTTCTGGAAAGACGAGCTTTATGAACGTCTGCTTGCCTTTCATGCAGCCAAACCACAGGATAATTACAATTGAGGACACAAGAGAGCTTTTGCTCCCTGAGTTTTTGCACTGGGTCCCGATGACAACGCGCGAACCTAATGCCGAAGGAAAGGGCGGAGTAACCATGCTTGATCTTCTTGTAAATTCGCTTAGGCAAAGGCCGGATAGAATAATTGTCGGTGAAACAAGAAGAAGAGCGGAAGCAGAAGTGATGTTTGAGGCAATGCACACAGGGCACAGTGTCTACACTACGTTCCATGCAAACACGGCTGAGGAAACCATCAGAAGGTTCACAAACCCGCCAATTGATATTCCTCCAACAGTACTTGATACTGTGCACCTAAATGTTGTGATGTTTAGAAACAGAAGGCTCGGGGTTAGAAGGGTGCTTGAAGTTGCGGAATTTATTCCTGAGAAGAGGGGAAATGAGGAAACGCTCAAGGCCAATACGCTCTATAGGTGGAGAGCGGGAGGGGATGTGATTGCAAAGGA
Organism: archaeon; assembly: GCA_035289485.1. Taxonomy (GTDB): domain Archaea; phylum Iainarchaeota; class Iainarchaeia; order Iainarchaeales; family Iainarchaeaceae; genus UBA10205. The sequence goes on along the minus strand of DATDXA010000031.1, from coordinate 18,083 downwards.
TGCGGAGAGCATCAGGCTCTTTGATGAACTCTCAATGCACACAGGGCTTACATATAGCGAAATTGAAGAGGATCTAAAGGACAAGAAGCAGGCGCTTGATTGGCTTGTGAAAAAGGACATTCATAATGTTCAGGAAGTTGGAACCGTGATGGCGAAATATTATCTTGGCAAGGATGAATTGATGAAAATCGTCCGCAAGGACGGGAAGTTTGGTGACCTATGAGCAAAATCAAGGTTCCGTTTTCACCGCTGCCTCCCGATGCCATGTTGGCGCTTTCGCGCAAAATCCGCGGAACGGGAAGCATGTTCGGAAAAGCTATTCCGAACCTTGGAGAAAGCCTGCGGCATGCGGAGATACAGGCAACTGCTGAAGAGTATGGCGGCATCATGGCAGTGATGTTTATAATGTATTTTGCCCTTGGAGCGCTTGTTGCGTTTATTTTTGCAACAAAACTCGCGCCTGCAATGGCAATTCCTGCGGCGCTGCTAGCTGGGCTTGTTGCGGCGCTTCTTGTTGTGGTGCAGGCAGCAGTGTATCCCACAATTTTAATCAAAAAGAAGGTGCGAGACCTTGAGAGGAATTTGGTATTTGCGCTAAGGACCATTTTGGTTGAAATAAAATCGGGAGTAACTCTCTTTGACGCTATCAACATTGTAGCTGAAGGCGACAATGGGCAGGTCAGCAAGGAGTTCAAGAAATCGGTTGAGAGCATGCAGACCGGCTCTTTCCAGATAACCGCGCTTGAAGAGCTTGCAGAGCGCAACCCTTCACTGCATTTTAGAAGGGCTATATGGCAGCTTGTAAACGGCCTCAAGGCAGGTTCGGATGTGAGCATGATAATGACGGCGCTTGTGAACACGCTCACAAAGGAAAAAGGCAACCAGGTAAGGAAATACGGAAATTCGCTAAAGCTTCTCTCGCTCCTTTACATGATGCTCGGGGCGATTATACCTGCGCTTGGGCTTACATTTCTAATAATACTTTCGACTTTCCCTCAGATTGCAATAACGGAGTGGGTTTTTTGGGGAATGCTCGGGTTCATTATTGTTGGCCAATTTATGTATCTTGGAATAATAAAGTCCTCAAGGCCGACTTTGCTGGGTGATTGAAAATGTATGCACGGCTCTCTGCATTCATCCCGCACGGGATTTTGGAAACATTTGCAACCGAACTCAAGTACAACCATGTGCGCATCGATGAGAGAAAATTCATCGGGTTTCTTGTGGTGATGGCAATTGGGGTTGGCGCCATTGTCTCAGTTGCATCATTGCTTTTTGAAATTGCGCACCCTGCAATCGGGTTTATTGGCGGTTTTTTTGGGACGGTGTTCACTACATACCTCCTGCTCCGCCTCAGCTCTGAATCAAAGGGAAAATATGTTGAGAACATACTTCCAGATGCGCTGCAGCTCATCGCATCTAACATGAAAAGCGGGCTCACTACAGAAAGATCGCTCTTTGTTGCAGGAAGGCAGGAGTTCGGGGTTTTGCAATATGAGCTGCGCAATGCTAGCAAGAGAATATCCTCAGGCGAAAAAATAGATGTCGCACTGCGCGGCATTGGGGATGGGATAAATTCCCCCGTGCTCTCAAAAACACTCTGGCTTATTTCGCGCGGGATAAAAAGCGGGGGGCAGATTGCCGACCTTTTGTTCCAGCTCGCGGATGATTTGAAAGAGCAGCAGGCAATTGAGGAGGAAACCCGCTCTAACATATCGATTTACATACTGCTAATATTCTTCTCCGCGGTTTTTGGGGCGCCCATACTCTTTGGAATAAGCTCGTTCATTGTGCAGGTGCTCTCAAAGCAGCTTGCGGAAACGCCGGTGATTGATGCAAAGAGCATGCCGGCAGGCGCGAACCTTGGGCCAATTAAGGCGTTTGCAAGCGGCCAGAAGGGCGCAATAACGCCAGCGTTCATAATGACCTTTTCAATGGCCGCGCTCTTTGTTACAACCATATTTTCCTGCTTAACGATTGGGGTAATAACTACGGGCAAGGAGATAAACGGCGTGAAATACATCATACCGTTGCTGTTAATTGCGTTCATTTCGTTCTTTTCGATAAGGTTTGCGCTGACCCTCTTCTTCGGGAACCTTCTTTAGGTGGGTTGCCTTATATGCCAAAGCCGCCATGGTACCACAAGGAAATATTCCGCATCCTGAACAAGGATGTGGAAACGACTGCAAGGGATGAACAAGGACTTAGAAGAGCCCGCAAGGGAAAACCTGTTGTGCATAATGAGTTTGTGAACCGCGATGTTGCATTCGGGCGCAGAGCCATAATCGCCATGGGAATTTCGGCGCTTGCGCCCCGTGAAATATTCAGGGACTTTAAAGTTGGCGGAAAAATTCCCCACGAATTGAAAGAACAGTTTAATGGGCAATTTTTTGCGGCGCTTGGAAAGGAATTTCTCAGGCACAAAGAGGGGCATTTGAATATGCGCGGGCTGAAAGATAAATTTTTTAGCCAGGCAACTATAAGCCGACAGCCAAATTCAGCAGATAAGGCAGCACTAAATATGGTTTTCCAGGATTATCTGGAATTCATGAACGGGGCATACCGCTACATGGAACAGCATATCAGAAACCAGTGAAACTGATTTTCAAATTTTAGGATAAAAAAATAGGTTTGAGCCAGCGGGATTAACCGCGGGCTCAAAATAATTATGGTGTTTACGCTGTTCCGTTACAGGTTGATACTACTGTTCTTGCAAACCCATCCCTGTCGTTGTAGGTGAATTTGACCTGCAGAGAGTATGTGCCTGCGTTATAGGTTGCTGTCGGCCCCAAATTGATTGGAACTGACTGCGCAATTGTTTCTAATGTTGCGATAGGTGTTGCTGTTGTAGCGACTGCTGAGCCACCCAACGTTCCATTCACATCAACGCCAACATTTGTCAGTTTTGATGCCGTCTGGTTTGACAGAGCCAAGGTAATTACCCCTGGAGTGCCTGCTGCCACCTGATGGTTCGTTATGAGTATTCCTGATGTTGTAGAGCATGTATTTCCTCCAACCTGTGAAGGCTGTATTAGGAACACAAGCGCTGCAATGACTATGACTATGACGACAAGCGCCCAGCCGTAGGTCATCAGATACTCTAGCGCCGATTGACCTTTCTTACTATTTTTTAAAAACACTTCTATCATCCTCCCTTTGTCGAAAAACCCTAATCCCGTGCCGTTAAGAACGGGAAAAGTCTCAATATAATAGAATCCAGTAGTATATAAACGTTTTTGATTTACAGCCCAAACACCGCAAAAATCGGCAATAAACGCGAAACAAGCGCTTTTTAGCCGAATTTGAGGCGAAGGCGCTTCTCAACTGCAGCAGGGGCAAAAGCCTTGATATCTCCGCCATGCTCTGCAAGCTCTTTTACAATGCTTGAAGTGATATAGAAATGCTCGGGGTTTGTCATTACAAACACTGTTTCGATGCTGCTCTCAAGCAGGCGGTTCACTACCGCTAGCTGGAACTCTTGCGGAAAATCCGAGGTTTCGCGCAGGCCGCGCAAAACAACTCCGGCTTTTTCCTTTTTTACAAAATCCACAAGAAGAGAGCTGAATTTTTTCACTTCAATGCTCTTCATGCCCTTTGTGCACTCTTTTATCATCTCAACTCGTTCATCTGCGCTGAAAAGCGGCGCTTTTTTGGGATTCTCTGCAACCGCGACCACGAGTGTGTCAAATAGGTGCAGGCCGCGCTTTATCACATCAAGATGACCGTTAGTGAGCGGGTCGAATGTTCCTGGGTATACGGCTTTCATCAAATCACTTAAGTAGAATTTTGGTAAGTTCTCTTGAAATGCTTTGCGCCTTGCTGCGCAGAGCGGAAATGGGGCAATCTGAATCCACAACAAAGTCGGCTTTCTTTTCCTTTCCATGTGCATGGAGCTGGAATGCGCAGCGCGCGAGGAATTCTTCGCGCGGAAAGCCGCTTTTTAGAGCCCGTGCAATTGCAACATTTTCTTGGCATTTTAGAAGGATTATTTCATCAAAAAGCGAATCCATTCCGGATTCGAATAGCACAGGAACCTCTGCGAAAACTATTTTGCCCTCATGGCGGATTTCTTTTAGCGCCTTGCGCACATGCGGATGGATTATGGAATTTAGCTTTTCAAGCGCGGATTTTGATGAGAATGCTTTTTGCGCGAGCGCTCTTTTATCGATTGTTCCATTACTGAAAACACCGCTGCCAAAGGTTTCCCTCACTTTTGAAAGTATTTTTCCTTTGGTGTAGAGGCGCGAGACGAATTCGTCCGCGTAAAAAACTTTGGAGCCATCCTTTTCAAGAAGGCGGCAGAACGTTGTCTTGCCGGAAGCGAAACTGCCTGTAACTGCGATTAACATAGGAAAATATTGGAAGCAACGTGAATAAATCCCGCACCGGCACCGAAGTCTGATTTTCTTTATAAATGCGTGTCCGTAAATGTCGTTTGGGCGCTTGGAATGCGCAAACAGTTAAAAATAGCTATAGCTATAGTATATAGGTGATTGCATAAACACTACTACAATACAGGTTGAGAAATCCACTGTGACGATTCTGGACAAAGTGAAGAGGAAATACGGCGTGAAATCTTATGACAAGGCGATAAGGAAAATGGCAAGCAAGGAAGTGCGGGTGCCAAAAAGCCTTTTTGGAGCGCACCCAGAACTCAAGCCTTTCAAGAGGGATGAAGATGACTTCCGGGACATCTAGATACGTGCTTGACACCCACGCATGGATAGAATATTTCAGGGGCACAAAAATCGGGGAAAAAATCAGGGAAAAGATTGAAGGCAAAAATTGTATAACCCCGACAATAGTCATAGCCGAAATCGCCGACAAGTACAGCAAAGAAAACTACAAATATTTTGATTCGGACATGGAATTCATTGAAACGAATTCAACCGTAATGGAACTGAACAGGGATGTTGCTAGGGCTGCCGGAAAATTGAAACAGGCAGTCAGAAAAGAATACAAAACCAATTTCGGTCTCGCGGATGCCATAGTGCTTGCTACTGCAAGGTCTGCAAACGCCGTTGTGGTGACAGGAGACTACCATTTCAAAAAACTTAAGAACGTAGAATATATTCAGTGAAGAAATGCAATGTGATGGCAAGCGTGCCTTCGGTTTTAAAGCATTCCGCGCTTTTGTGTTTCTGATGAACCCTGAAATCTTCCGCGAATATGATATCCGCGGCATTGCGGAGCGGGATTTGGACAGTGAAACAGCCGAACTGATAGGCAAAGCATACGGAACTATTATACATAACAAGGGCGGAAAAAATGTTGTTGTAGGAAGGGATAACCGCAAAAGCGGCCCGCGCATTCTCAAATATTTCCTCAAAGGGCTTTTGAGCACTGGAACAAATGTGATTTTCATCGGCGAAATCCCAACGCCCCTGCTCTACTATTCGGTGTACAAACTGGATGCGGATGGAGGAGTTAGCATAACCGCTTCGCACAACCCGCCAGAGTTCAACGGCTTTAAGGCGATGGTTGGAAAGGATGCGATTTATGGGGATGCGATACAGGAAATTAGGAAAATTGCAGAATCAGGAAAATTTGCAACTGCGCAAAATGGAAAGAGCGGAAAAATGAAGAAAAAGAAAATGGACGCGCAGTACCTTGCGGAAATTAAATCAATGGTTAAGATTGGAAGAAAACTCAATATTGTGATTGATTCGGGAAACGGCATGGCCTCAGAACTCGCACCCAAGCTCCTCAGGGGCATGAGCAAGAAGCTAACGTGTCTCTACTGCAAAAAAATACCATCTTACCCAAACCACCTTCCGGACCCGACTGAGGAGAAGAACATCCTTGATTTGAGAAAGAAGGTGCTTTCGCAGAAGGCGGATATGGGGATTGCATTTGACGGGGACGCGGACAGGATTGGTGTGCTCGATGAAAAAGGAAACCAGATTTATGGGGACAAATTGCTCGGGCTCTACGCTGCGGACCTCTTGAAGAGGCAGAGGGGCGCGAAAATAATTTTTGAAGTGAAATGCTCGCAGGGGCTCTCGGAGTGGATTGAACTAAAGGGCGGAAAGCCCATGATGTGGAAAACAGGGCACAGCCTCATAAAAGCGAAAATGAAGGAGGAGAAAGCAGCACTTGCTGGCGAGATGTCTGGGCACATGTTCTTTACGGAAAAATGGTACGGGTTTGATGATGCAATCCTCGCCGCCGCAAAAATAATTGAGATTGTTTCGAATTCTGGGAAAAGCGTTGGAGAGCTTGCAGCGCAGATGCCAGAGTACGCATCCTCGCCTGAGTACCGCGTGGATTTTGCGGACTCTGAAAAGTTCGCATTCATTGAAAAGGCGCGCAAATACTTTGGCGAAAAATACAGTGTCATTGATGTTGATGGCGTGCGCGTGATATTTGAAAACGGGTGGGCGCTTTTGCGCGCATCGAACACGCAGCCGAAATTGATATTGAGGTTCGAGGGGAAAACGGATGCGGATCTTGGGCAAATAAAGGAGAGGTTCCTTTCTGAAATAGCGTCCTTTTCCGGCATAAAAATGGATTTGGGCTAAATTGGTTTTTTGGCATGGCAAGAGTGCCCCTAAGTGCTGCTTTGCCCGAGGAGCCGGATTATTATTATACCTCGGCGTAGAATAAATGGCACAAACAGGTGTTTTTTGGATGGATGAAAAAAGAAGGGCTGCGCTTTTGGGGGCTACAAAAAAGCTGCTGGCGGCAAAAGCGTCCGATGCCGATATTATTGCAAGCCTCTCTGAACTCGGGGTAACAGAAGATGATGCATCTTTACTAATTAGGGAAATTAAGGAAGGACAGGCGCCCACTCTGCCAAAAATCTCGCCGCGCGAAATCGCGCTCGGGCCTGACAAGAGCGCGTGGAAAGAATCTATTGACAAAAGGATTGAGGAAGAAAAGTTAAAACACGTCTCATCCAAATCGCAGGAGGCGCCACAGGAAAAAATGCCTGAAGATGAATTCCCAAAGCACTTCATTTCAAAGGGCAATGGCGAGGAATTCATCCCGCAGCTGCGGCGGGGGGGCAAAGAAGGGATAAAAGAAATAATCGTGGAATCAAAAATAGGGAGCACAAAGCAGGAGACGCAAAACCCAAGGCTGGCAAAGCTTTCACAGGGCAAAAATGAGGGCGATGTGAGCGGGATGCAGATTCCCGAAGGCGAGAGGATTATAATTGAAAAGATTGCGCATCTTGAAGAAAAGATAGATGAGCTTGAGAAGGAAGTTATAGAGGAGAAAAAGAAGAAGGCGCCAAGCGCGCCTGACAAAGCAAAGGCAAAAAAGAAACTCTCGGGGCACTAAAAAATGGCATCGAAAAAAGAGGGCGCAGTTGTAATTGACAGGGTAAAAACAGGGGTCCCCGGGCTTGATGACATGATGGGCGGGGGGATTCCCAAAGGTAACCTGATTGTTCTAAGCGGCGACCCTGGGTCTGGAAAAACAATCATGTGCTGGCAGTTCATACACGAAGGAATTGTCAAATTCGATGAACCGGCGGTGTATGTTTCACTTGAGGAAAGTGAGGAGACGATTTACCAGGGCGCCATACAATTTGGCTGGGACCTGCGAAAGCACGTAAAGGATGGAAAGCTGGTTATTGTAACAATAGAACTTTATGATTTTGAGCGGCTCAAGGCTGCAATTGAGGACAATGTGCGCAAAATAAGTGCAAAGCGGGTGGTTATAGACCCGGGAGTTATTTTCAGGCTGTTTTTTGACCGCGAACTAGATGCGAGGAAGAGAATTGTCGCCCTTGGGAAAATGCTAAAGATTATAGGTACGACAACTGTGATAACAAACGAAATTTCACTAGATAAGCTAACTTCTCTTTATGGGCTTGAGGAATATGTCGCTGACGGAGTGATACTTCTCTACCACACCAAGATAAAGAACAGGTTTGTCAGGAGCATTGCTGTGCTCAAAATGAGAAACACAGATATTGCAGAGGCGCTGCGCCCTGCAAAGATAACTGATAGCGGGATTACAGTGCTTGACAAATCAGAATTGTTTGAGGATGTGGGATGAATGCCCGAAACAAGAGTCGGCAATAGAAGCCCGGCGAAAAAAATTGGCAGTGCCAAAGGCGAAAAAAATAAACCTGTGAAAATCCCTGCTTCCTTCCCCGAAAAGTCTGAAAAAATCCGCGATGGCGCGCTTCCAAAAGGATTGGAGAACCCCAACTGGAGCGGCGAGAAGATAGAGGAAATGCTAAGCAGGGGAAATGCTGACAAAGTCAGGGTCAATGATGCGCTCTCGGAAATTGAATATCCCTTCACGCTTCTGCTGCTAATCAATGCGGCGGAATATTCTGAAATGAAAAACACGGTTGTAGAAAAATTCTGGCAAAAAAATGGAATAATTTACATAGGGCTCAATTCTGGGTATGCGGCGATTCGAAAGGAGATTTCGAAAACCGGGAAGGGAATGGACGGGCTCTTTTTCATTGACATGGTTTCTGTTGAATCCGGCGCGAAAACCGAAAAAAGCGAGAATGTGGCATATCTAAGCTCGCCTCTTGATCTCACAGAGTGCCTTATCGCTGTTGAGAAAAAGCTTGGGGAGTTCGCGGCAAGAAAACCGATAGTTGTGCTTGACTCTGTTTCAACGCTGCTGATTTATGCGGACCCGCATTCTGTTGAGAAGTTTATACATTCGCTTCTTGTTAAGGTGAATTCGTGCAGTGCGGGGGCGATTGTTCTGAGTTCGGGAGCGGGGGAGCACGAGGGCGTTACAAACACTATCGGGCAGTTTTTTGAGAAAATTATAAGGATGTAGTGCCCGAATTTGCCCCTGGCTTTTTAGGCTCACGGCTTTAATGAATATTTTCCTTCAAAGGAACGCAAGAAAGATTCTGCCGCATCGGTTTTGAGGCTTTGCATCTTTATTGAGGCATCACCAGCGGAAACATGATAGAGACTCTCTTTTAGCTTTTCAACTAATTTTTTTGCTGAAAGTATGTCTGAATTCATGGACTTTATTTCGGATGAAACCCCTATTGCGGCAATTGACCGCTGCACTTTTTGCAGCTCTGCTTGCAGCTTGTTTGTTTCCCAGAAATATTCAGTGAAAAAGTCCTTTGCAAGGAATGATTTGAGCGCTGCGATTTTCTTTTCGTCTTCGCCAACCTTAAGCTGGATTTTGCCGCTTGAGATGAAATCTACGGCCTTTTGAAAAAGTGATTTGCAGCTGGCGCCGTTTGGGTCCGCGACAAATGCGGAAAAGGGTGATGAGAGAAGCATTGGGATTAGCTCTTTTTCCTTTTGTGTGAGTGCATCGCTGCTTTCAGAAATCTGGAAGAGGCGCTTTAGCACCTTTTCAAGGGGCGCTATTTCAGAATTGAACCTCGAGACAATTTCCGCCTTTTTTTCCTCAAGAGAGAGGGCTTCCAGTTCGAAGCGCTTTAGCTGCTGGGCATCCGCCGAAAGCGATTTGGAAGAGAGCTTGCGCTCAAGTTCGGTTATTTCGTTCTCCTTTTCAAAAATAGCCCTTTTGAATTCGGATGCTTTTTGCTCTGTGCCCGAAATTTCAGATTCCTTCTTTTTGATTTCTTCAAAAATCATTTTTAGAGAATTGAGTTCGGCGTGCTTTTTTGAAAATGCCGCAGAGTGCAGCTCCTCTAGGATTGCCGCGAGTTCTTGCAGGCTCTCGCCTATTGTTTTCACTTCATCACGAAGCATTAGGCGCGCGAGCGCGATATTTTTCCAATAAGGCATCAAATCGGTTGAAACAGCCCTTATTGCAATCTGGGTGTAAGCCCTAACTGAAGCGGCGTCAATTTTTTGGGGCGGCATAAGCTTATTGGAAATCCCTTTCAGGTGGCGCGCGAGGTTTTTTTGTGAAGTCGAAACTATCTGCCGATAGGTTTTGTTGCCCTCATCGACCTTTATCTGGTGCTCTTCTAGCGCGGCAGAGTTCTTTGAAAGGCTGGAAATCAGGTGCCGGATTTCTGCAAACTTTTTGGAGGCAAAGTCTGTGAGGGCTGCGTCATCGGCGGTGATTTCTTTTTCAAAAAGGACGTGCGCTTCCTCTAAAGAGACCTCAATTAATGCCGGTTTTTTCTTGCCAAAAAACAGCGCCAAAATGGATTCTATTAGCCCCATGAATCAATTGCATTGTAAAATGTTTTAAGCTAGGATGCTTTGGCAAAATCCGCACCGGCACCGAGCCCTGAAAATGCATTAAAAAGGAGCCATTGCAAAGGGTTCATATGCACTGGAAAGAGAAGATGCAAGAGCTTGCAGCGGAAGCAAAAAAAAGGGACGATTTTGTGGTTGTGCACCACTATGATGCGGATGGGTGCAGCTCTGGCGCAATTATGTTTCGCGCACTTGAGCGCGCTCTCAAAAAGGTTCAGAGGATGTGGGTTAAGCAGCTCTATAAGGAAACCATTTCTGAAATCCGCGGCCTTGGGAAGAATTATGTTTTTGTGGATTTTGGCTCTGCACAGCTCGGATATTTGAAAGAGGAGTTCGGGGACGATCTTTTCGTTTTCGACCACCACCAGAAAACTGTGGTGCAGCACCCAAACCATTTCTCGCCATTCGATTATGGGATAAACGGGGGAAATGAAATAAGCGCTTCAGGGATTGCATTTTTGTTTGCAATGGAAATGGATGAGCAAAATATTGATTTGCTCCCGCTCGCAATTGTTGGCGCTGTTGGGGATGTGCAGGATTTTTCCGGGAAATTGACTGGGCTCAATTCTGAAATCGTGAAAATGGGAACTGAAAGTGGGGCGCTCCGTGTGGAGAATGATTTGCGGCTCTATGGCAGGGTTTCAAGGCCGCTTGTGCAATTTCTCATGTTTAGCACTTCACCAATGCTTCCAGAGCTCACGGCAAATGAGCAGAATTGCGCAAAGTTTTTGCGGGGCGCTGGGATTGAAATGAGGCAGGGAGAGAAGTGGAGAACATACATTGACCTCTCATTAGAGGAGAGGAAAACTCTTTCGACCGCATTGATACTTCACCTAAGCGGCTTCAATGTGCCGGAGTGGAAAATAAAGGAACTATTTGGGGAAGTGTATGATTTTCCGCGGGAAGATAGGAAGAGCCCGCTTAGTGAAGCGAAAGAATACAGTACATTGCTTAATGCCTGCGGCCGCCATGGAAATGCTAACATAGGAGTTGCGGTCTGCCTCGGAGACCGAGGCGAAAAGTATTCGGAGGCGCTCTCGCTTATGCAGGAGCACAGAAGGCAGCTGCGCGCGGGGATTGAACTAGTTGCAAAGAACGGGGTTTTGGAGGAGGAGAACTTTTATTTTTTCGATGCGGGCTCGGAAATTAAGGAATCGATTGTGGGAATTGTTGCGGGGATGCTTTATGGCTCGAATCTGATACAGACAAATAAGCCAGTTATTGCAATCGCGGTCAATGATGACGGGTCGCTAAAAATTAGCGGGCGCGCAACCAAGGACCTTGTATCGGCAGGAATAAATTTGGGAATGGCTTTTCGCGAGGTGTGCGAGAATATTGGAAATGATGCCCAAGGGGGCGGTCACGCTGTTGCTGCCGGCCTCAAGCTTAAGCCAGAGAACAGGGATATTTTCCTGCGAAGGCTCAACCAAAAGCTTGGGGAGCAGTTGGGAAAACCGAGTTCTTGAGGCAACCGCAAGGCAATTAAACAGGGCGGGCGTTATTCCTTCGGATTAGAATGGCTCTTGATGTCCCGCCGCTTTACATTGTCACACTGGCGCTTTCTTTTGTTGAAGCCGCGTTTTTTCTCGCCGCCGCCAAAGGGCTTTCGTTGCTCGCGGAAAAATATGTTGGCGGCAAGGACGCCGCACGTGCGTCCGTGGGTTTCATGCTTGCCGGAATGCTTTATTTCCTATATAAGCTGGTCTATTTCCTCATGAATTACCTCAACCTCCCAATCAGGGGATATTATGGGCAGCTGCTTGCGCATGCAATCCTTTTTGCCGCAGGGCTTGTGTTCCTTTCCGCGGCAAACAAACTTGCAACAGGGATGGTGAGCAGAAGTGCTTCCTGAAACAATTGCCATTCTTGCAGGCGTGTTGCATCTTTCCGGCATGGCGCTCCTTGCCGAAGGCGCCATGAAAATCGCTGCCTCGATGGAAGTAAATTATAGAAAGGGTTTGGCGGTGCCGGTATTTGTGCCGGGAACGAATCTGCTTCTGGCCCCCCACATGATTGTTGCAGGAACCGCGGGAATGATTTTCCTTTCCATGACATACCTTTATTTTGTGGGAAGGCCTGATTTAATGTTAAACGGCAGCAATCGACTTTACGGAACAATTGGCTCATTTGCCGGCATGGCACTTATAATGTACGGGGTTTCATTTTTCAGGAAAAGCACTGCAAGGCGGGTAAAAAAATGAAAAACTTCGGACTGGCATTGGTGTTTGTTTTGATACTCTCGGCACTGATTGCCGGAAACTGGAACAGCACTGGCAAGGCAGTGCTTGATGACTCGTCCGCAGTTCTTTTAGTGGACACGCCACATTTCTACAATATTTGCATATTGTTAGCGGTATCATTGGTAATTGTGGCGTGGAGATACAATGACATTGCAATAAAGGCGGGCGTGTGAATTGGCAAAGTTTGGAAGAGTGAACCTGATGGCATTCGCCTCTGTGCTGTTCGCGGGAATACTATTGGGGTTCGTTGCCCATGAGGCATTCCACGTGCTCACAATCAGCGAGCCTTCGAAACTCACGATTTATTTCGGCGCCAATGATTTCTCGGCGTCGGTGTGCTGCCTTGACGGAGACGCCAATGCGCTCGAGGCATTTGCATACGGCCTGCAGTTTTTAACGATGCTTGGATGGATTTATTTGAATAGAAAATTGATGTTTAGTTAACGGTTAAAAAATTGGGAATGGCGCCCTGAACCGGATAACCTATTGCCTCTTTGCAACGCGGATCTTTTCCTTTGCAAGCTCCTTGTGCTCGCCCTCTTTCATCAGAAGGACATCGAGCCGCTCCTCAAGGCGATCCATGCGGCCCTTGAGCCCATGAAATTCCGAGTGCCTTGCCTTGTTGAGGTGCTCGATTGACTGCCGCACTTCCTCATCCGAGCGCCGCAACTCGAGTATTTTTTTGAGCAGCTTCTTGTTTGAGAACCTGTAGAAGTAAACGAGCGCGCCGCTGAATGCTACGAATCCAACCGCAATGAGTCCTGCTTCAACAACAGTTATTGGCATTTCATTCCTCCAGACCAAGTATGTGCTCAAGCTTCTGCTCAAGCGTCGTGCCAGTGCTGCGAAGCACGCTTCCGCGGCGCTTCCCACGCTGGTGTAAAGAGTACGAAATAACCATTATAAACACTATTGCGGCGGCGGTTCCAAGAATGGTCACGAGCACGGTTGAATCGATGTTCGCGGTCTTCTCAAGCGCATCAATGTCATAGGAGAGATCTGATATATCGCCGAGCACATCAGTAACGCCGACATTTAAGTTCGTGAAATTGTTGTTTGCCGCACTTCCCTGCAGGATTGCAAGTTTGGCCCTTGCACGCTCAAGCTTTTGCAAAAGCATGTCGGTTCGGTACCCTGAAGATGTTTTCTCATCGATTCTTTTTTCAAGTGCGTCAAGCCTTGAGCTTATGTCCGCAAGTGTTGTGCTGAAATATTCCTCAGGAGTTGAGAGCACAAATGCGCAGGACGCATTCGCCTCAAGGGTTTTGAGCCGCAGCCTTGCCTTGGCATTGTACTGGCCCTTTGCAACATCAAGCGGGATGAATACCGAAGCCGGCTTTTCAAAATCGTTTTCCGGCCTTATTGCAACTGGAGAACTCGAAACACCGTACTTTTGGCCAATGCTATCCTCAACCCACCATGTGAGGTCTACATCCTCATAGTAATCCCCCATGTTCTTTGCAAATATTTTGAAATCGAAGGGCTGGCCCGAAGCCGCGCTCTTAAGAGGGCAGGCCACTTCCAAATCATAGCGCAAATTGCCTTCGATATCGATTTTCGTTGTGTGGATATCGTAGGTTATTTTCTTGTCAGGGGATGAAAGTGTGACCGTGACAAGGTATGTTCCTGCAAGCACGGGGGTCCACTTCTGGGCAAACTCCACATGGCGTGAAAGGCCCGGGGATAAGCCAAGAGCACTTTCCTCGGAGTAGAATGCAAGCTCGCGACCGTGAGATATTTGTACGCCAATCAGAAAACTCGTTGCCTTTGGAATTCCGTGCGAAACAAGAATGGAAATCGTTGAGGGCTCGCCGATTTTGAGCGGTTCAATTTTGAGATTGCGTGTCGCCGCCTTAAGGCCCTCGCTTCCAAGCCCGCCACCGCCGCCCCCTCCACCGCCGCCACCGCCTCCGCCGCCAGAACCGCCGCTTCCGGAGCTTCCGGAATCGCCCCCGGTGCTTACCGCCTCGACAACAAATCTGCCTAGGCTATTTGAGTCGCTCTCGGAGCCGCATGTGAATGCGGATGTTGCGGAGTATGTTCCAAGAGTGCCGGGCGCTAAAAAAGTGAAAATGTATTCGCCAGAGCCGATGCCACTCATTGCCTGTGATGCATGAAGTGTTGAGGAATCCGGCTTGAAAACAGAAACCATGCCATTAATGTCATTGAAATCATTGCCATCGGTGTTGCGGACAAGATTGCGTATTGTGACCGTGTCTCCGGGGTTGTAGGATGTGTTGTTGTTCACAAAAGAGATGCTGATGCCAAAGTCCTTGACGTAAACGTAATCGTTGAAGTCGTATGTGTTGCTAGAGTTTAGGTCAACTGCATGGATTGCAAGTTTCCATGTGCCGTTCTGGTCAAAGTTCGCTGAGAGCGTGTAATTGCCATCTCCGGAATTGGAAAAATACCCAAGAGAGGTTGCGCTGTTTGGCTTAGTGAAAAGCACGGTGACATTGGAATCAGGATTTGCCGTGTTTGTCGGGAGGTTGAGAACCACCACATTGAGTGTTTGGCTGCCGGTTGCCGCCATGCACCGTTCTGCGGAAAGTGCGGCGGTAATGGAGGGGCTGCTTGGGCGCACCCATGTGAGCGAGGATGTGTCAGAGTCTGCAAAGGCTGCGGATGCGAAGAGCACTAGGGCTATAGCCGCAAAGGCCAGTTGCGCGGATTTCATTGCAGTAAGAGTACCACGTGCGTTATAATAATTGGTTTCGGTTATCGGAAATGCGCGCGGACAAAAGATGGCGGATTAGGAAAATTAAACTGCCGTTAAAGAGCAGATTTTTCACGAATGCTTTTTTAAGGCTTTTTGGCTTCCAATTAAAGAGTAATTGGAATGTTTTACCCTGACAAAAACAAAATTGTTGGATTGCCCTTAGTTGCAGCCATTTTTTTCATCCTGATTCTGAGCGGCTGCGTGCAGCAGCCAGCGCAAACAGGAGCGCAGGACCAGAATGCAAATGGGCAGCAGAATCAGGCACAAACAGCCCCATCAAGCATAATTCCGCCCGAGAACAGGCTTGACCCTTCGCAGTACGCCGTAAGGCAGAGATATTTCCAGGAAGCGTTCCAGCCGGACAGGGAGAATTATGACCTTTTCGAAAAGGCCGCGGTGTTCCTCAAAAAACCAGTGTCTGAGATGCCGAACTATTTTTCACTTAATTCCGAAAGCGAAATTTTTTCAGAGTTGCCAAAAGTGCCTGCAGATTTTAGTGAAGTTGCGTTCCTGATTGCAAACGGGGACAATTATGCGATTGGGGGTTTTACTGATGATTATTACAAGCAACCGGAGTTCTATCCGGGGTTTAAGGAAGGCGGAATAAAATTCTGGACTGAGCCCGACCCGAAATATTGGGGCACGGGAGGGTATGGGGTATATCCATCTGAGCAATCTGACATGCTGAGCCTTTCCGGAAGGTCAGATTTTAGTGCGGTTGCGTTCTTTTACAGCGGGTATGGCGTGCAGACATATCAGGGAGTCACAATAATTCCTTCAAGCGAAACGCTTGAGCGCTTTGAAGTTGAGATAACGCCTAACACGTTCCTGCTCGAGTCCACGTTCCCGAAATTCAAGAAGAATTGGGCGCAGAGAATTGAGATAACCGGCAAGGTAAAGCCAGGAACACCCCCAGGAGATTATGAATTGAAGTTCCTTGTTGTTGCACCGCCAAAGGAAAAGAAGGAGGAGTGGAAATTCAAATATAGGAACATATACTTTGATGCGGCATCGAGCATTGCCCCATCAGGCGCCCCGATAAAATTTACAATCAAAGTAACGAAGTGAACAAACACAAAGGAATATAAATAACATTATTGTTAGTATAACGATTGTTAAGTGAAATTGGTGTGATGATGAAGATAAAAAATTTGCTTGTTTTGGCGGTACTCGCAGCAATTTTTTTGCCGATTATTGCCCTTGCCGCAAGCAACGCAACAACAACAATGACATGGGTTGTGCCAGCAAACAAGAGCTTTACTGTGACTTATGGCTCGACATGCAGCCAGACAGCGTTTTATTTTGTTGAAAGCACATGCGGCTTTGACTCGGATGTTGACGGCAACGGCGCAAGATGCCTGCCTTATCCGGATTCTGAGGCCGCGGGAACTGTGTGCCAGAGCGCCTCAGTCGCGCCAATACTTATAACAAACAACGGGAATACGTCGTTCAATCTTGACGGCAATTTCACATCGGCCTTCACAGGGGTTGACACTAATCTTTTGCTGAAGGTGTGGATGGGAACGGGGGGAGGCTGCGGAACAAGCGGGCTTGGGGGATGGGCGGAATCTTGCACTGTTACAGTCGCCACAAATCCGGTTACATCCACCACATGCAGGAATTACAATGCACTCAATGATCTTAATGCGGGAAGGCTGACAACATCTTTGGCTGCTAACGATTCAAACCAGTTGTGCTTCTCAGGGGATTTCAACGCCGGCTTTGGCAACGGGATTTCACAAGGCTCGCACGCGAAGGACTTCAACTTAACCGCAACATAGTGGCATTGAATATTTTTGAATTCCGGAAATTTTTTCATTGCCTGATTTCACTCAGTTTCTAGGGAAATCTCAATCAACGGCTTATCGGATGATACAAGCCCCGCGTCAAAATAAGGCAGGTTTTTTCTTGCGGCTATTGCGTCCCATTCTTCTGAAGCGCTTTGGGAAGGGCGGGCTGCAAAAATTTTAATCGTGTGGGTTCCTTGTGCATTGGCAATAATATTCACTTGCACTGGCCTTGCCCAACTGCTTTCAAATGACGGGAAGGAAGGGCCAAGAAGGAATTCCCCCTCTGAAAGCCTCACCGAAAGGTTTGCATCCGCACTATCCGTTTCTGCACGCAAGGCCATGCCCTGATATGACCTTACCCCAAAGCCTGAGTGCACAAAGAAGGTCACAGTTGATTCCTTATTAGCGGATGCGGATATTGATTTTTTCACGGGGAACGAACCATAACCGTATGCCGCCCAGTGGGTTGGCGAAGGATCTGACCAGTAATTGATGCCTGAAGAAAGGAAGGAAGGATAGAACTCTGGCTGAAGGTAATATTTTTTTGAAAAAAAGGACTCATCCGGGGTGCCGGTGTTCAGGTAATGTGTAACCACCGCATTGAAATCATCCGGTGGCGATGGAAGCTGCGAAAATACCGCGGGCGTGAAGCCGTAGGATTTTCTTTGCTCCGAAAGCGGGTTTTGGGCGGGATTTTCTGAAACAGTGCCGGATTGCTTGCCTGCGCCCTGTTGCGCTTCACCGGGCAAAAAAAAAGCGCCAAGTGCAATTGCGCACAAAACCAGAAATATTGCAATTGGGATTTTTTGGCTCAATGGCAGCACCTCACGACGCTCCGCCCGTGCTGGTTACATTCCTGTCCTCACGCAAGCCCTGCGCGGCGCCAATGAAATCGCTCCACAAAAACACATTAAGGTCCTGCGTGCCGGCGGTGTATGTGGCTTTGCCAACGTTTTGTGAACCGGAGTTCACATCGATGCAGGTGCCGCCAAATTCCCATCGCGCCTGCAAATTACTTGTATTCCCCTGAGCGCCCGGGTTTGCGTAAAGGTAGTTGACGTCGGTTTCCGAAAGTTCCCTTGTGTAGATTCGGACTTCGTCCATTGCTCCGTTGAAGTCTTGGTGGCCGCAGCTTGGGGTGGAGTCCCCTGGGCTAAATGGGATGTAGTTCCAGCATCCTCCTGCGAGGAAGAAGTAGTTTGAGTCCCATTTTCTG